>JAAEOI010000231.1 GCA_024244665.1 Bacteroidota bacterium | reverse complement strand
TATCCAGGGTATTCAGATGTTTCTGAAAGAAATATCCGGCCTCCTGCAGGTTCTCATCTCCCTTTTTTGCCGTGGGCTTCTGATCATTGAGGATGTTTACGACAGTCCCCTCCACTGAGGTGACCGGATAAGGATCATACCTCCAGACATTCTTTCGCAGGATAATCTCCGCCCCGGCAAGATCTTCCGCACCGCTCACTCCGGGTCGGTAAGCCTTGTAAACGTCCGCTTGCTGAAAGTATAAAAGGCATCGTTTGTCAGTATATCCCCGTTGGGAGTGCGGCCCAGTGGGAGGGAGGTGTTTCCGCGCATCACCAGGGCCCCGAAACACCACCGTTGTGTTCAGCCGATTCTCCATCCCTCAGCCATATGGTGAGGCCTGCTTCAGGATAATTACCTTCCGGGGAAATATATATATCATGATTAACGGTCGAGCAACCCGCTGTAATGATGAGCAATGTCAGTTAAATAATTCTTTCCATACGAATAAAAATAGGCGAATAATAGCCAGGGCAGTTGCTCATAACTCCCTTTTCCTTATTTGAATCTTCTATTTGTAAGCAGTAGACCTGTATGCTTCCTACGATCCGTCATGGTCTGTTTTACCTATGCTAACTTGCAATCTAATTCATGTGTATTTGTAAGTTATTTCTTCCGAACTGAACAGTACCAACCTGCTGATCATCATAAAACCCTGATAATTCGATAAAAATGTTGTTTGAATTTGAATATATCGCGATAAAAACGTAGTATTGATACATAAATATCGCGATAAAAATGTACAGAGAGGCTTATAAACGGTTGAAGGACTGGAAGGAGACCGACGGGCGAAAGCCTTTGATTGTAAGGGGTGCGAGACAGGTTGGTAAAACATGGTTGCTGAAAGAATTTGCCAGGACCAGGTATAAAAATTCGTTGTATGTGAATTTTGAGGATGATACTCAATTGCAATCGCTTTTCATTGAGGATTTTGACCTGGAACGGATAATTAGTGTTCTGGAGATTTACACGAGTGAAACCGTTTATCCGGGAAATACCCTGATTATCCTCGATGAGATACAGGTGGCAGAAAGAGGGATTACCTCGTTGAAGTATTTCTTTGAGAAGGCACCGGGGATCCATGTCATAGCAGCAGGCTCCCTTTTGGGTATCAGTATGCCCAAGAAATCTTCATTCCCGGTAGGTAAAGTCGACTTCCTGGATCTTAATCCTATGACATTTTCCGAGTTTTTATTAGCGAAGGGAGAAAAGGAGCTTATTGAATTACTTAAAAGAAAGGATTGGTCCAGTATATCCTTTTTCAGATCAAAGCTCACAGAATATTTGAAAACCTATTATTATGTGGGTGGCATGCCCGAAGTAGTATATGCCTATTCTCATAACAGGGATTGGAAACGGGTGAGGAGTATCCAGAAGAGCATTTTGATTGCATATGAAGCAGATTTTTCAAAACATGCTCCGAGCAATGTCTTGCCCCGGATCAGGTTGGTATGGCAAAGTTTGGCGGCACAATTGGCTAAAGAAAACAAAAAGTTTATTTACGGAAGCTTGAAACCTGGTGCCAGGGCAAAGGATTTTGAACTGGCGATTCAATGGCTTGTAGATGCAGGACTGATTTACAAAGCCTGTCGGGTTAGCAAACCTGAATTACCTCTGAATGCTTTTGAGGAATTGTCGATCTTTAAGCTCTACATGGTTGACGTGGGACTTTTATCAGCCATGTGTGATTTGCCACTTGAAACCATGATACAGGGAAATGATCTGTTCCTTCAATACAAAGGAGCTTTGACCGAGCAATTTATTTTCCAGCAACTCAATGCTTCTGATTCCCAGAAAATCGCTTACTGGACCAACGAGCGGAGTACCACCGAGGTGGATTTTATTGTTCAGAGGGAAGGTAGGATCATTCCCATTGAGGTGAAAGCTGAAGTCAATGTAAAGGCAAGAAGCTTCAGGTTTTTCTGTGAAAAATACAAACCTCAAACTGCTTTGCGCTTTTCAATGAAAGATTACAAAGAGGAATCGTGGATGACTAACCTGCCATTGTATTCAGTCGAATATGCTTTGAGTGAATAAATCCCTTAGCCAGTTTAGTACACCTACACTGCTGCCAGCGATGCCACTCCGCCATCCTGACTCCAGATAAGAACCTCATGGCTTTTATCAAGTAAGGGATCCCCGTGTTTATCATAAGGTCCATCCGGACTGTCAGCCACGGCAAGACCAATGGCCGTGATATCGGTGGTCGAGTTGCCTTCGAACTCTTTGTCAGGATTACCGGGAGTCGGTTTGACGCCGGTATAATAGAGATAGTACTTGCCCTCATAAGCCAGGATATTGGGTGTGAACACGGCGTGACTGTCAAAAACTCCATCTTCACCAGTCCCAAGAGCCATGCCCTGCTCTGTCCAGGTATATCCCTCATCCTCTACCTGAAACTTGCCTTGAGCTGAAACTTACAGAATCTGATGCAAAATCCTCACCATCGAATATTAACTCCTGGCCCACTTTGGTTTTTGTGCTTATTACTTTTTCTCCATATCGCAACTGCAGAGGATTACCCACGAAACGGTACTGCCACATGATGGGTTTGCGCCTTTCCATCTCCGATCCCAAAATAGCTTTATACAAGTCCACTCCTTTGTAGCAATATTCATTATCATCAACCACAGGTCCGTTGTGGATTTTAACCACATCGATCCCGTAATTATGCACAAGAGGGGAAGACTTGCCAGAACCCAGGTCCCTGAATCCCTTGTCATCGACAAAAACAAAAATGATCTTGGGAGGAGAGTCCTTGCGGGGAGCTCCTGAAACAACAATAGAAAAGCCAATGAACAGAACGGCTATCAGGCTGAATATCCGTATTCCTCTCATAGCATCTGATTTTTAGTTGAACAGAAATAAAGGTATGCTCTGTTAACATAAATAGCTTGCTTAAATCATCGCTTTTATTGCTTAGAATGATCACCGGCTTTGATATCGGTGTGTTATCCATTAAATTTTAGATCTCAAAACTTAGAAACATGAAAACATCTAATAGAGTGCTTGCTGCCATATTGATCCATCTGGTCTTTGGAGGGACAGCCTGGACACAGGATTTCATAAACATCACAAATCCGGTTGCCCCCCCTGAATGGGCCTTGTTGCAGAGAGAGGTCCTAAAAGCCAATTCACAGGCAGTTGTGGAGTTTTCCAAAACCTACCTGGATGAAAAAGGATATCTCCTGCATGTTCCGCGCTGGGGCATGCTTGACGGGGCGGACGATGCCATGGAATGCTTCAGAAGGTGGCCCATGCTGCATATGCTCGGGGCAAAAGATACAGTTCTGTCACTTTATAAGTTTGGACATGAAGGACACCTTCAGCAATACACTGCGGTAACCACGGACTGCACAGATGTGGCCCGGGTCGGATGCTATTACAAGGAATTCAACCCTCATGCTGACTGGAAACACCAGGGTGAGGGGATGCAGGGATTTATTTACCAGGGCCTGTCGGATCCCACTGATATAACAATGCAGCAGCGCTACCGTCGCTTTGCCGGTTTTTACCTGAATGAGGATCCCGATGCTCTGAACTATGATCCGGAACACAGGATCATCCGGAGTTTCTGGAATGGCAGCATGGGTCCCCTCCTTCGTGATGGGAATGTCTATGACTGGGCCGGTGATCCCACCGAGGGCAGGTTTCATATGCTGTATAACCTGGGTGGCAAAACCAGGATGATGCGCTACGAGGAGGAATATGCAGGAATCGTGCATCATTTTTACTATTTCCCACAGAGTACACGTGGCGACCATCCCTTTAACCTGGTCACCACCCAGCTTGCAATGAATGCATACATGCTGGAACATGAGGATAAGTACAGGGACTGGCTCATAGAATATGCCTCTGCATGGATACAGAGGGCTGCTGATAACGGCGGGAATTTCCCAAGCAATGTGGGGCTGGACGGCAAGATCGGGGATATTCTGGATGGTAAATGGTACCGGGGAACCTACGGCTGGAATTTCTCCTACTTCAACTGGAGGAAAAGCATCCATCACGAAAACAGGATATTCCTGGGCCTGTGGCCGGGCATGGCCAACGGGCTGATGGTAACGGGTGACCAGCTTTACATTGAGGCAGCCCGCCGGCAGATGGATAACCTGTTTGAGCATAAAAAAACCATCCACGGGAGGGAGATGATACCAAGATCTTTCGGGATGCACATAGACCGGGATAAGCCGCAAAAACAAAATGTTTTCGAGATTAAGGACAGCATGTTGTACATACCCGAGGGCATGGGTGTGGAAGGCTGGTATAACTGGAAACCCCTGGACGGATCGCTGGTTTCCCGCCTGGTGGACCTGTATCTCTGGTCCAATGATCCCCAGGATAAGGAGAAGATTGAGGACCACAGCTGGATACAGTTCCTGGAAGGGGACAATCCTGCTTACCCCGAACAGGCTTTGCGCTCAGACCTCCTGCGTATCCGGAACCAGGTCCGCGATATGCGCAATGATTATACAACGCCGGATACCAGGCTGGCTTTCTGGCCCCTGGAGTTCGATCCCGCCACCATACATAACCTTGTTAACCTGATGATGGGTGGGAACCTTGGCGGTATGATATGGAATTTGCATTGCCGGGTAAGGTATTTCGACCCTGAAAACCGGCGTGCAGGCATTCCTGAGGATGTTGCCGGTCTGGTGACAGGAATAGACGGAGAGATCACCCGGCTCAGCCTGGTTAATATTAACCAGATTGAAGCCCGGACTGTGATCCTTCAAACCGGAGCCTACGGTGAACATCAGTGTGAATGGGTGAAGGTAAACGGTGAAGAATATAGGGTTGACTCCAGAAGCTTTACGGTCCGGCTTGCTCCGGGTGCCGGCGCTGAACTGGAGATAAATGCTGAGCGGTATGTCAACCAGCCCACCCTCGCCTTCCCCTGGCATGGAGAAACGGTACCCCGGTCTTACTGATGATCAGAAGGCCAGTGTACATTTCACTGCAAGGATAGCTCCTGGAAAGGAATTTAGAAATTATGAGTTTACAACTAAATTTCTCATTATGAAATTCGGGAAGTACCTGGTCCCTAAATACCGGGATTGTTTCCAGATGATCTCATATTATTCTGAAGATATTTGGTTAATTAAGCCTAGAGATTGGTGTAATATTTATTTCAACTACATGTCCTTAAGCTCATACAGATTATTCGTTCTAAATAATTATTTTGATTTCACAACTTTCAGGCTAAGCGTACTGAGGCCATCCCGGTATATATGTGCGACATAAATACCGGCTGGAAATACTGAAATATCCAACTCCAGGTTTTTGACATTTGTGTCCGTATTGTATAAAACGGCAGCTCGCAGATCACAGAGTTCGACCCGGTTGATTCTTACTGGCGATTCAATGAATAATCTGGTACTGGCCGGATTGGGATAGAGCCTGAGCCCGTCCAATCCTGGGAAAGCCGCATGGCTTAAAAGATTCATGCTTACATTAACAGTGGTATCATTTTCCAGCTTCACTAAGCCCGTCACACTTTCATAGCCCTTCTTCGAAACAGACCAGTCATACTCCTCGAACCTCGGGAGATCCTGGAAAAGTGCGATGCCTGTCTGACTGGTGTTGAGCGAATCGTTGTTTAGCTGTAAGGTGGCCATATTAAGAGGCTTATCCTGTGAGTATACCCTGAACTTAAGTGTGGCCTTGCTGGCAAGCAGGATGATAAGCACAGTGGTGTCACCACTCACTTCGATTGTAGAGCCAAGGGTGAAATAGTCGGGGTGACTTAGGGTGTAGGCATAGCTTCCCTTCCATACATCGAAGATGGCCGATCCGTTTAATCCTGAGAGTAACTCGGTTTCTCCCAGCTTAACAGAAACGCCCGACAGCACCTTCTCCATGTTGTCTGAATAAATAGAGAACCTGACATGCTTTTTAAGCGGTTTCAGTGCCAGTTGCACCACTGTGTCCTTCCTGAGTTGCAGGGAAGAATCTATCCCGGCAAAATCGGGATGCCTGGCACTGTAGGTGTAAGTTCCCTCAGAAAGGGAAAATGCTGCTTCTCCGGCAGCATCTGTAAGCTCAAGCTGCTGTCCGATGGTCAGAGAGGCATCACGAAGCTCTTCATTGCTAAGTTTGTCCGTCAGTCGAAAAGTTACCTGGTACTCTATTTCCGGGATATTAACGACCGGACCGGTCAACTCATCAATATAGAAGGTCTGGCCGACAGCCTGGTTCTCATTGTCGGGCGATGAGAAATATATCCAGACCTGGTTATAATCGTCGGGAGGGAAATTGTGATGGAAATTAAATCTGTATTCCACCCACTCATTGGCCACACTTACATTCTGCACTTGTTTCATCTGAGTGCTTTCATCCCCCTTGTTTTTAAGGATGATACCCACATTACAGGGATCTGGAATGGGTGCATCTGATTCATAATACACCCTTATGCGGAATGTGCCGGCCCCGGTCAGCTCAATACTACCCGGGACTTCAAAAAAAAACCTGGATTGTTCCCCGGAAAGTCTGGATACTTTTCCGCACAGGTGACTGGGATTCACATCGGATTTAGCAGGATTCACCACATTGTGGGTGTACTCCAGGTTCGTCAGATCCTGTGCTTCATAGATCCGGTTCTCTCCGAAATCAGAATAGAGCTCGGCGCCGGACGGTAAAGGTTCCGGATCCAGGCCCACCGAACAACTGTCACAGGCTCCCGCAGGAATCCATACCTTATTCTTATAAGACTCCGGGATGACAATCCGAGTGGGATCCAGGACCATGGAATCCAACAGCCTGTAGCGAATGTTCGGGGTATGGTCCCTGGAGCTAACGCCATAACCCAGTAATCGGATGTATTTGATGGTGCCGTCATACTGCCTGTAGACGATCCTGTTCTGGTAGGTTTCGTATTTGGGATCTGAAGGATCATAAGGATTGACAAAGGGCTGGGTGGGTACATCATGGTAAAGATCGGGGGAAATGTAGCGTATTCCTGTCTTTGTGTTTTCCATGAGAAAGAGCGGGATATTATTGGGAACCGGTTCGGCAAAAAGCTCAATGTCCTCCTTCAAAGCAGAAAAATGATCGGCCGGTTTTATGACCGTCCTTTGTGCCTGCTCGTGATCTGCATGGATCATACCGTAATCCGGGGCATCCGCTATTTTTTTTGCCTTCTCATGAACCTCCCTGAAGGTTCCGTTAATGTAATAGATCCTGTAATAGAAAGAATTCCCGCGCTTGATATCGATCTTCGGGTTGAGGACAAAAACCGTATAGCTTCGATCCACGTTTCCCGTCAATCCCCAGCGGAGGCGGTTAAAGGACATATTGTATTTGTTCTTATATTCCACTTTGTGTTTTTCATATCCGTAAACAAGAGCCATGGCCGGCCGGTCCTCATCGTCTCCTTCAGCTGCCCAGATCATATACCCACCCGTCAGGTCCAGGCTGGATAAGATTCCGGGATTTTCTCCGCCAAAGGTTTTGTAAGATCTCTCCAGGCTATGGTCCGGTTTGGATAGCCAGACCTGTGGAAGGTTGGAAGCCCTCACGCCACCCCAGGGCATGTTGTGGTAATGTACATGAACATCGCCAAAATTTTGAATGACCATGGTGTTTTCCATGATCCCGTTCCCCAGATCCTTGTATTTGTAGGTATACAGCAACTGGGATTTATGAAGGCTGGGTATATGAGCCTGGGTTCCCCAGTTGGTAGTATAGAGTGCTTTTTCCTGCGGGTTGTACCAGGAAGACATAAAGGGGCTGTAAAAGGGTGCGGGAAGTCGTGCAAACATGGTATCATTCCTGTAGGCACCTGCGCCATGAATGAAATAGGGCATGCTGCGGACCGTAGTGGCCAGGGTAGAGCCCGGAGGAGCAGGGATCCGGTCGTGATTGTTAAGATTTGAATTCACACTAACAATTTGCCAGACCTCGTCGATCCATGGAGCAAGATTAAAATCACCCGAACCATGTACCTGTGGCGGGACACCCTCGCCATAAGGCCCGATGAAGGAGTAGATGATGCCGGCCCGGCCCACTCCCAGGTTCCAGTGCACCGAATCAGCTTCCTTGTGGATCAACCTTGCAAGGAAGACATCCTCTTCGTCACAGTCCTTATCCCAGTAGCTTCCCGACGGCTGATAATCGGTCGTGAAGATGCTGCTGCCGGTATAGGCTGGTATGCTATCGTGCATACCATCAGGAACCCAGGCGAACATGAGGCTGTCGGATACATCGTACGGTGAACGACTAACGATACTACTGTCTGTTTCTTGTCCGCTTAATGGTAAAAGGATAAAGGCAAAGATGAATAAGCATAGTGCTTTAGAATGAACCATGGACTTCTTTTATGATATTGAATTACAGAAACTGATCATATGAGAATATAAGATGCAAGATAGCCTGATCAACTTGCAGGTAGTTGCTTAAATCAGTCAACTTTTTGCCCGCAGCTGCAACTTTATCTTCATCATTGTGATTTGCCCAGATCTCATCAGCAGATCCCTGATCATCCGTCATAATGATAATCACATTTGGCTTTTTTTCTTTTGCCCCATTGTTAGCTGACAAATGTGTTGCTACTAATACTGTTATCAGGAAGAGTGTTGCTCTCATGGATTAAAGGTATTGTATACGTGCAATGTGAGGAGTCCTGCTACCCTTCAAGGGAGTAGTCTTTAACAGATAGATACCTTTACCCAGAGCTGAAAGATTGATCTCTTGTCCGCTTTCTACACTTTCCATCTTTTGTAGTAGTTTGCCCTGAATAGAATAGATTTCCATGCATTGAATTTCATCCGGACACTGTATACAGAATCTTCCATTACAGGGGTTGGGGTAGATGAGCACTTCAGTCTTCGCAGCTGTGAAAGTGCCGGTGCCAGGCGTCAGTACAAGTTGGATGGTGGTGTCTGAATACAGAATGAAAGAATTATCAGCCTGATCATAACCGCTTTTTGAAACAGTATATGTGTAATGTTCACCGATGGCCAGGTCTTCAAACAGGGCGATGCCTACGGCGTTGGTCTGCTTCTCATATTCACCGACCTCTACTCTGGCAGAGCTAAGAGGAAGCGTTCCGTCCCTGATCCTGAATTTTACGGAAGCAAGGGTGGGGTGGAGGTAGAGATTGATCAGGGTATCGGAAATAAGTATGAGGCTATCCTCCACCCATGTGAAATTTTCCCTGTGAGCACTATAGGTGTATTCTCCTTCCGGGAATTTGAAGTAAGCTTCCCCGTTATCATTGCTTTGGGCCTCGGCCGAATCCACCATCAGGCTAACATCCGGCAGCCTGAAATCATTTGATCCATCGAATACCCTGAATCCCAGGGTGATCAGTTCAGATCCTGTCTGGATCCGGTTTTCCACTGCTTCGGTGGAGAAGAAGAGGAGGGAGGCCCCGTTTTCGGCTTTGACCTCTCCTGCTCTGAATGCAATTGAAAGCTGGTCGCCGGGTAGCAGAGCCAGGTCCGGACTCAGGTGGAGATAGATCTTCCGGGTATCATGGCTGATGGAATCGATGGGGAGCTCTGTATTCTTTTCTGATCTGTATAAACGAAATTCCGGATCTGATACCTTGGCCAGGGAGGCATCCGCAGCGGAGAAATCGATAAGCACCTGGTCCCCACCCTTATTCGTATAAAAACGGATCTTGGATACGGGTATGTTTTTGGGAATGTCCTCTCTCCACTTGTTGACCATAAGAAACAGGCTGTCCGCCAGCTCCGGGTAATAGGCCAAAGAATCCTTTTCCTCCACCCGGCTGGCCTGTATATTAAACAGGTGGCGTTGGGATCCATCCCCGTTGGACACAAATTTCCAGTCCCCGCTTCTCACTGCCATCCTGGGCCAGTTTTCTAAGTTACCTGCACCTCTCCAATCCCAGAATACAGGTTTTGTCCGTTTCTGATCACTGCCCAGCAGCCCTTCGCTCAGATCCTCACCATCAGAAACATAGTCCGCAGGCAGGTCTATACCTGCTATATTGCATAAGGATGGCAACACATCCACGGCAGCAATATGGGTGGTATTGTTTTTTTTGCCGGCCGGAACGGTACCTGGCCAGTGTACGATAAAGGGAAGGCCCACTCCTCCTTCAAAGAGGCTTCGTTTCTGTCCACGAAGTCCAGCTGTTTCTCCCCTGGAGTAATAAGTAACACGTTCAGGGTCATCACTGGGATTTTCCGGACCGTTATCAGAACTGAAAACCACCAGAGTAGTACTGTCAAGTTGCTCATCTTTCAGGTACTGAAATAAGCGGCCCAGTTCCCGGTCAGCATAGGAAATACAGGCATAATAACTCCTGAATGGTTCATCCACATGTGCATAGGCATCCTTCGCATCCTGTGGAGGATCGATAACCGCATGGGATTCGTGAATCCACAGGTTGATAAAGAAGGGTTTGCTCCGGTCACGATGAATGAAGTCCATGCAATTATCCACGCCTTTCCCTGTGGATATGCCGGTGGGCACACCCACCTGGGGACCTGGACCGTTAAATACATAGGACTCATCATAACCGTAGGTAACTGGAAGGGGAGGATCGATCACCCCACTGTTGGTAAGGTGCCATTTTCCATAATGAGATGTTCTGTAACCTGCTTCTTTGAATAGCCTGGATAGCATGGGAAGGGCCGGGTCCAGCCAGTCGGGCATGTCCCGGTCCATGTTCGATTGATGGTTGGCAAAATGCTGATGAATATGATGGCGCGAAGGGTAATGGCCTGTCATGATGGCCGCCCTGCTGGGTGAACAGACCGGATTGCACACATTGAACTGTAGAAACTCGGTCCCTTCGACTGCCAGCCGGTCAAGATTGGGTGTGGTGATGGTAGGATGCCCGTGAAGGCTCAGGTCACCATATCCCCAGTCATCCGCATAAATAAAGATGATATTGACTTGCTGGGATATAGCGGGAAGGATCCTTACTGTGAGGATCAGAATGATTAAGATGGCTTTTAGTGTCTGTGTAAATCTTGCGATTTCTATTCGCATATGTTTGCTCTGTATTGCAGATTTATTGCTTGAATCATTCATCGCCCCTCTACTCGCAGGGGTAATTTAGCATGCCCACGTCATAGAGGATTTTCCATGAGCCATCCTTTTGCTTTCCCCAGATATGCATGGCTTTAAATCTGTCGGTTGTGAAAACATCATAGGCCAGGTTCTCCTCCACTCGTATCTCCAGGTATTCCCGCTCCTTTTTCCACTGATTTTTCACAAACGGGGTGGTGCTGTCCCCAATTAGAGCCGCCCTTTCTTCGAAGTAACGTTTTATCTCCTTTCGATCCCATACGTAGGGCTCTGTGTGCAAACGTTTCGCATCATCGGCAAAGAATGACTCCACGGTCAGGAAATCGCCCGAGGCCCAGGCGTTCTCGTACTCTTCAATGGCCTGCATCAGGGCCTTTTCTTCCTGTTTTCCGCTTTGACATCCGCTGGAGAATAGTACCATTACGACCAATAAAAGGCCATTAATCATCAGGGGTCTGTATGCTTTCATTTCAAAAAAATTAGTTAACATCCATCCATGTGAGCTGTTTCCAGTCGCCTTTAATGTAATCCTGAGGAGTACCGGGTGTTGATCTTCCATTCTTCACGATTGCGGTAATTTTGGAGGTGAGTTCCTCGACAATCTCGGGATGTTCAAAATAGAGGTTGTGGGTCTCTCCCGGATCATCTTTCAGATTGTACAGTTCATATCTGGCTTCGCCTTCTTCCGGAATATAGATCCTTGGCTTCAGTGATCCTCCCGATCCACGCAGCATATTTAACTTCCAGTCCCCCTCCCGGATCGCGAAATGACCTGAAACAGAATGATGAATCACCGGCCCCCTTAGTTCCCGGTCGTACTTCTCACTTAATAGGACCGGATACAAGCTGTAGCTGTCTTCCCCGGCATTTTCAGGAATCGGGGCACCAATGATATCAGCTATGGTCGCGAAGTAATCGGATTGACATACCGGGATGTCTGCTTTTCTTCCAGCTTCGATGACCCTGGGCCAGCGCATCAGAAAGGGAATACGATGCCCGCCCTCATAAATGTCTCTTTTTCCGCCCTTGAAGTTCAAAGAGCTGTAGTGATTGAAAGTATCGCGCTGATACACATAGTTAGTTTCAGCTCCATTGTCTGAGGAGAAGATGACCAGGGTATTTTCTTCAATCCCGTTTGCCGCCAATGCATCCAGTACCTGTCCCACACGGTAATCCGTTTCTTCCATA
Organism: Bacteroidota bacterium; assembly: GCA_024244665.1. The sequence continues at coordinate 12,113 of JAAEOI010000231.1, read as the reverse complement.
AAGTCACCATAATTGCCACAATTACTGCGCCCCTGGAAATCGGGATGGGTACAGTGGGGGAGATGTGGACTGGTTAAGGCAAAGTACAGGAAGAAGGGCTTCCCGTTCTTTGCATCATCGGCAGATGCATTGATGTATTCTACCGCTTTCGCGGCGAATGTTTCCAGTACCTCTTCATCGTTAAAGGAAGGGGCTACCTCAATCCATTGCTTTCCCTCCTGCGCTTCTGTCTCATAGGGAGGCGTCATCCTGTAGGTCCGGGGGGTAATATCATTTTTCTTCTTTGTCCACAGGACAGGAGGGTCCAGCACGCGATCGTTTTCCAGATAGGTCAGCACACCAAAGTTCATGGATGCAGGTATCCCGAAATAGTAATCGAAGCCCTTTTCAATGGGACCTTCAGTGAATGGCTTTGACCAGTCGCGGTCTTTCCCGGGGCTTCCTGCAAATTCCATCTGAAGATGCCATTTGCCGACCATGCCCGTATTATACCCATTATCACTGAGCAGGGAGGCAATGGTCATCCTGTCCTTTTCAATCAGGCAGGGCCCGTCCGATGAAAGGACGCCATTTTTTAAGGATGACCGCCAGCTATACCGCCCTGTTAACAGAGAGTATCGGGAAGGCGTACAAACCCCGTCACTGCTGTGCCCATCTGTAAAAATCACACCCTCATTGGCCAGTATATCCAGGTTGGGGGTTTTGAATCTGGCATCGGGATTGAGTGCTCCTACATCACCATAACCCTGGTCGTCGGTATAGATGATGATAATATTGGGTTTGAGAATCTCCTGTTTTGATGAATTACATGAAGCTGCAATCGTCAGGACTAAAAGGGAAAGGGATAATATCTTTTGCACGTTGATCATTGTTTTTGCTATAGGCAGAATAGAACGGTGCCAGAAAAATACATAGCCTGCCTGATATTTCCTTGCTCATTTTATTCATTGTGTTGCTTGTCTGCAACAATTCAGTAAACAAATGACAGAAATAAGGAAGAGGATAAGATTTAAATTGTTGTACTTGTAGTGGTGAAACAGTTCAGCTTTATTAGAACAGTACTCTTTCTGCTGGCATGTTCTGCATGCAGCCACATAAACAGAGAAGGTAATCGCCCGGCACCGAATATTATTCTTTTCCTGGCTGATGATATGGGCATCGGTGATGTTTCCTGCTACCAGCAGTTTACCGGCTTGCCTGATTCCCTGCAGATTCACACACCCACCATCGATGAGTTTGCAAATAAGGGGATGCTTTTTACAGATGCGCATTCAGAGGCGAGCCTGTGTTCCCCATCTCGATGGTCGATTATGACCGGGGTGCATGTCTGGCGCAGGCCCGATATCGGCTTCCGGCTAATGCAATTGGTGAACCGGTCTTTCCTGGACGGGGAGGCAACCATGCCCGAGATGTTAAAACGTGGAGGATACAGATGCTATGGGGTAGGGAAATGGCATATGGGTGTAACAATCATTGACAGTATCCTTACGCGCTCACCCCTTGAACACGGATTTGACCATTATACAGGTGTCCGCCATAACCATAACAACGGTTACTGGCGTCAGAAATTCCTCTTGCATGATCACCAGCTTTCTCATTTAAACAATCAGGGACAGCTGGTTAAAGGCGCTGGATATGTCCCCAGTGAAAGCTTATCCCAGACCTGGCTGAACCAGTCCAGGCTCTACCTGTCTGAACATAAGAGAGGAGGTGCTTATGAAGACAGCGCATTTTTTCTTTACTATTCTCCCCATGCTAATCATGAACCCTATCTGCCCCCTGAAACCCTGGATGGAATTGCTGTAAAAAACAGGGCTCGTACCCTGGCCAATGAACTGGCTCTTGAGGCAATTGACCCGCTGAATGATTCTCCCCTGTTCAGGAAACTTGGCATCACTTCGCTGCACAGGAGTGATATGGTATATGAGAACGATGTGGCTTTAAGCCGGCTGCTGGAATGGCTACAGGAAACAGAGGATCCCAGGTATAAAGGCCATAAAATGATTGATAACACCCTTATTGTCCTTACCAGCGATAACGGGTCAGATGTGCGACTGCACGGAGCTCCACCGCATGGCCATCTGGCAGGGCATAAAAATACCCAGTTTGAGGGGGGGCACCGTATTCCTTATATGGTTTTCTGGAAGGGGAAAATACCAGAAGGAAAGATATGCCAGTCTCCCGTTTCCCAGACCGATCTTTTTGCAAGCCTGGCTGAAGTTGCAGGGATTGAAATCAAAGAATCTGAAGCCATGGATAGCGAAAATATCCTACCTCTCTGGTTGGATGATCCTGCAAGGCTTGCTCAGCGAAAGGTGCCGGTGATCACCCTGGGCGGACAGGCTTTCCCGAGCGAGCAGCCCCGGGGTGAAGGTGGGAAGGATTGGCTCTCCATCCGGAAAGGCCCCCTGAAGCTGACTGTTCAAAAAGTCAACTTCCAATCTGGTGAAGCCGAAGCTGTGGGTTTATATGATCTGGGAAACTCCATTAAAGAGACCCCTGCAACAAATATGCTGGAGAATCAGGCATTTCGCCCTGACCTGGATTCCTTGCTAAAAGATCTTAAATCATCCATTAAGATTCCTTGATATGAACACAAAGCAAACTGTTTTTTTGTTGTTGGGTCTTTTGTTGACAGTGGAAAATTCCTTCGCTGAAATTCCCTGGGACCGCAACCAGGATGGCTGGGTGTTATTTGATGAATTTATAGACTACTACGAAAAGGAATTCGAAAAGGCAGATGCCAATAAAGACGGATCCCTGGATCGGACAGAATATAAATCGGACCAGTTCGATGATGCTGATTTCAACCAAAATCATAAGGTGGATCAAATAGAGTATTGCAATACACAGGCCTATATATTTCATCAACTTGATTTGGATGAGGACAATCGTTTATCGCAGGAAGAAGCTGAGAAACACTTCAGGCTTGTTCGGGATACAGCGGGGCAAAGGTTTTTTTATAAAATCAAGCATGTTGAACCGAAATACAGGGTATCCGGTTTTGATGATGAAAAGACTGGCTATAATACGGTTTGGCAGATTGGTAAAGCGGATGATCGTTCCGGCGAGTTTGCGTTGGCACCTGATCGGTTCGAAGAATTTCTGGAGTATGACTTTGGATGGGAAAATCGCAATTATATTGTTGGCTACAGCAAGCCCGACGTCGATTTTCCTTATGTTTTACCGGGTCCTGTGAATACATGGGGAGGGACCTGGGCAACCTCGGGGTGGCGAACTCATATGGTCAATATCCTGTTTAAGCTGAAAGAAGAACCGGCAAATGCACAATGGAAACTCCGGGTAGCATTAACTGGCAATGACAGTGTACAGGCCACGATGTTTAAAGTGACTGTCAACGGAAAATCCTATAAGGAATTTATCCCCACAGGGAAGGGCTCTCTCACACACCCAGATAATCAGCAAGCTTTTCTGATGGAGTTTCCCATCGGGGAAATGCAGTTACGTGACGGTGGGAATGAAATCAGACTGAGCTCTGTGCGAGGTTCCTGGATTACATTTGATCATGTAAGCCTGCTTTGTTCGGAGATGGTTGACATCATAAAACCAGGGAAAGCTTACCTCCGGCATGTGGAGCCTGCAGGATATGAGATGAAGGCAAACGGGAAGCGCACTCAGCCACTTCTTGTCCATGCCGGGCAATTGGATTCGACTTCAGTATTGTCCGTTTTGCTGGATGGCAGGCAGATTTTCTCAGCTGAAGTTGAGGAAGGAGAATATGTTTTTGAAGCTCCCATGCCCTCTGTTGAGTCTGCAAGGATGTCGTCTTATGAAATTCAGCTGGATGGCGGAACAATTGAGGAAGGAAAGGTCCTGCGATCTCCGCAGTCCCTGCAAACGGCAGGAGATTATGTGGATACCAGAATGGGAACCGGTCATTCAAGATGGATGATTGCTCCGGGTCCCTGGATGCCTTTCGGCATGGTTAAGCTGAGCCCTGATAATCAAAACAGGGGTTGGCAGGCAGGGTATGAACCCAGTATTGAAAATATCGGGACCTTTTCCCATATTCATGAATGGACGATGGGCGGATTGGGGATCATGCCAAGTGGTGGTGAACTGGAAACCATCATGGGGACTGAGGATCTGCCTGATGAGGGTTATCGCTCCAGAATTGACAAGGATACAGAAACAGCGCCCCTGGGTCACTACGAGGTGCTTCTGACGGATTATAACATAAAGGCAGAGCTGACATCCACCACCCGTTGTGGGTTTCAACGCTACACCTATTCAGAAGAGGAGCAATCGAGAATTATGATTGACCTGAAGATCCCTGCTGAGTATCCTTACCGCATTGATGCAGCTGAAATTCAAAAGATTGGAAAATACAGGGTGGAAGGGTCCTGTGTGCAACGTGCATGGGCATGGGGTGCTATGAGACAGGACTATAAGGTTCATTTCGTTGTGGAATTTGACAGGCCCATTACAAAATTTGGTGTCTGGGAGAACGATAAGGTGTATTATCTTGATACTCTTGTATGTCCAAGGGCAAATGACCTTGGCGCTTTTGCCGAATTTAATACCACCGAAAATAAAATCGTCCAGGTACGAAGCAGCATTTCCTATGTAAGTATTGAAAACGCCCGGGAAAATCTCGAGAAAGAAGTTATCGAACCCTTTGGCTGGGACTATGAAGCAGTCAGGAATCATAACAGAGAGGTATGGAACGAAATACTGGGACGGCTTGATATTTCGACCCAAAACCGGATAGAAAAAATTAAATTCTATACCAACATGTACAGGGCCATTTGTGGCCGGAATATTTTCAGTGATGTGAATGGTCAGTGGGCCGATCCGTCCGAGAGGACAAAACAATTACCAGGGAAGGAAGATGTTGCCCTTGGTTGTGATGCATTCTGGAACACTTTCTGGAATTTAAATCAGCTGTGGAACCTGGCAGCGCCCGAATGGTCCCTGCAGTGGGTTCGTTCCCAGCTGGCCATGTATAAATCGAACGGGTGGCTGGCAAAGGGTCCGGCCGGTATGGAGTATGTCCCTGTGATGGTTGCCGAACATGAAATACCCCTGATTGTAGGTGCCTATCAAATGGGCATCAGGGATTTTGACGTGAACCTGGCCTTTGAAGCAGTTGTCAAAATGCAAAGCGAGATTCCGGAGAGCTATTTCAACACGAAGGCCACTGAAGAATTGGGTGGTGGCAGGGCAGGGAACAAAGACCTTGAAGCCTATCTGAGGCACGGGTATGTGCCCTACGACAAAGGAAGATTTTCCAATAGCCTGGAGTATTCCTATGATGACTGGACCATCGGACAGTTTGCCTTGGCCCTGGGCAGGGACAAGAAATATAAAACCTTCAATGAAAGAGGCTACTGGTGGAAGAATGTTATGGATGAGGAAACCGGGTATGCACGCCTGAAGGATAGCCTGGGACAGTGGAAACCCGATTTCGATCCCTTCCAGGAAGGAAGGAACAAGCATTATGTGGAAGGAAATGCCTGGCAACTGACCTTTTTTGTTCCCCAGGATGTCCCTGCTCTTATTGAAACCATTGGTAAGGACCGTTTCCTGGAACGCCTGGAGTGGGGATTTGCATCCAGTGAGCCCTTTCGTTTTAATGCGCCAAGGGACCAGTACTGGGATTATCCAGTCGTACAGGGCAACCAGCAGTCCATGCATTTTGCTTATCTTTTTAACTGGGCCGGTAAACCCTGGCTGACGCAGAAATGGACCCGTTCGATTTTGAACCGCTACTATGGACATTGTGTGTCAAATGCTTATCTGGGTGATGAGGATCAGGGACAGATGAGCGCATGGTATGTAATGAGTGCCATTGGTCTTTTTCAGACGGATGGCGGATGCAGAGTAAACCCGGTCTATGAGATTGCAAGTCCGCTGTTTGAAAAAGTGAGCATTGATCTGGGACGGCAATACGGCCGTGGCAAAACATTCACGATTGAAGCCAGGAATGTTTCCCGGAAGAATAAATATATTCAGGGCGCAGTGCTTAATGGCAAGCCTTTAAATACTTTCTTTTTCTCTGCCAGTGAGTTGCTGAAAGGCGGATCACTTGTACTGGAAATGGGAGCTGAACCCAATAAGAACTGGGGACTTGTTTCCGATAACAGTTCAGATAATTGATAAATAGAAGATTGCAAAACATTCATTGAAAACGATAATTAAATATCTCTGCATCATTGCTTTAAAATCTTAATGTGAAAATAAGATGAGAACTAGTTTTTTGAGTAAAATCGCCGGAGTTTCATTGCTTTTCTTTCTGTGCTTACAGTGCGCTATTGCCGGCCCGGATAATATCGCTCCGCAGGCAGTTGTTACGGCCTCTTCCGTATGGTCTGATGCTTATTCAGCCACCCATATTGCCGATGACAATATTCACATGGAAGCTTATGGCCAGTGGGCATCAGAAAGTGGGATTACATTCTGGGGGCAGATTGATTTTCCCTGGGTGAAGCTGGAGTGGGAGCAAGCAAGGGCCATCAATAAGGTCATACTGTTTGATCGCCCGGAGTTGTCTTCCCATCTGGCTGGTGGTCGTCTGCATTTTAGTGATGGGAGCCGGATAGATGTATTTCAAATCTCCAATGACGGGAGTCCAAAGGTGGTCACGTTCCCAACAAAAGAGGTAGAATGGATTCGTTTTGATGCCATGGACGGTGATGGGGAAAATCTTGGACTCTCTGAATTGCAGGTCTTTCCCGCTCCTGAAAATTACCCCGATTATGTTTCCTGGGTAGATCCTTACATTGAAACCACGCGAGGGCGGTATTTTTTCTTTGTAACGGGTAGTCAGCCCTATGGAATGATCAGTGCGGCACCGCTTACGCGCAACAAAAATCAGCAGGGGGGCGGGTACAATTACAACTCTGAGGAGGTATTGGGATTTCCTCAGATCCATGGCTGGATGCTTTCCGGATTGGACCTGATGCCGCTTACCGGTGATGTGGATCCCACCCTGGGTGAGCAACACTGGAAATCAAAATTTTCGCACGATGACGAGATTGTACAACCCGGGTATCATAAAATGTACCTTAAAGATTATGGGATATGGCTGGAGCAGACTGCCGGGCAACGTGTGAGCTTTTACAAGTTCAGCTATACCCGGGATGCTGTTTCCAATATCCTGCTCAACCTGGGTGGTTATATATCCACCAGTACGATGACCGATGCTGTTGTACACAAAGTAGATGATCATACAATTGAGGGAGAGTTTAATACCCTGGGTCGTCTCTGGGGAGGGCCGGATAATGTCAAGATATACTTTGTGGCCAGGTTTGATAAAGCATTTATGCAGATGGATGGCTGGGCTGACAAGGAGGTGTTTACTGATGTGAATGATGTGAAAGGTGCTTCGGGAAGTACGCCGCGCCGATCGCCGGGATGGTCATACCATGATGCCCCCACTTCCGGGGTGAAGGCCGTCTATAATGTGAAGCAAGGAGATGAGGTACAGCTTAAAATGGCTGTTTCATACACAAGCCTTGAAAATGCGCACAAAAATTTAGAGAGTGAAATTGCGCATTGGGATTTCTCCAGGGCCAGGAAAGCAGCGCAGGAAGAATGGAACAAATGCCTGGGTAATATCAGTGTCGAGGGGGGAAGCGACGCACAAAAGATTAAATTTTACACGGATCTCTGGCATGTACTGCTCGGCAGACATAAAATTGATGATGTAAGTGGAGATTATCCCGACTATACCGAAGGAGAAGTGGTGGGGTCGCATACCATCGGAGCGAAATTTAAACTCAGGACTTTACCCAAAGATGAGAATGGCAGGGTCCGCCACCATATGTATAATTCAGATGCTTTCTGGCTGACACAATGGAACCTGAATATCCTCTGGGGTCTGGCATGGCCGGAGATGCAGGACGAATTTGCCGCTTCCCTGGTTCAATATGCCGACAACGGAAATCTCTTGCCGAGGGGACCCAATGTGGGTGGCTATTCCTATATTATGACAGGATGCCCTTCCACGCCACTCATCACCTCAGCCTATCAAAAAGGAATTCTAAGCAGGGTAGACACTAAACATGCCTACGAAACAATGAAAAGGAATCATCTGCCAGGTGGGATGATACAGGGAGGGTTGATACTGGATTCAGACAAGGGCCGTTTTCGTGGTTTTAATGCCGGAATTACGCTGGAGGCTTCTTTTCAGGATTGGACCCTGGCTCAGATGGCGAAGGACTTAAAGCTCAAGAAGGATGCGGAATATTTCATGAAACGTTCAGTGGATTGGAAAGCACTTTACAACGATGAGCAAAAATTGATTTTCCCCAAAGCAAAAGACGGCTCCTGGTTGCACAATGATCCGCTGAGCGGCAGGGGATGGATAGAGGCAAATGCATGGCAGGGAACCTGGCAGATGGCGCATGCCATTGATGAACTCGCTGAGCTCATGGGAGGCACTGATACACTCTGTGAAAAACTGAATTATGCCTTTGAGCAGGCAGTCTCCGATGACTTTGTCTTCGGGTATGGAGGAGGTTACGTGAGTTATGCCAACCAACCCGGATGCTCCAATGCACACGTGTTTAATCATGCGGGTAAACCATGGCTTTCACAATACTGGGTGCGCAGGGTAAATGAGCAGGCTTACGGGGACATCACTCCCGATAAGGGTTATGGCGGACACGATGAAGACCAGGGACAAATGGGCGGTGTCAGCGCACTGATGTCCATGGGGATCTTCAGTCTGCAGGGCACTTCTTCTTCGGAACCCATGTACGATGTTACCTCGCCTGTTTTTGATACCATCAGGATTACCCTGGACCCGGAGTACTACCAGGGCAAGGAATTCACCATCATTACTCATAATAATTCACGTGAAAATTGCTATATCCAAAAAATGACCCTTAATGGCAATGAACTTCATTCACCCAGGTTTTCCCATGCTGATTTTGCCAGGGGTGGAGAACTTGAGATCTGGTTGGGAGATGAACCCAATACAAGCTTCAGATGATAAAAAATATAAATACAGAACATTCCGGAGAGGATCATCACCGTTGGCAGGAGCACGCCAGGTCCCATTCAGAGAAACGATCTTGAAGTGATCAGATATGCCCGTTAAGAGCTACATAGGCTCCCGAAAAACTCATTCAACGATACAAGATTAGAGCAAAGAAATGCTTAGAATAAGAACACTGAAAGAGCATATCTTCTTTAGCTTTATGCCAGACACAAGGGTGTTCATTTACCTGGAAAACAAGATTTCCAGCATAGACTGGCGACAAAGTGCTGAAAGACTGAATTTGAATAATATGGAAAGAAGAAAAACCGACAATAACAATCCAAAGACCAAATGGATGGCAGATGCCAAATGGGGGCTCTTGTCTCACTTCATGGCTCATGTGGCCAGTGACGGGTCAACGCTCATGTCAAAGGAACAGTGGATTAAGAAAGTAAATTCCTTTGATGTAAAACAGTTTGCTGATCAATTATCAGCGCTCAGGGTTCCCTATTTTTTCCTAACCATCGGACAGGCCGGTAATTTTTTCTGTTCACCCAACAAGGCATTCGACTTGCATTTCGGACCTGAAACCGGGGCGCGGCCCGAACGTGACCTGGTGGCAGATATCGCGGCAGAGCTTATACCGCGCGGGATCAGGTTGTGTGTGTATATGCCTGCCTATGGTGCAGGAGGGAAGAAGTCCAAGGACCAGGAGAAATGGCTTGATGTAATCACCGAATGGTCGGAGCGATGGGGAAAATCCATTTCTGCATGGTGGCTTGATGGTACCGCTCACCCGAGTTACCCGGAGTATCTGGCATATATCTCTGCGCTGAGAGCAGGCAACAAGGATGTCCTGGTCGCCACCAAGTTATCCAAGCGCTTAAAAGCGGAGCAGGTTCATGAGGACTACACCTTTGGAGAATCCGGATTCCTCCTGGAAGTCAGTTATGAACATTACCAGGATTACAGGCCTGGAATTACTGATAAGATGCAGCTGCATTACCTGACCTTCCTGGGTGAATTCTGGGGCATCGGCGAGCCCAGGTTCCCGCTTAAGCTGGTTACGGGCTGGACCCGGCACATCAATAACCTGGGAGGGACCGTGTCCTGGGATATTCCGCTAACCGATTCCGGATCCATTCCTGAAAAGATATACAGGCAGCTGGAAGCCATCAGCGATCAGGTGAACAGCGGATCTTAGTAAGGACTGATGGCAAAGTATTCAATTTGAAAGTAAATCATAATCATATGAAACGAAGAAATTTTATAGCTCTCTCTGCAACTGCCCTGGCCGGAACCCTGGGTGCCAGTGCATCGGCTATTCCGGTTAACTTCCTTGCGGGTGGCAGCCTGGAGGCAGGTAAGGCAGGGGACTTAAATCCGAATACCCGGTGGCTTCGCGAGGCCAGTTGGGGACTTTTTTCACATTTCCTTCCCCTGCAGGAGGGAGGCGAAGGTCAAAAACTTATGACCGGGAAGAAGTGGAATAGAAAGGTAAATTCATTCCGGGTTTCCGAGCTGGGGGATCAGCTGGAAGCCATTCATGCTCCTTACTTTTTTATTACCCTTGGCAGGGAGGCAGATTATTTTTGTTCCCCCAGCAGTAGCTATGAAAAGTTGTTTGGACCCGGCCAGGGAAGATTAACGGAGCGCGACCTGGTGGCCGATCTGGCTGCGGACCTGATTCCCCGCGGGATCAAACTCTGTGTATATATCCCTGCCCTGGGCATGGCTGGCTCTGCCGAGGAGCAGCAAAAATATCAGCAGGTGATCAGGGAATGGTCCGAGAGATGGGGAAAATCCATCTCTGCATGGTGGGTGGATGACGGGAAGTTTCCCGATCCCGGGATGTATAAGGCCTATAACAATGCATTTAAAGCGGGCAACAGTGATACCCTGATTGCTTACAACGGAGGCCGCATTGTGATGACCTATAATCTTATGAAGCCACCCACCGGTCAGGAGGATTACTTTGCAGGCCAGGCAGACTGGCTGTTGCCCGTATGCCAGGTGCGCTATTTCGACAAACAAAAGTTCTGGGTAGGCCCTGATTACCATGGCGACCAGTTGCATTTCCTGACTTTCCTGGGATCTAACTGGGGTGTTGGAGAACCCAGGTTCCCTGATGACCTGGTGATCGGTTGGACCCAGCACACCAACAACTATGGTGGCACCGTATCCTTTGATGTGCCCCTAAGCGATTCGGGGATCATTCCCGAGAATCATTTCAGGCAACTGGAAAGCTTACACAAGAACATATGATTCTATTCGGTTATTTATAAAATTTGAAAGATGAAATCATATTATTTGCCTCTTTACTTTTTCCTGCTGCTGCTCCTCTCTTCTTGTTCCTTTCAGGGAGATGGCCCCGGAGAGGGCGATCAGCCGGCTGACCATGTCAACCCGATGATAGGAACCTCCTGTTCAGGGCGCTGTGGGAGGACCTTTCCAGGACCTTTTATGCCCTTTGGGATGGTGCAGCTGAGCCCGGACACCCGCACAGGCCGGGGCTCCACCAATGGCTATAACTATACTGAAAATACCATTGAGGGATTCAGCATGAACCACATGAGCGGGGTAGGCTGGCATGGAACGCTGGGTAACTTCCAGGTGATGCCCACCACAGGTGAACTGAAGTTTCACAGTGGCTCCAATGCCTATGACCTGTATCAAAACGAAGGCGAGGGGTGGAAATCGGAATTCAGCCACAGCAATGAAACGGCAGAAGCAGGGTACTACAGCGTGGTTCTCGATAAATATGATATTTTTTCCGAACTGACCTGTACCCAGAGAACCGGTTTGATGCGTTTTACTTTCCCACAATCGGATGCGGCCAGCATCCAGGTTGATCTGGCCCGTAAAATCGGGGGATATTCCGGTGAGCAGGAAAACCAGGTCATCGAAAACGGTACCATCAGGGGCAGGATAAAATGCTGGGGCGAAGGCGTGGGCTTTGCTTCCGGTACCTACTACAACCTTTATTATTATGCCCAATTCAGTAAGAAATGGGATTCCTATGGCCTGTGGAATATGGGGGAGGACCTGGGTGCTCTTCCCGAAGCAATCAACAGCGACCTTGGGTTTTATGCAAACTTCAGCACTGAAGAAGACGAGGAGATTTTGGTGAGGGTTGGAATTTCCTACGTCAGCATGGAGGGTGCAC
>JAAEOI010000230.1 GCA_024244665.1 Bacteroidota bacterium | reverse complement strand
GGCTCGACCAAAATATTGTAACAATAAAGGAAAGTATAGTTATAGCTTTCATTAATCTCAGGGATTTTGAGTGAAATGCCTGGTCAGGTACCTATAAAGATCGCCCCCGGCAGCCTGGTGGATCTCTTCCAGGGAACGGATACCGAAAATAAATGCAATGGCCAGGGGTTCAGCCCTGAAATCGGTATGGCCTTCGTAGAAACCATAACGGTTGATATAATAGGGTACCATATCACCAGTATGCAGGGTACTGATCATTTTTTCTAATTCTTCAAGTTCATTTCCCCGGAGGCTACCGTATTGCTCCTCCAGGAACTTCACTTCACCGGGATCCAGATCCCGCCAGGCTTCAAGATGGTAGCTGCCCAGAATCTCATCATTGAAAATTGACTCCTGCCATCCGCGGCTACCAGATATCTTCACCCCTATTTTCCTGCCACCATAGATTAGACCCCGGAGATGGAACCTTTCTTCAGTTGCAACGTGTTCATTATATCTTTCACCGGCATTGGCGATATTCCACAGGTGCAGCAAGGGACGTGCCAGATCAGGATGTTTCAGCTCCATTTTTTGTACCATCAGGTTGTCATTATGAAGGACCGACAAAATTGTCTCATCCGCAGCCATAAATCCGGCTTCGGAAGATCCACCTGGCCTTCCGTCCACTGTAATCCGGGAAACGGACCGGCCTGTAATGGATCTGGTATTCCTGATCTCTTCCTCAGCATGAATGCCCGTTGAGGCTAATGCCGGAAAATCGACATGATCAGCGATCACCTGGTTTCCCTTTCCCTGCATCCTCTGCTTATAATTCAGCGTATCTCCGTTTTCTGCAGTTGCATCAAACAATGCATACTTTTCATTCCCCGTCAAAACAAGAACAAATTCCCGGCCGTCCTGGTTATATGCCGGGGATGGCTGCATCGGAATCTCGTTCAGAAAAAATGGAAAAACGGGTATGGTTCCGGTATCGATCACAGGAAATAAATGCGAGTAGTGCACGCGTTCGATAAGCTTGTCACTGAAAAATCCCTGATCAAGTTCCATTCTCCAGATAGCCCATGTATCTTTCCTGGAACTTGAAAAGGCAATGAATTTTCCATCCGGGGACCAGCTGGCTTCAACATCATATCCCGGATTATCCTCGTTCCCTTCATAAAAGGTGAGTTGAACAGGATCCCCCCCTGCTGCCGGCATGATCCATATATCTGCATTGCCGCCATGATCCGACGTGAAAACGATCCTGGAACCATCCGGTGAAATGGAGGGTTTCACCTGTCTTCCCGGTAAGAATGAGACCTGCCTGGGTGAACCATTCAAGGGGATTTCCCAGATATCCGTTTGTGACCTGTCCACTGTATCCCTCACATCGACCAGGAGCTTACTGCCATCCGGTGACCAGTCATATGGAATGGTATTCTTGCCTGCCGGAGAGCTTAATCTGGTGAGAGAGCCCGTCTTCAGGTCCATGATGTAGATGGTAAACATTGACTTAAATGCTATTTTTTCGCCATCGGGCGACCAGACGGGCATACCACTCATGTAGATGGGAATGGAGTCTGGATCGATTCGTATTGGTATGCCTCCGGAGGCCGGGATCATCTGCATCAGGGTACCGGAATCACCATCAAAGACAATGTAATCTCCTGAAGGTGACCACCTGGCATGTTGTGAAAAGGTTTCAGTGACCAGTTCCGGGGTACCACCCTCCGAAGGTATTTTCATGGTCTGACAACCCGAGCTGGTCCTTGATGAATAGATGATGTAATCGCCGTCGGGCGACCAGTAGGGATAGCCGTCGTGGGTTGAATCACTGAAAGTTAGCTGGGTAAGAACATGTTGCTGACAGCGTGTGGCGGGACTGCATAAATGCAAGATTAGAACCACAGTGACAGGAATGTACAGGGCTCTTGACATTCGATTTCAATTAGTGGATTAATGCCATAAAGTTAAGGATTTCGGAATACCAACCTTGAAGGCAATTCGGAATCTTCATTTTGTTTCTAAAAAGCAAAGTAAATGGAATATCACTGCCTGAACACCGGTAATTATCTCTTATACTACAATAAAGAGATACAGGCTGGAATGATGTGACCGATTCTAAAGCATATTCATTATTTGGACGGAATAAATTGCAACTTGCTTAAAAGAATATGCTTCCTTTGGCACATGATACATAAAGGATTGTTGCTGTTTGGGATTGTTTTGGCCGGTCTTTTTTTTCTTAGTTCCACATATGGACAGGTACAGATCGCTGATTCAGCTATCCAACGTGAAAACGCTGTTCGTGTATTCATTGATTGTTACCGTTGTGATATGAACTTTATCCGGGAGGAAATACCCTATATAAACTATGTCAGGGATGTGAGGGAGGCGCAGGTTTATATTTGTGAAAGCAGTGAAACGGCAGGAAACGGCGGACGAAAGTATACCTATGTATTTGTGGGACAGATGGAGTTTGAAGGAAAGAATGACACCCTTGTTTATTCAAGTCGTCCCGATGACACAAGGGACCTCAGGAGGGTGTGGAGAACACAGATGCTTAAAATGGGACTTATGTCCTATGTGGCAAGAACTCCCCTGTACAAGGATGTTATCATCGCACCGAGCGAGCAGGTGGCGAGTCAGGTTGTGGTGGACAGGTGGAATAACTGGGTTTTTGAACTGGAGGCTGAACCTGACTTTGAGGGAGAAGAATCCAGGAGAGAATTGTCCATGAGAAGCTCGGCATCAGCCACAAAGATCACACATGACTGGAAGCTGGAGTTTGATTTTGACCACAGGTACACCCGCTCTAAATACACCTACGATGATAGTCTGTATACAAATAACAAAAGTTACCAGGGTTTTGATCTTCTTGTAGTTTATAGCATTGGGGAGCACTGGTCAGCCGGAATCAAGACAGATCTCCTGTCATCAAGCTACAATAATTCTAAATTTTCGGTTGATGTTCTACCTTCCATTGAGTACAACATTTTTCCGTATTCCAAGTCCACCCATCGTCAGCTCAGAATGATTTACAGCGTCGGGAGTTCATACAGGATCTACAACGATACCACCATATATGACAAAACAGAAGAGCTCCTGTGGATGCAGCAGTTGCAGGTGGCATACCAGGTCCAGGAGAAATGGGGTTCTATCAACCTGGCACTTGAGGGATCCAACTTTTTTCATGATTTCAGCATGAACCGCGTAGAGTTAAATGGTTATGTGAGCATCCGGATACTGAAGGGTCTGTCGGTCCGGGTTGGAGGATCTGTAGCGCGTATTAACGACCAGTTATCATTGGTGAAGGGTGAAGCAAGCGAGGCAGAAATACTACTCCAATTGCAGGAATTGGAGACCAGCTTTAACGTGGAAGGTGAAATAGGATTAGCTTATACATTTGGATCCATTTACAACAACATTGTGAATCCAAGGTTTGGAAATGGCAGAAGACGATTTTGAGCTATTTAATGAAATAGCTTCTATCCCTGGAAATATCCACCAACCATGAAACATAGGTGTCCCAGCTGAATCAGATCCCGGAGAGTGGCCTTAAGGCCACAATAAAGGGTACAGGTATGTGAATGGTAAGGAACCATTGGCTTGAGAACCTTTTGACATTTGCACTCCACTACCCGAATGGGACATTCAGTAGAAAAATAGCGATGGATATGATGATGAGTTTCGTCATTTCCTCTTTTTTTTCTTTTTGTGGCTATTTTGAAAGGCCTCCTCCTGGTCCAGAAGCGATTGCCAGTCGGTCTCTTCGTTCTCTTTGGAGGATTCAATGGTATCGCGGTAGAAACCTTTTGATATCTCGGTTCTGTAGATCGGTTTCCCAAGTTGCTCCTCAATGGTGGCCAGCATCTCTCTCTCTTCCTTGCTGCAAAATGAGATTGCCTGGCCCTTGTGTGATCCACGTCCAGTCCGGCCAACCCTGTGAACGTAGTATTCGGGAGATTCGGGAAGGTCATAATTTACCACGAATTCCACATCGGGGATATCAATTCCTCTGGCGCTTATATCGGTAGCAATCAGCACTTTAGCCTTTCCTGACCGGAATTGCTGCATGGTCATTTCACGCTCCCCCTGTTCCTTGTCACCATGGATGCTTTCTGCCTGGATGTTAACCCTTTCCAGGGCCTTTTTAACCCTTTCTGCCCGGACTTTTGTCCTGACAAATACCAGGATTTTCTGATCCTGATTGTTCGTGATCACATTCTCAAGGAAGAAGCGTTTGTCATCCATCTCGATGAAGGCCACTCCATGTTCGATGTTTTTGGCCACCGGGTCTTTGGGTGAAATCTGGATCCGGATGGCGTCGGTCACCAGTGAGTAAGCGATCTTCTTGATTTTTTCATTGATGGTGGCTGAGAAAAAGAGGGTCTGGCGCTTCCTGGGAAGGTGTTTCATCAGGTCACGGATGTCTTTGATAAATCCCAGGTCGAGCATGTGATCGGCCTCATCAAGTACCAGGATCTCAACCCGCTGCAATTTAAGGGCGCCCTGGCTCACAAGGTCAAACATTCTTCCCGGAGTGGCAATCAGTACATCTACTCCCTTATCCAGCTGCCTGATCTGCGGATTCTGCTCCACCCCGCCGTGAATGGCAAATGATTTGATCCGTGTGTGTTTCCCCAGTACCCGGAATACATTTTCGGTTTGCAGAGCAAGCTCATGGGTGGGAACCATCACCAGGCACTTCACACCATCGGGGCGCCCTTTTATCTTTCGGTCCTGCAGTATGTGAAGAACCGGGATGGCATAGGCAGCAGTTTTACCGGTACCGGTCTGCGCGATGGCCAGGACATCCTCTCCCCGCAGGATGGGAGGAATTGATTTAAACTGAATATCGGTGGGTCTGTTAAAGCCCAGCTTTGAGATGCTGGTCTTGATCCCTTCTGCGATGTGATACTCTTCAAACCTCATTCCTTCAATATTTGCTACAAAGGTCTAAAAATCCGGGTAACCTGCTATTCTATTCTACAGAAATGGAAACTGAGGCAAAAGAATTAGCTCCCGGAAGATCCGGAAATATTCATCACCGGATTCCATACTTCAGCGCATTCACACTTTTAAAACCCCTTTGTGAAATATTTGACTACCTTTGTCGAAATTTCTTAGCCGACTTTTCAATTAGGCAGTTTCCCGTTATCAGGGACCCCTCTCTTTTTTTTCTGATTCAGCTAAGGCGACGAACTCTTTGAAGCTCGTCAATTTAAACAATATAGCAGCCCTGAGATAAGGCTGTTCAAATTCTATTATATGAGTAATACAAAAGTAAACAACAACAGACGTAACAATTCAAATCCAGGACACAAAAGAGTCCAGGGTTCAAACAACAGGAACCGGAACAATGCTCGTCCGGCTAAAAAAGCATCCACACTGGATCCCTCTCTCCTGGTGAAAGAGGCAGAGCAGGGTGTCGAAGAGAAGGTATTCCGCTCAGACCGGCTGGTCAGTGAGCTTCCTATAAATGATAAGTTAAAGCAGGCCCTTTCCGCAAAGGGATACGAGCGACCCACAGAGATACAGGACAGAACACTGGAAACCTTGCTGAAAGGCAGGGATATCCTGGGAATTGCACAGACCGGGACCGGAAAAACCGGGGCATTCCTGATTCCCATCATTGAACAGCTGCTACATAAAAGGGTAAACCCCTACGCACTGATCGTGGTACCAACCCGTGAACTTGCTCTCCAGGTGGAAGAGGAATTTAAAAGCATGGCCAAAGGGCTGGGCCTGTTCAGTGCCGTTTTTATTGGTGGCACCAACATCAACAGGGATCTGCAAACTCTTCGCAGGAACACCCACGTGGTGATTGCCACACCGGGCAGACTGCTTGACCTGACCGATCGCAGGGCCATTGATCTGGGGAAATTCCAAACCCTGGTGCTGGATGAGTTCGACCGCATGCTGGATATGGGTTTTATCCGCGATGTGAACCGTATACTTGACGGGATGAGGCAGCGCAATCACACCATGCTTTTTTCCGCCACCCTGGATAAATCACAGCAATCGATGATTAACAATATCCTGAGCAATCCCGTTACCGTAAAGGTAAGTACCGGTGATAGTTCGGGCGACAGCATCGATCAGGATATCATCCGGGTGAAGCCGGGTGAGGATAAATTTGTGGTTCTGAAGAAAATGTTGTCACAAAATGATTTCGATAAGGTATTGTTGTTCGAGGAGACCAAGCACCGGGTAAGCAGGCTCTGCATGAAGCTGAATAAGGCCGGTATTCCGGCCGAACAGATTCATGGGAATAAGAGTCAGAATGCCCGTCAAAGCGCACTGAAAGCCTTTAAACAGGGCCGGGTACAGGTCCTTGTAGCTACCGACGTGGCTTCACGCGGACTTGACATTTCCGATGTCTCACATGTGATCAACTACCAGGTACCGCAAACCCACGATAGCTATATCCACCGCATTGGGCGTACAGGTCGGGCCGGGAAAGCCGGAAAGGCCTATACTTTTGTAGCTTAAAACAGGTACGTTAGAGGCCTCACTTTTGTCCAGTTCCCCTGCAAGTAAGAAAACCGATGAAAGCGTCATATTCGGAAAAATCTGACAAAGCCCATTGGCAGGTGCTGAAAGGGAAACGGAGGTAAGCACTTCATCATAGCCGTTTCCTGCCAGCACCATGCTTTCCGGGCGGAATAACTGGATCACACTGCCGGCTGGTCGATGCCGAAAGCTGAACATAGGTTTATCTTGAGGATTAATACGGGTTCATTATCTTTAGCGGTATTGTTCCAAGAATAATTCTTACAAATGAGAAAACTTTTTCCCCTTTTGATCATGGGACTGCTCTGGTCCTGCAGTGTAAAACAAACTGAAATCGTTGAGTGGCGCGGTGAGGGCCGGAACGGTATTTATAATGAAACCAATCTTTTGAAAGAGTGGCCTGAAGAGGGCCCCACGGAGCTATGGTTCCTGGATGGGATCGGTAGTGGCTACGGATCGCCGGTGATTGAGAAAGGCCTGATTTACATTACCGGTGCCATCGACAGTACAGCATACCTGCATTGCATTAGCCTGGAAGGGAAGATCATGTGGCAGTCAAAATTCGGGAACGAATGGGTTGTCAACTTCGCAGGCTCGCGCTCAGCCCCTACCCTTGTGGATGATTTGATCTACGTGGGCTCAGGGATGGGAAATCTCTACTGCCTGGAGAAGGCCACCGGGAATGTGCAGTGGTCAAAGGACTTTGCAAAGGATTTCCAGGGGGTACTACCCCGTTTCGGTCATTCCGAATCGGCTGTTGTTGATGGAGACAAGGTATTTTGGACCGCTGGCGGAAATGAGCACAACGTTGTTGCCCTTGACCGCTTTACGGGTGAGCTGATCTGGAGTAATCCAGGTTTTGGCGAGCGGTCAGCATACAATCCACCCCGGGTGATCACTCTTTCGGAAAGGAAGATTCTGGTTACACTATCGGCCTATCACCTGTTGGGTCTTGATGTGGAGAGCGGAGATCTGCTCTGGTCCCGGGAGCTGGAAGGTATCGAGGTGGACAAAAGAGGCCCCGGATATGGTGATACGCACGCCAATACAGTACTCTTCGAAGATGGAGCGATCTACTGCGTGACCGGTGATGATGGGAATTTCGGTGAGAAGCTGGAGCTTTCGGAAGATGGAACGGCAATAAATGAGGTATGGAGAAACAGGGAATTTGACAGCTATATGGGCGGAATTGTAAAGGTGGGTAACTACCTCTATGGTGGTGGTACCGCCAAACCGCAACTGTGGTCAATCGATGCGACAACAGGTGTGATGGCCGACTCGGTGAAGATTGGCAGGGGTGTTGTGATTGAAGCCGATCAGATGCTCTATTATTACAACTTCAACGGTGATATGAGCCTGGTCAGCTACTCCGAAGGGAAAATGAAAGAGATCAGTTCCTTTAAGATCACCAGGGGCAGTAAGGAACACTTCTCCCACCCGGTGATCCACAATGAGGTACTCTATCTCCGGCATGGAGCTGTTTTAATGGCATTTGATATTTCTTTTTCTTAATTTGTATAAGAATTCAATGAATTCCCCATGATTGAAAGAAGTTCCTTTCACCGGGTGACCGGAATGATGTTGATGATTGTCAGATGGTATAAACGTCTGAAAGAGAGAGGTTTTTTCAAATATGTCGGCAGGAATATCCTGTGGATCATTGCTATCTATTCCCTGCTGGTCCTGCTGTTCTATCTTCTGGGTAAATACCTGGTGGATTTTAATGCACTATTTGAAGGGATTATTAAAGGCCTGTCCGACCGCTTTGTCATTCTCCTTTTTTTTATCTCAGAATCTCTTACCGGGATGATCCCTGTGGATCTGTTCGTGATCTGGACCCAGAAATTCGAGAATCCCCTTCCCTGGCTTCTCCTGTTCGGAGCCCTCTCCTATGCCGGGGGCGTAATCTCATACGGGATCGGGACCTGGATATCCAGTAGGCCCCGGGTGAAGGCTTTTACTGAGAGGAAACTGAGAGCTTATATCAGATTTGCACGGAAGTGGGGAGGCGCATTTATCGTAATTGCAGCACTTTTTCCCTTCACACCCTTTTCACTGGTGGTCATCTCCCTTAGCATACTCAAATATCCCTTCCGCATCTTTCTGCTGTATGCACTCTCACGCCTGGTCCGCTTTGCAATCCAGGGGCTATTCTTTTTCGATCTCCTTAAGGTGGATACCTGGGTAATATAACAGCGCTCTCTTACCATAGAATCATATTACTTCTTGTATTTCAAAACCTGGCCATCCTCCAGCAACTGAGTGCTCAGTCTTTCATAAGAGATATCATGAATACCCTTCTCCTCTTCGATGGAGATCACAGCGAGTGTGGCAGCGCTCTGACCGAGGATCATAAATACAGGCTCCATACGGATGGATCCGAATGCAATATGGCTGCATGACAGGCATACCGGGACAAGCAGGTTTGAGCACTCCTCCTTCACAGGGAGAATGGACCCCATATCAATCTGGTAGGGAGGGGTATGCACCCCGATGTCTCCCTCATTCTGTACAAAGCCCTCCGGTGTAACATAGCGCTGGGTATTATGGGAATCCATTGTATAGGAGCCCATACCAATGGGCCGGTCCACCGGAGCCTTTCCCAACACCTCATTTTCGGTCATCACAAAATCACTGATCATCCGCCTGGCTTCCCTTACATAAATGTTATATGGCCACCCCCCGTTTTCGGTGAATTCATCCTTTGCATAGCCCCAGGGTGCCATCTGCTCCCTGATCTCTGCAGGTACACGGGGATCACACTTCAGGAACCACAGCAGGCCCTTCTGGTACAGGGTATGTTCCCGGATGATCTCTCTTCTCCGTTCATAACTCCCTTCGGGGTAATCATAATTCATCCCTATGTTGTCGAAGCTGAAGGGGCCGTTATTGTTCACATCTGTCTTTCTGTTTGGAATGGGATCGAACTTATAAAAGGTCTCCCTCCAGCCTGAATCAAAGATGCGGGCCATCAGTTCATACTGGCTTGAGTCATAGCCAACGGGGCAGCTGATATCGATTCGGTTCTCTGGCAGATCGGTCAGACACATCCGGAAACAGTAGGCCTGGATCCGGTGGTCCCCTGCCCCGTATTCACCCGGGTCTTCATCTGAAATTCCCGGAAGCAGGCCTGTAGACGGATCTCCCGGAACCCGGTAAGGGCTGATATCGGAACTGAAGTGGTGGCCATGGTGAAACACACCTGTCTGTATCCCGTTCCACTCCTCACCATATACATCTGTGCCTTCCCTGCCTGTATGAAAATTCACCCCTGCCGAAGCCATCAGATCGCCTTCATAGGTGGCATCAATGAAGACTTTGCCCTTAAATCGTTTATCACTGAGTGTGGTGAAGGCTGTAATCACACCTTCAGAAATCTCCACATCCAAATCCCGGTCCAGCCACTCATCCCGGTATACAGGGATAGCATATTCCCGGATCAGGTCTTCAAAGACACCCTCTGCAGCGGAGGGTTCAAAGATCCACATGGTCTTGTTTTGACCGTCAAGTGCCACGTTACCCTGACCCACGTTTCCATATTCCGATCTCAGCTGCCATCTCCAGGTCTCTTCCGCCTGGTAGTGTATGTAGAGCCGGTGGTAGAATTCCCTGGCGAGCCCGCCGATCACCGCCTTGTTGCCCGTATCGGTGAACCCCAGCCCGGAAGCGCTCAGTCCGCCAAGATGCCTGTCAGGAGATACCACAATCACACTCCTGCCCATCTTCGCCACCTGCACGGCTGCAATAACAGCCGAGGAGGTACCGCCGTATATAACCACATCGGCTGAGATATCTCCACTGCTCCCTTTTTCTGAATTCACAGAGATCCTTCCCGGACCATCTTTAAGCTCTGGCAGGGAGTCCGCCTGGTTATGGGTCTCCCGGTAATCACTTCTCATGGTCAGGTTGGGTTGTGGCTGCCGGCAGGAGACAAACATTGCAGAAACAGCAACGATTATCAATATACTTCTGAATGCTTGCATATAATCGGGATGTAATTGAACCGGATCATCACCTAAAGTTAAAAACCTCTACGTATATTACATATCTGAATTAAAAAACCTTTCATCCCATGAACAGTGGAACTTACTTTTGATTTCAATTTTTAACTGTGCAATCATGAAAAGACTCATCCCCATCCTTCTAGTTGCTCTTATGGGAGCATACTCCTGTCAGCCAGCACAGAACATGGAGAAACCCAATGTTGTGATCATCTTCCTGGATGATTCGGGCTGGTCCGATTTTGAGCCCTTTGGGGAGCTGAATCTTGAGACACCCAATGTCTCCGTGCTTGCTTCAGAAGGTTGTGCGTACAATAACTTCTACGTTCCCCAGGCGATCTGTTCCGCATCCCGCTCGGCTTTGATGACAGGCTGTTATCCTGGTCGGACCAAAGTGTTCAGTGCGCACGGTCCAAATGATTGGGGCCTGGATACTGCCTTTGCCACCATGGGCGAGGTGTTCAGCGAGGCAGGATATGCAACAGCTGCCTTTGGAAAATGGCACTGCGGGGATCAGCCGGAGACCCGCTCATACTCCAGGGGCTTTGATGAAACCTGCGGACTGATGTACTCCAACGATATGTGGAAACACCACCCTGAGAATCCGGAATACTGGGGCCAGTGGCCATTGAGGTACTGGGAGAGTGGTGAGGTGGCCATCGAGGAGGTGGAGAAGGCAGACCAGAAGAACCTGACCCGCTGGTATACCGAACATGCGGTGGACTTCATTGAGAGACACAGCGGGGAGCCCTTCCTGGTATATGTTCCCCACAGCATGCCACATGTCCCGCTCTTCTGCAGCGATGCATTTGAGGGAAAGTCAGGTAAAGGGCTTTACGGGGATGTGATGCTTGAGATCGACTGGAGTGTGGGGGAGATAAATCAGGCACTTAAGGATGCAGGAGTTGATCAGAAGACAATTGTGATTATGACCTCAGATAACGGTCCATGGGTCAGCTATGGAAAGCATGCAGGGAGTACACCTTTCAGGGAGGCCAAGGGAACCAGCTTTGACGGTGGAGTACGTTCGGCCTGCATCATCAAGTATCCGGAGGGTATTGAGCCGGGAACAATTTCAAACCGGACCATTGGATCAGTGGATCTCCTCCCCACACTCTGTCATCTGGCCGCCATTCCGCTTCCTGAGAATGAAATTGACGGGGAGAATGTATGGGAGGTGATATCCGGGGAGGAGGGTGCCGTGAACCCCCACTCCTACTACGCCTTCTCCAATAACCGTAATTTTGAGGGAATTATGTCTGGTGATGGGAAATGGAAACTTCACCTACCCCACCCTTACCGGACACTGGATTCTGCCGGAAGTGAGGGTATGGCGGGGAGATATGCCATGGTAAGGATTGATACGGCATTGTTTGACATGGTAGCGGATCCTTATGAGACTACAAATGTGATTGCCGACCATCCACTCATTGCCGGTGAACTGATCCTGATCACAGAACAGCACAGAGAAGAATTTTACAGCGAGTAGTCACAGTCTAACAGGGATTGATGAGGATCTCTTTCATCTTCTGATCATCTGCTTTTTAATATTAATCGCTCTTATTCAGCCAGTTGTACTTGTTCTGCCTCGATTTCCAGCGCTCCCTGGCCAGTTGCTGCATGTCGGTCACTGTATCCTTCTCATCCAAAATCTCAAGCCCAAGCAATGATTCGATAATATCCTCCATGGTTACAATGCCATCCATGCCTCCGTATTCATCCACCACCAGGGCCAGGTGCTCCTTTTTCTCCAGGAGGATCTCCCAGACTCTGAACAGCATCATGGAATCGGTAACCACTACGATCTCTCTTTTCAGATCCTTCAGTTTCATCCGCATGTGATCCTCTGCCAGCTTCTCGAATACCGATTGCCTGAATACATAGCCTGTAATCTGTTCATCGTTCGATTCATAAACCGGGATCCTGGAAAATTTCAGGTACTCCTTATCCCCCAGGAAGTCTATGAGCAGTGTATTCTCATCGGCCCTGGCCACCACCACCCTTGGTGTAATAATTTCTGACACCCGTATATCTTTGAGTCTTAGTACGTTTTGAATAATCTTACTCTCCTTTTCAGTAAAGATACCTTCATCTGCCCCAATGCCTGCCAGGGCCGAGATCTCCTCCCTGCTGGTGGATAGCTCACCCCTGTTCCTGGAGATCAGTTTCGAAATGAGGGAGGTGAGCCATACAAGGGGGTATGCGATAATCACCATCACCCGGATGGTATGGGAAGTAAAAGGTGTCAGTCTTCGCCAGTTATTAGCCCCGATGGTTTTGGGAATAATCTCCGTGAACACCAGGATCATGAGGGTCAGGATCGCAGATACAATCCCAAAGTAGGTCTCACCGAATACTCTTACAGCCTGTGCTCCCACACCGGCCGCTCCTATTGTGTGGGCCACAGTATTCAATGAGAGTATGGCTGAGAGTGGCTTATTCACATTTTGCTTGTAATCGGCAAGTCGCCTGGCCCATCCCTTTCCCTTCTCCTTTTCCACCACAACAAACGATTGGGGAGTAGAGAGGAGTACTGATTCCATGATGGAACAGAGAAAGGAGACAATCAGCGCAAGGAAGAGGTAGAAAAAGAGTAGTCCCATGAGATTATATTTTTAGCTTGATGTTCCACCTTACCAGCAGCCTGGTAAGTTGAATGATCATGATAGAGAAAAGAACAGATTTCAGTAGTCCGACCATTCCGGTATTGATAAATTCCGGAGCAGTAATCCCGCATAGTGTCCACAGAGCATAGATGAAGTAAGGAATAAGGTAGCAGGTAAGAGTACTCGATCCGGCTGGTTCGATTGGCTTTGCCCAACGATCCTTACCCATTTTGTCAGATAAGAGGTGCAAGGCTGCAAAGGAGAGCGCGGCTATGGCTGAACAGATGGCGGTCCATGATGGGGTGGCCATAATCTTTGAGATACCCCAGAGAGGTCGCGTAAGAAAACCAAAAAGCAGCAGCAGGGCAGAAAAACCCAGAAGGAAGCGGACCAGGTATGCGGTAAGCTGCCTCTCTCGCAGGCGGATCATCACTGCAGTTGTCAGGGCTCCACCCATCACCAGGGCGTAGTTGGAGGCACTGACTACCAGTTTAAGTGAACCATTAAATGGAGACGTAAACTCGCTAATATTCAGAAGGTAAAGAATGAGTAATACAAATGTAATCCAGCCAGGTTTATTCCCGATGAAGAGGTAGGTTACCGCAGTCAGCATGTAACCCCAGCCTATGAGCCCAAGGATGCCCCACCAGTGGAGATGCATCCAGGTGCCTCCACCCTGATCCGGCGCCCTGAAGATGATGGCCAGGAAAAGCAGAACCGCCCATCCTGAAACCTTCATCACTGCAGGTGAAATCTTTCCCAATACCTTTCCCCGGTATACATTCCAGATCAGGAAAAAGGCAAGGGTCATCAGGATTTGCCATACAGGCTTGCTTATCAGGAAGGTTTCAGATCCGATATTTTCCAGGTTGACCATAAAAATACCCATCACCCACAGGGCCAGGGTTCGTTCAGCAATGTGCCTGAGAACCTGCAACCTGGACTCCCCCCTCTTTAACCGGGACCTGATGGCATGGGGTACGGAGAGA
Organism: Bacteroidota bacterium; assembly: GCA_024244665.1. The sequence goes on along the minus strand of JAAEOI010000230.1, from coordinate 9,345 downwards.
CCGACGATAAAGAGAAAAGCGGGTAACACCACATCTGCCAGTCCCATCCCGTCAGCATTGGCAGCTTTGTGCTCCAGCCACTCCGGAATACCTGTCAGTGACCACAGGTCGTTTACAAAAATCATCAACAGCATAGTGAGTGCCCTGAGTATGTCGATAGATTTTAGCCGGGTCGGATTCATTGAGATTTTGGATAGTGGTTCATAATCCTCTTCAGGCTTGCGACCTGTCCTTTGCCGGAAAGCTCAGGATCGCTGGAATAGTATTGATTGAGAAAGCTTTCAGCAGAACTCCAAACGGTCTGCATGAAACCATAATAACGGTCCTTCACCTGCTCCACAGAATTCTCCCTGAAGGTGTCGGTCATTTCCAGCTGCACTGCTGTCAATTCAGGAGTTCTCCAGGGACAAGTGATCACCCGGAATCCTTTCAGGGCAAAGAGTGCGGCGGTTGGATCGGCCCTTTCGTAGTGCCAGTCACAGATCACAACATCCTTATTAATCATCTCAATGGCCGGATGTGTATCGTTCTCACTGGCCTCCCACATTCCAAGCCCGGTGGTAAAACCATCGATAAGCCTGTCGCCCCAAATCCATAGCTCCCTCCCCTTCTCGTTCAGGTGATCCCTGATCAGGTTCACCTCATCTGCGAAGAGAACCGCACAATCTTTACCCGCACAGCGGGGACACTCATCCATCCCGATATAGAAAACCTCATCCAAACCTGCGTGGAAGGCATCGGTCTCAAACACGTCTGTGATCTCATCCAAAAGGGCGAATACAACCTGGTGGACCCCCGGGTGAAGAGGGCAATAGCTTTTACAATAGAGCCCGTCTTCATTGGGCCATTCATACTCTTCGGGCAGCTCAACGGAGGGGGTCTCATCAAACTCAGGATAGTGCTCCAGGAGTTTCCCCAGAGTTCCGCTCCACGACTGGTGACCCAGCAGGTTGATCTGGGGAATAATGCGTATTCCCGCTCTGTGGCCAGCTGCCACCAGGCTCTTTACCTGCTCCCGACTTAGCGGATTCTCACTCCTTAGTTCAGGATGAGTTTCATAGGCAAAATTGTAGTCCACTCGCAGTACCAGGGTGTTGATTCCTCCCGGTCCCAGCTCCTCCTCCATAAATGAGATAAACTGTTCAATCCTGTCGCTATTTGGTGCAGCAATCGCCAGTCCGATCACGGGAGGTGGATCCTGACCAGAGAGTTGGGGAAATGTGAGTACCATTGCCAGAGCGATAATGATGTTTTTTTTCATTAGGTGAGATGCTTATGGTTCAAATACTCCGTTACTGACAAATGCGATCTTCCTGTTGTCGGGAGAATCGCATCTCTTGTGATAGGATTGGTCCTTCTAAAATAGCTATTTTTTTCTAGCGCAGGAACTTTTCCCTCTGCTGCAGGTTCAATAGCCCCAGGAGGATCAGCACGAGGCTGAGAACCCCCATGATGATCCGGTTTTGCCTGACAATTTCGTTCCAGACGATTTCATTCATATTCCTTGGCATAGCAAAGGGATTAAGGAAAATATTCCATCTGGATTGATATAGCGGCCCATCAGTGAGAATCAGGAAAGCAAGTCCGAGTACCACCATGATCACAGCCGTGGCATTCCCGTTCTTGATCACCGTGGAGAGGCAAAATCCAAGGGATGACACCAGTAACACCAGCACCATCAGGTGGAGGATCATGGTCATAACCGGGAAACTGATCAGGGCCCACCAGGCAATTCCGGCAAAGGGGAAAAGCAACAGGAAGGCCAGGAAGAGGATCATTACATAGCGCACCAGCCATACCTTATAGCGGTAGTCCGGAATGCCAAAAATGATCTCAAGGGTGCGCTGGTCGGCATCGTTCTGTATCCCGAATACCGATGGGAAAAATATAAGCAGGATGGCCGGGAAGGCCAACAGCCCATAAATCTCCTCAATCAATATCGTATTACTGTCCAGGGCAACAATGGTCCCAAATACCAGGAAGAAGATGAAGGCAGCAAGCACGAAGTAGATGAATTTGCCACCGAAGATGATCCTCATGTTGTAGCGGGCCAGGCTGATGCTGTTTTGTATGTTTGATCTGAATGAAGACATATCTTATACCCTTCCCTGTTTCTCATTTCTTAATAGCCAGAGGTATGCATCCTCCAGGAGCGGGCTCTCCTCTACTGCATCGGTGAATGGTTTCTCTGCGGCAATGCACCTGAACCTGATCTGCTCCCCGTCTCTCATGTGATGCACAACCAGCATATCACTGGTGGCTTCCTCGAATTTTTCGGCCGGCAGGGAGGATTTCCACACTTTCCCCCTTGCCAGTCCGGTCATAACCCCCGGTGTCCCGTTGAAGAGCACCTCTCCCCTGTTGATTACTGCCATGGTATTACAGGAACTTGAGATGTCCTCAATGATGTGAGTGGAGAATATCACCACCCGGGTGGCACTCAGCTCCACAAGCAGGTTCCTGAAACGTATCCTCTCCCTGGGATCAAGTCCGGCCGTGGGCTCATCCACCACCAGGATCCTGGGCAGGTGAAGCAATACCTGGGCAATGCCGATACGTTGTTTCATTCCTCCCGAATAGGCCCCGATTTTCTTATGGCGCTGATCCCACATGTGGACCGAATCGAGCACTTCCCTGATCCGCTTCTTCCGTTTATCCGTATCAGTAATTCCCTTCAGGATAGCCTGGTAATCCAGGTAGGCATAAGAAGACATATTCTCATACATGCCAAACTCCTGGGGCAGGTAGCCAATCAATCCCTGTAACTCCTCCCTTTTCTCCTGGGTATCAATACCGTTGATCCAGATTTTCCCGTAGCTCTGTTCAAGTATCCCGCAGATAATACGAATCATGGTCGATTTCCCTGCACCATTGGGCCCCAGTAGCCCAAACATCCCGGTGCCAATCTCCAGTGAGACTCCCTTGAGCGCCTTAAAGGGCTCCTTCCGCTTTCCAAGACCAGGAATGACCGAAACAAACCAGTAGAACCAGCGGAAGAGGGTCTTTTGCTTTTTTAGATGGAAGTCCTCCGTTTTCACCTTTTTGGAGACCTTCTTCATGGCAATGAGCAGGTACCAGAGGAATCCTGCGAAGAATGTCAGGGTCAGGTTATCCCAGCGGAACTGGAATATGACCAGAAAAAGCAGTGGAGCTGCAAACCTGATCACCACTGTGATTACTCTCAGCCACCTTCCCTTTGTGAATCTGCCGAAGTCAACCAGGATCGCTACCAGGTAGTAGTATACAAGGGCAGAAGCGAGCAGCTGCCAGAATGCGCTTACCAGATAGAACCAGGAGAAGTAGACCAGGAAAGCCAGCAAAGGCAGCTGCCAGATAAGTGCTTCCAGCCTTGGTCTGAGTGCACTGTCAAGGCTGCGAGCCACTCTGGCTATCTTACCTCCTGCCCTGAACTCCCTGACCATCCTGGAATCACGACCATAGATCTTTACCAGGTTTGAGACCTGGATGTGGATATCGTTCTCCTCATCAATAATGCGTTCTGAAGCTTTCCTCAGGCTGTTTGAAATGAACCACCATACCACCGGGATCCCCACAATTACCAAGAGCCCGGCTGCCATCTTCCAGATAAACTTCTCAAGGAAGAGCACCACCAGCAGCATACCGGCAATCTCAAAAATCAGCATAACAAGTTTGATCACCAGTTTTTGTTCCCTGATCCAGGCCAGTGCCTGTTCGATGCCGTTGTAGAGCATCGGGATATAGACAAGGGTGAGCAGTGTGCTGAGGCTCAGCCCGCCAATCACTGTAATCGCAAAGGGTGGTCCAATGGCTTTCACATATTCGGCATCACCCATGGCCAGTGGGATCATGGCTGCACAGGTGGTTACAGCTGTGATCAGGATGGGTCGCACCCTGGAAAGGCCACCCATAAGCAGGGCCCTCTGTTTCCGATAACCCCTCTTACGGAGCACATTAATGAAATCAATCAGAATGATCCCGTTGTTGACCACCACTCCCAGGAGGATCAGGAAGCCCATGATGGTGTTGGCATTGAAAAGGGATTCACCTGTAACGGTCAACAGGAAAAAAGAGCCGATGGCAGCCAGCGGAATGGAGAATAGCAGTACAAAGGGTGTCACGAACGATTCGAAGATTGCTGCCAGGATCATGTAAACCAGTAATATGGCAATCAGGAACATATACTTGAATTCCTCCAGGCCCGAGTCCTCCTGTACCAGCTCAACGGCCACACCCGTGGGGATGTTTGAGATTTGAATCAGATCTTCGATCTCGCTCCGCGCATACTCAAGCAGGTCATTTGAATCGTATACATCCTTATTGTATGCGTAGCGCAGCTCCACCTGCTTGTCCTGATTCACCCTGGATATCTCCCGTAATCCACGGGCATAATAGATCTGGGATATTTCCTGAAGCTCAAAGAGATTCTCATCATCACTATCGGGAATACCCAGGCCGCGGAGATCCTCAATCCGCTTATCCTTATCCTCCTCCTCCAGAGCATCATCGTACTTGATGATAATCTCATACTCTTCATTGTCCTGGCTGAAATTCACACCCGAACTGATTTCACTGGTGAAGGAACTCAATTCGTTCAGGACCTCCTTCCGGGTAATGCCGTAGCGGTCCATTATAAGTGCATTAAAATCCAGGTGTACCTCGGGCTGGTTCTCCCGTACTGAAATTTTTGCCCATCGTATGTTATCAAGCTCATCCAGGTAAGATTGCAGGTCCTCACCCACCTCCACCAGCAGACCGAAGTCCTGTCCCCTTAATACAATGTACTCCTCATCCTCGCCGATCCCCAATAACTTCTCGAAGCCCGCTGAACCGGCATTGTTTCCGCCACCCCGTCCACTCCGCAACTTTCCGGCTCCCGAAGATGAAGCGGTCAGGCTGATATCCGATGCGGGCAGATCTTTCACCATCTCATAGGCCAGGCTCTGAATCTGCCCGAAGGAGCGATTCTTAATCTTCCTGTAATTTTCCTGGAGCAGTATACTCACACTTGCTTCCTCCTCCTGGATCCTGGAGATTACCTCCTTATGCTCTTCAATGGTCATCAGGGCCTCCTCCATACCAGCCACCAGGGCATCGGTCGCTTCCAGTGTGGTGCCGGTGGGCATGGTTACATACAGGGTGATCCGGTCTGTCTCCAACTCCGACAGCTTGTTCACCGAAACCGAGAGGGTGGTCAGAATGGTTCCGAAGAAAAGGATCAGCACCCCTATAATTGTTGGTGCCGGATTCCGAAGGGCTGTCTTCAGCAATGAGAGATAGATGCGAACAAGCCTGTTATCCAGCGAAACTTCCTGGTAGACCTCCCTTCTGTCAGTTTTCCTGCGGGAGATCAGAACATGGACCGCCATAGGGATCAGGAGCAGGGAGACAAAGAGTGAAACAGAGAGGGTTGAGATGATGGACACTCCAATGTGCCTTGATAAAAGCCTGATCAGGAAGTCGTTGGCAAAAATAAAGGGGATAAACACCGCAATGGTTGTAGCTGTGGCTGCCACAATGGAACGCCAGACCTCCCCGGTTCCCCGGACCACCGCTTCAGCGGGTTTTACCCCCAGGCTCCTGAGCCGGTATATATTCTCAAGCACCACCACTGAAGTATCCAGCAGCATCCCGATGGCAAGCGCAATACCGATCAGTGTAAGGCTGTTGATACTTATGTCAAAGCCGAAAAAGAAGTTGAAAGCGGCAAAAATGGAGATGGGCATGGCCAGGGCCACCAACAGAACCAGCCTCACATTACGCAGAAAAACCCACAGCACAAAAATGGCGAGGAATCCGCCGATGAGTGCAAGGCGAATAATCTGGTTGATGTTATCCTCCATCAGCTCTGCGCTGTTTTCCTGAATGATTACTTCAATATCAAAGGGGGCCCCTTCAATGTTCAGTTCAGCAAGCCTCTCCTCCACATTATGGGAAAGATTGATGATATTGGCCTGGGCATCATTGATCAGTTCCATGGAGACCGCATCTTTCCCATTCACCCGGCTGATGGTTTCTTCTTCTTTCTCACCATAGTAGATCTCGGCTATATCCTTCAATTTCACCGGGTTTTTACCCCTCCCGATGATCAAGTCCTCGATCTGTAATATGTTGTCATATTCGGTGTTCAGGTAGACAAAGAAACGATTTCCCTGCTCCCTGACCGTACCGCCGTACTGGCGCATGTTCATATTGGAAGAGAGGATATTCCTCACCCTGGAGGGTGCAATATTATAGGCTTCACAGGCAGCCCTGTCCAGGATAATATCCACCGATTTTTGCTTTCCTCCGAAAACGTTGACTGCCGCCACACCCTCGATATTCTCAAGCTCATTTAAAATATGCTGGTCCACGTAGTTCCTGACCCGGTCCACTCCCCCCGATCCCCTGGCCTGCAGGCTCATAAGGGTATTATCGGCCTGATCAAGATCGATCTTGACAACCTGAAGGGAGAATTCATCAGACAGATCGCCACGAATGGTACTAACCTGTTCATCCAGTTTCAGATAGGCATATTTCAGGTTGGTCCGTTCTTCATAGGAGATCAGGATCGATCCCCTGCGCCTTCCCGCACTTGACTGGATCTCCTCTATGTTCTCCAGTCCGGCTATCATACTCTCCACCGGGATAATGGCCTCCTGCTCCATATATTCGGGGGTTACCTCGATCCGTGAGTTCACCTGTATATAGAGCATGGGCAGCTCTGCATTGGGGAAAATCTCCATGTTCAACTGCTTCCAGGAGATATAGCCCAACATACTGGCTGCAACAAACAGCATGGATATCAGGACCTTTCGCTGTATGAGAAAGTGTTTATTCACCGGAAAGGGCCTCCTCTTTTTTCCTGCTTATACCCGTCTTTCCAAATATCATGTAGATACAGGGAATCACCACCAGGGTCAGCATGGTGGATGTAATGAGCCCGCCAATCACGGCCCAGGCCATGGGTGAACGAAGTGAAGCACTTTCGCCAAAGCCCAGTGTCATGGGGAAGAGTGCCAGGATAGTGGTCAGGGTGGTCATAATAATGGGCCTGATCCTCCGCTGTCCGGCCGAAATAATTGCCTCCCGTAAGTTCATGCCTTCCCTCCGGAACTGGTTGATGGCATCCACAAGTATTATGGAGTCGTTTACCGCGATACCCACCAGCATAATGATCCCGATCAGTGCCATGATGTTCAATGCAGTTCCCTGGATGAAGAAAACGGTAACGGCCCCAACCACCGCCAGTGGAACCGGCAGGAGGATTGTTAAGGGGTGTACCAGGCTCTCAAACTGGGCTGCCATCACCATGTAAACCAGGATCAGTGAGAGCAGCAGTGCGAAGCCCAGGCTCCCCATGGCCTCCTTTCTCAGCGCCTCTTCCCCGGTTATCTTATAACTGTACTTGGGTGGGAATTTCACCTCCTCAAGGTGGGTGTCAATAGCAGCAGCCACCCTGTCCAGTGCAAGGTCACTGTCCAGATCAGCCCTGATTTCCACAATCCGGTTCTGGTTGTTATGCAGGATCTCCCGGGGCGAAGTGCCAATTTTTATGTCGGCTACCTCCCTCAGCAGGATATCAGTATTATTCACCTCTATGGTAAGCATTTCCAGTTCCTTCAGGGTGATGTCATGCAACTTCACTGTAATATCAGTCAGGTCGCCGTTAAGGGTCATCTGTCCCGCCTCGCTTCCCTGCAGTTTCTCACTGACCCGGCTGATCAGCGTATTTACATCCAGGTTCATTAATCCGGCCCGGTAGCGGTCGATGGCTATTTCAACCTCCGGGGCTCCTCCCTCAATGGAGGATGTTATGTTGCGGATCCCCTGGATCTCCTCCAGTTTTGCCATCACAGTTCCGCAAAGTTCTTCCAGCTGGTCCATCTCCTCACCGCGAAGTTCCACCACCAGTGGTGACTCGGCAGTTCCCAGTATGGTGGAGAGGGCACTCTCCTCCTGGCGGAAGAGGGCAGTGAAATTTGGATTATCCCTGAAGTGGCCGGAAAGGATCCCGATAAGGCTGCTGGTGGACATCTGGCTGTCCCCGCGCAGCTTCACTTTAATAGTGGCCATATTTTGGTCATCGAACAGGTTCTCTCCTCCGGAGGAGAGGCCCGAGGTGGGCCCGATTTCACTGTAGATCAGATCCAGCTCCTCCCCGGATATCTCGCGGATGATTCTCTCCAGGCTGTGGACCGCTCCTGCAGTACGTTCCAGTTGGGTCCCTTCCGGCATCTGCAGGTCTACGTAAAACTCCTTTGATTCGGAGCTGGGCATAAATTCACTACCGGTATGCTGCAGCATAAACCAGCCAGCTACCATGAGCAGGACAGTACCAAGAAGTACCCAGAACCTGTACCTGAGGATCCTGTCCAGGAAGCGGCCGTAGCCGGTGAATTGAACTGACTGGTTCTTACGGCCGGTGAATGGTGACTTCTTACGGTAAACCCGGGAGTAGAGCATAGGGATAATCAGGATTGCCACAAGCAGGGAGGCCAGCAGTGAGAAGGCAACAGTAAAGGCCTGCTCCTTGAAAAGTTCTCCCGAAGCCCCGCGCATGTATACGATGGGGATAAACACAACGATGGTGGTGAGTGTAGAGGCGATGATGGCCCCTCCCACCTGGGAGGTACCTTTGACTGCAGCTTCCCCGGCATTATCGCCCTGTTCGTGGTGCCTGAAGATATTCTCAAGTACCACGATGGCATTATCCACAAGCATTCCGGCCCCAAGGGCCAGACCTCCAAGTGTCATGATGTTCAGGGTTAATCCAGAGAAGTACATCAACACGAAGGTGGCAATAATGGAAACGGGTATGGCCACGCTGACAATAAATGTAGGTCCGATCCTTCGTAGAAAGAGGAAGAGTACAAAAACGGCCAGCAGGATTCCGAAAATCAGGCTGTCGCTTACCTCCCCGATTGCCGAAGAGATATAATTACCCTGATCCTCCACTATGGTAAAGCTGAATCCGGGGAGTACTCTCTCCATATCCTCCAGGGCCAGCTTTAGTTCATCGACTGCTTTAACGGTATTGAAGCGCATCTCCTTATAGATGCTGAGCCCCACACAGGCCTCACCGTTGAACAGGATTGCATTCTCCTGCTCCTTAAGGTTATAGCTAACCTTGGCTACATCACGCAGGAGTACCGGTACCCTCGTTGCAGATCCTTCGGCCGCAGGTCCCATCTTCACAATAATCTCCTCCAGGTCGCGTATCTCCTCCAGTTCACTGATCCCCCTCACGATATAACGTTTTCCAAGCTCCACGATGGAACCGCCGGAAATATTCTGGTTGTAGCTCTGGATTTTTGCCGTAAGAGTTGAAATATCAATATTAAATGAATTAAGCAGGTAATCATTGGTTTCCACCAGAACCTCAAG
>JAAEOI010000229.1 GCA_024244665.1 Bacteroidota bacterium | reverse complement strand
CCCTGTCTGCCCGCTGAACTGCCCCACGGAAAAGTCTCCGGATTGGTAGCACGTGGCGGACACGAAGTGAGTATCAGCTGGGAGAAGGGGAAACTGGTTCAGGCTACCATAAAATCAATACTGGGTAATCCCGTGAAAGTGCGCTACGGGGAAAAGGTGATTGAATTCTCTCCTGGGAAGGATGAATCCATTACCCTGAATGGTGATCTAATGGAGATGTAGATGAAACTAAAATAAGAACTACTATGAAAAAATCTATTCTTACAATACTCCTTACTATACCCTTTGGTATATCTGTTCTGTTTGCCCAACAGGAAAATAGTTATGATCCCTGGATCTGGACATCGGAGCCACCTGAGGATTGCCCCTTCGAACGATCAACAGAGATTGTGGGTGTCGCATTGACCGAGAACTACCGGCATTATACACTGAAAAACGGGGGTTCTATTGCAGATACCTGGTATCCTACCTGGGCTGCTAACGACACACTCTATTCACCCTGGACCGACGGCAGGTGTTACCGGCTTGATGGCTCATATGATCAATCTCAATCGGGCCACATTGCTTATAACAGAGAGGTCGTATATAACAGCTCGGGTAAACTACCCCTGCAGGCGACGACAGGACAGGCTGCTATGGCTGGGGATAATCCACTTAACATGCATATCTACAGTCTTGGCACCTATAGCGGAGATCCGGCTCCCTACCAGGGTCGCTATCCGTGCGGAAGTCTGGTTTACAATGGTATCTGGTACTATGGTACCTACTGCCTGGCACCGGCAGGTACTGCAAAAATTGGAGGGTTTGATTACAACTGGCCCTGGCTCGGACCACTGGTTGGTTTTCGCACTTCAACAGATTATGGTATAAGCTGGCAGGATACGCCTCATACCCCTGAAAATCCTCTTTTCAAAGAGACCGGCATGTGGGGGTATCCGGTGAAAATAGGGGCCCCTCATTTTGTGGATTTTGGTAAAAACATGGAGCACTCTCCCGATGGAAAGGCATACCTGGTTGGTATGGGTGCGGAGGTCGCCGACGCAATGCCACGAGAAGCAAACCTCAGCTGGATAACCGGGGACCAGGTTTATATGTGTCGTGTTACACCTTCCCTTGAGAATATCAATGACATGTCGAAATATGAATTTTTTGGAGGGCACGATGAAAATGGCAACCCAATCTGGACTCCTGATTTTAAGGAGATAAAGCCACTTGTGGACTGGAACAACAATTGCGGATGCGTTACAATGACCTACAATGCACCCTTGAAGAAATATATTCTTTCCGTTACCGACGGCTGGCCAACAGTTGCAAAAATGAATTCCTATATCCTGGAATCAGATAAGATTACAGGTCCGTGGAAACTTGTTTCCTACATGAAAGATTTTGGTGAGCAGGCATACTTCCTGAATTTCCCGAGTAAATTTATTTCAGAGGATGGTGAAAAACTCTGGCTCTGTTACTCGGGAAATTTCGCAGTAGGGTGGAACGATATGAAAATCAAGTCAAATCCCCCGGGAAGTGATTATGGTCTGGTCGTGCAGGAGATGATTCTGCTGGATAAAAAAAGCTATAAAAAATACAGGGATAATCCAGCTCCTGAGACGAATTGACCCACGCAAATTACAGGGTATAAATTAAATATATGGATACAAAAAGATTGTTTTTCCTATTGATCTTTGTTTTAGCGGGGATAAGCTCCTTTACACAACAAAGAGAGGCTGTTGACTATGCCGACCCCCTGCTGGGTACTTCCGGATCCCGGTGGATGCTTAATCCCGGTGTTACTTTGCCTTTTGGCATGGTTCAGTTAAGCCCCGACAATCAGGCTCTTGCCGGGGGGTATGAATATACAATTGATAGTATATTCGGTTTCAGTCATATCCATGCGTGGACCATGTGGGGATTGTCTGTTATGCCAGCCAAAGGAAAACTCCAGCCATGCATTTATCCGCATGCTGATGCACCCATCAGCACCGGATCGAGAACTGCAGGACACTGGTCCAGTATTGACAAGAACACCGAGCAGGCCAGTCCCGGTTATTACAAAGTTGATCTGGTGGATTTTGACATCAAGACAGAATTGACAAGTACCACACGATGCGGATTTTTCCGCTTCACTTTCCCGGAAACAGATGAAGGACATGTGTACTTCAACCTGATGTTTCCGCTGGAATATGATGGTAAAATAGTGGATGCCAGAATAACCCGGGTAAGTGATACAGAAATAGAAGGTTATTCGCAGCAACTATCTCCATTGAGGATATGGAGCCCTCATGCCACGGAATTTAATGATTACACCGTTCATTTTGTCATTCGCTTTAATAAGCCTTTTAAGTTGTTTGGCGGATGGGCCGAGGAAGAGATACCTGAAGATGCGCGTACAATCAAAGTGATAAAGGATGTGACCGAGATTGAGGGGAAAGGCGATGTGGGTGCTTATGTTGATTTCAGCACCTGTGAAGGAGAGGAAGTTTTGATGCAAACTGCCATTTCTTTAGTCAGCATCGACCAGGCAAGGCTCAATCTTGGAAAAGAACTAATTGAACCTTTTGCCTGGGATTTTAATGCTGTAAAGGGAAATGCAAGGTCTGTCTGGAATAATTTGTTGAGCAAGATTGAGGTAGAGGGAGGGACAGAGACAGATAAGAAGAAGTTCTACAGCAATTTATACCGTTCCTATGTGGCACGGACTATCTGGAGCGATGTAAACGGCCAGTACCGTGATCCCTGTGAAAATATCAAAACACTGAAGGATCCGGATTCGCCAATGCTGGGTTGTGATGCTTTCTGGAATACCTTCTGGAATCTGAACCAGTTGTGGACTCTTGTAAATCCGGATATTGCCAGCATGTGGGTGAAATCGCTGTTGCAAATGTATGAGGATGGCGGGTGGCTTTCCAGGGGACCGGCCGGGATTGAATATTCCAGTATTATGGTGGCTTCTCATTCCATTCCGCTAATTGTTAGTGCCTGGCAGAAAGGCATATGCGATTTTGATGTGGAAACAGCCTGGGAAGCCATGTTGCATCAGCAAACCACTCCGGGTCAAAAAGAATATCCCTGTGGCGGATCGGTAGGGAATATAGAGCTGGAGCCCTATTTGAAACTGGGTTATGTACCCATTGAATACAGATTTGTTTCCAATACGCTTGAATATGCTTACGATGACTGGTGTGTGTCGCAACTGGCGTCAAGTTTAGGAAAGTCAGATTCATATGACACCTTCATAAAAAGAGCCCATAATTACCAGAACATGTTCGATCCTGAAACAAAATTTATGCGCCCGAAATACGAGGATGGGACCTTTAGAAAACAATTCGATCCTGTAAGCTCTCCCCGAAATGAATTTGTGGAAGGCAATTCCTGGCAATTTACTTTTTTTGTACCTCACGATGTAACGGGGATTGTGAATTTAATAGGGAAAGAGGAGTTTAACCTCAGGTTAAACGATGGATTTGAAAAGTCTGTTGAAGCAAATTTTAATGCCACCGGGAACAGGATGTCTGAGTACTTAATCAACCATGGCAACCAACCGAATATGCAGGCGGCATACTTGTTCAACTATTCTGGCAAACCATGGCTTACGCAAAAATGGGCCAGGGAGATTATGGACCGTTACTATGGTTCAACCCCACTTCATGGCTGGCTGGGTGACGAAGATGAAGGGCAAATGGGTGCCTGGTATGTGATGAGCGCCATGGGATTGTTTCAAACAGATGGCGGGGCTTCGGTAAAACCGTTTTATGAGATCGGGAGTCCGATATTTAAGAAGGTCACGATCAACCTGGATCCTGATTATTATCCGGGGAAGACATTTGTTATTGAGGCTAAGCAGGTCTCTGACACTAATAAATACATTCAATCTGCTGTATTAAACGGAGAGACATTGTTGAAGCCCTGGTTTTATCATGACGAGCTGGTGAAGGGCGGTAAACTGATCCTGGAAATGGGAGAAAAACCCAATAAAAGTTGGGGCAGCAGGCCCGAAGATGCACCACCCTCAATGTCAGATG
>JAAEOI010000228.1 GCA_024244665.1 Bacteroidota bacterium | reverse complement strand
GGCATTGAGCTCAGCGGATTTATTGAAGCTACTTTATTTGTATCATCCGATGCCAGGGATACCGATTTTACTGTGAAGCTTATAGATGTTTATCCGGATGGCCGTGCATTTAACCTGGATGAGACGATCCAAAGGGCCAGGTACCGGGAAGGTTATGATAAAGAGGTATTTATGGAAGATGGTGAAGTCTATAAAGTGGAGATGACCCCCATGTCAACGAGCAACTACTTTGCAAAAGGTCACCGCATCAGGATCGAGGTTTCCAGCAGCAACTTCCCCAGGTTCAACAGGAACCTGAATACGGGAGGAGATAACATTAATGAAACGGTCGGGGTAAGCGCGCACAATAAGATCCACCATTCCAGTGCCTATCCTTCCCAGGTCAGGTTGCCGGTGATAAAGAAGTAACATTGCACAATCTGAAGAAACATGGAGGATCACAGAAGTCAATCACCTTTATCCAGGCCCACTTTATAATTACAGCCTGACCTTTAAAAGATATTCTCTATTTAGAATCCTGAAATCAGGGAAGGCTAGTTGCTCAATCTTTCCAGGGCAAACTGCGCTTCGTCTTCCAGATCTGCGTCCTGACTCAGCTTCTCATATACGGATTGATATGCTGAAGTTGCCATCCATGAAAAATCTTTCAGAAGCATCTTTTTCCCATCCTTTGAAGCACTTCCAGATTCTAAGATATCAATGATCAATTCGTTGTACTCATCCATTTTAGCCTGGTTGCCTGCATCTTCAGTAATGTACTCCTTCAGGGCAACAAAGCAGGTCGTGCTTTTGCCGATCTCATATTTCCGGATATCATCTGAGATGATCTTACTATCCATGTACTCTAAATATTCCCAGCTGACTGATGCATTCTCATCTGGCAAGCCGGTGGGAACCTTTTGAGTCACCTTGCCTGTTGCAGCCCATTCAGCTCCCCTCTGCAGGGTTGTGATAAATCCTGCACACTCCATGGCAGGATAGAAAAGGGCATTATTTCCGGCGTGTCCAATAGCGGTATGGAAAACCCTTCCGGCACCATAAGTAACTGTGAAAAGCATCGGTTCATTTCTTTCTGTTCCCTTAAATTCCTTATCCGCATAGGTCGTGGCCAGGACCTCCATATTTTTCGCAGGGCCTCTTAACTCAGAGTATAGTTCATCAGTGGTATGTAGCCATTTGAGAGGAAGTCCTTTCATAATGGGATGCTCAGGCTGGAATGTTTCAATAACATACTCATGCTGAGGCCCGTGTGATCCACCCTTGCCGGCAGAGTTATCTTTAATAACCTCCCCGTCTTTCACATATACATAGGGTCCCGATTGTTCATCGCGGCCACCCCAACCACCGAGTCCGATAATCTCATTGAACTCCTTCCAATCCGGAAATGCATTACTGGCAGCGTGGTATACTACGACTCCACCACCATTTTCCACATAGCTGAGGAAATTGCTTTTCGTCTCTTCGGGCCATTCATCACCTGTGTAATCAAGCACCACAACATTGTAAGGTGTGAAGTCGATAATAAATGAAGACATATCTCTTCCTGTCCTGGGAGTGGTGGCAATATCCACGCTGAAAATATCAGCCTTCTCAAGTATGGATTTCAGAGTTCCGCTGCTTCCTCTCCAGTTGTGGTTGTTTTGTCCGGTCACGATGAGTGCGCGAAGTTCAGGTTTTGGTGTGCAGGAGAAGATGGACAGTGCCAAAACCAGTATGGCAAATATTCGTATGTGTTTGATCATTTTCATTATTGTGTCTCTGTTGAAAATATTTTTATTGTTGCCGAGGCTACGCAGGAAACTTCCAGGGGGCTCTATAGGGTCTCTTCAGAAGCTTGTTAGCTTGCTCATTATTAATAAACACCTCTTTGTCGGGATCCCAGTTCAGTTTTTGTCCGGTAATGATCGCGATCTCACCCAGTAGTCCGGCACTGATGGATCTGTGACCAATATCAACAGGTGTTATCGTCTCTTCCCTGGAGTTGACGCATTCAATGAAGTTTCTCCAGTGATCCCGGCTCTTATATAATGATGTGGCATTCCGGCCCAATTTTTCCTTTAAGATCTCTTCATTGGACGCTTCAATCTTACCACCCCGGTCTACATGCAACCACCCTTCTGAACCGTACCATGCAACACCCATTCCATGCTTCAATTTCGATTGGTTGGCTATCCTGATTTTTGTACCATTCTTATATGTGCAGGTAAAATCATATTCAGCAGGCACATTATATATACCATCCGGGTTGGATCTTCCGGCACCTTCAATAAGTACAGGACCGGTTCTCTCCAGGCCTGTTCCCCAGTGTGCAATATCAATATGATGTCCGGCCCAGTCGGTTAGCTGACCTCCTGAATAATCCATGATCCAACGCCAGTTCCAATGGCATACACCCCTGTAGGGCACTTTTGGAGCAGGTCCTAACCAACGTTCCCAGTCAAGTCCTTCGGGCACCGGTTGTACCGGAGGATTTCCGATGTTATGTCCGCCATCGGGTAACCCAACTTCCACATAATCTATTTTACCAACGCGACCATTGATTGCAAGCTCCGCTCCCCGGTGAAAATTTTCCTCAGACCGCTGCCAGCTTCCCATCTGCCATACAATATCGTTTTTCTGAGCTGCATCGACTATGGCACGGCTTCCTGCAATGGTCCTGGCCAGAGGTTTTTCACCATAAATATCGATTTTTTTATTGGCAACAGCACAGCCTATAATTGAATGCCAGTGGTCCGGCAAGGCTAATATTGCAGTGTCGGGTGTCTCCTTATCCAGTAGCTCATTGAAGTCTTTGTAGGTGCGGCAATCGGTGTTTCCATTGGTTTCATCCACACTCGCTTTGGCTTTTGCCAGGTGAGAATCATCAATATCACAGAGGGCCACTACCTGCACGTCGTTCATTTTGAGGAAATTACTCATATCACCCCTGCCCATGCTCCCGCATCCGATGAGAACCATACTTTTTTTATCGCTTGGAGCAATCGTGCTACCCAAACCTAATGATGAAGCTTTGATGATGTTTGGGAATGCACTTATGCCAGCCGAGGCAATGGCAGCTCTCTTCAGGAAATTTCTTCTGTCTCTATTCATGTTTTTTAAAACTTTGCCTAAATGAAGGGTATGAATTCCTTTCTTGTAAAGGATTTATTATCGCGGCTAAATTTAACAAGAGTTATCGATATTCAAATTGAAATGATGAATTTTATATTATTATTGCTTAAATCGGGCAAGCTTTAACTTATGAAAGGGAATAAAATATCACTCAGATCCTTGTTGAGAGCCACGATTAGCAGTCTTGTGATTATCTGATTACCGTAGCAGCCCATTCCTTATATAGTTCCGTAAGCCTTTCAACAACTTCTGGATACTCCTTTGCATAGTTATATGCTTCGGGGTGGGCTGTTTCCAGGTTGGCAAGGTAGGGCGATTCCATATCCTTCTCCTTCTGCGGATGGTTTGAAAATTTACCTGTGGTATCTCGACCCCTGACTATCAGTTTCCATTTTCCTTCCCTTACTGCCCACTGATCCTCCCATTGGAAATAGAGAACCTGGTGATTGGAGCGAGCTTTCCCCGACTCAATCACCGGAATCAGGCTATATCCATCAATAGGGCGATCGGGTAGCCGGCTGCCTGTAATCTCACATATCGTAGGGAAAATATCCATGCAGCTAACAATCTGGTCCCTGGTCTCATTCTCCGGGAAGTGACCAGGGTAACTAATGATGGCCGGTACACGGATGCCTCCCTCAAGAAAACTGCTTTTTGCGCCCCTCCACTTTCCTGTATATCCGCCGCCTCCATTGGCACAATAGTTCGTTCCCTTGGGAAGACCACTGAGGTGGCCGTCAATCCTAATCATGGTTTCCTCTGTCGAATGGCCGTTATCGCTCATAAAGATGATTACAGTGTTGTTGCGGAGATCCAGCTCTTCAATTAGATCTATAATTTGTCCGATCTTATCATCAACTGTAGAGACAGCGCTTGCGTATGATTTTCTTGGCTCATTTAGCGCTGCATTGCGGGCGACGAAAACAGAATCAGGCTGCTCAGGATAGTGAGGCAGGTTGAAAGCTGCATAGATAAAAAAGGGTTGATTCCTGTTCTCTTCAATGAATTGAAGGGTCTTTTCAGTCATCAGCGTAGGGAAATATTGGTCTCGCTCGAAAACCTCCTGCTTATTGCTCCAGAGATCATGAAAGCCTTTCCCATGAAGGAAATAGTGAACATAATTATCGATGAAGCCTCCTCTGAAACCATAGAAGGTGTCAAATCCCTGCTCCAGGGGTCCGTTTTCAAGGGCCCCACCCAGGTGCCACTTGCCAAAAAGCCCGGTTTGATAACCGTTCTCCTTCAATACTTCGGCAATGGTCACCTCGCTAAGGGGCATGTTAATGCCCTTCTCTTCGGAGTGAGCGTCATTTTGTGTCCAGCTGATAATACCCGATCGTTGGGGGTGCCTTCCGGTAATCAAGGCAGCCCGGCTTGGACAGCACACTGTATGAGCATATGCCTGGGTAAAGCGGATGCCCGATCTGCTCAACTTATCAATATTTGGAGTGTAAAGATCATGGGCTCCATAGCACCCTGCGTCAAGAGTTCCCTGGTCATCGGTATAAATAATGATGACATTTGGTTTTTGCTGCCTCTCTTGTCTGCTGCACGAAGATAATAGAATCAGCAGGGAGCATCCAAGGCATATGCTAATAAGGCTTAATCGTCTGATAATAGAAGGCACTATATATGATCCTGGCTTTCTCATTTTCTTAATTTTAATTTTTTCATTCTAATGAACAGGACTGCAATTCAAAATACCGGCAATTGTATTCAGTACAAAAATGATCAAATTTTCAAGACCTCATTAATAATTGCGTTGAAAAAAAACACTATATATGGAATTCTTATGGATCAGACCAAGCCTTCATTGCTACCCCTAATATTTTCCCGCAAATCGGATTCTTGATTTACAAAAATGAGAAATAGGACAAAATCAAGCCTTTACACATATTGATTTCTACAATTTTTGGATCAATTTAAACCCGGATAGGATAATACATATTTGATGAATAATAGTATACAATTTCTGTAAAGACTAAGATAATTGTGAGAAATGTGACTGAAAATTTGATGAAGGCTGATTTTTATGGTAAAATAGAGGACCTTTTAACTAAACTCAAATTCTATGAAAAAATTTACAATTTCCACGATTCTTCTGTTGCTTTTAGCGCTATCCTCTTTTGGACAGAGCAGGAGCATCACAGGAACGGTAACTTCCAGTGAGGATGGGTCTCCATTGCCTGGTGTTACTGTAATGATTAAAGGAACCACCTCTGGTACTATCACTGGTGCAGACGGAGCATTTGAGCTTGGCATCAGCGGTTCCGAAGGAGTCATCCAATTCTCTTTCATCGGGATGTTAACCAGGGAGGTTGAGATTACAGCCTCAACTGTTTACGATGTAGTGATGGAGCCATCCACAATTGCACTGGATGATGTTGTGGTAACTGCTCTGGGTATTTCCAGGGATCGAAAGGCCCTTGGATATGCTGTTCAGGATGTAGACGGTGAAGTCCTTAAGAATAGTGCTGAGACCAACGTGATCAATGCGCTTGCAGGCCGGTCAGCCGGGGTCTATGTTAATAGCTCCAATGGTAATGTTGGGGCATCCTCACGGATCGTGATCCGGGGAAACCAATCCCTCAAAGGAAATAACCAACCCCTGTTTGTGGTGGATGGTGTGCCCATTGATAACACAATTGTTGAGAGTAGAAGGGGCAACAATAACTATGACTTTACCGATATGGGTAATGGTGCAGCCGATATAAATCCCTCTGATATTGAGGAGATGACTGTTCTGAAGGGTGGAAGTGCAGCTGCACTTTATGGCTCGAGGGGAGCGAATGGTGTGATCCTGATCACTACAAAGTCGGGAAGCAATAGAGGTTTCTCCGTCGAGGTGGAAAATTCAACCACTTTCAGCAGTCCCCTGCTGTTGCCCGATTATCAGAATGAATACGGACAGGGCGGAGGCATGCAATACTGGTATGAGGATGGATTGAACGGTGGAAGGAATGACGGTGTGGATGAGAGTTTTGGTCCCCGCCTGGATTATGTTGTGCAAGCTGAAGATATTGCCGCAGGAGGAAAATTGGAATGGGCTGTTGATGCTGGATTTCCTCAGACTGTGGGTCAGATTTTGAGTGTTCCTCAATTCGATTCACCACTTGATGCTAATGGTGTAAGAATCCCTACTCCATGGATCTCTCATCCTGATAATGTTAGTGGCTTTTATGAAACAGGGGTAACCGCCATCACCAATGTTGCATTGAGTAATGGCGGTGATTGGGGGAATGTACGTCTCTCTCTTACCAACTCCAATCAAACGGGGATGGTCCCGAACACCAATCAGATTAAGAATACCATCAATTTTTCAGGACAGACCAATCTGACAGAGAAGCTCTCTTTTACTGCCAAGGCTTCCTATATCAATTCAAATGGTAATCTTAACGGATCGGGTTATACCTTTAATAACATAGGTATGCAAACTGTATGGACTGCCAGGCAGGTTGACTGGGAATATATGAAGGACAATATTGAGACTGAAGATGGGAGGCCTATCAGCTGGATCAGCAGATGGCACAATAATCCATACTGGATACAGTACAAAAACCTGAATCCTCAAACAAAAAACAGGTTGATTGGAACAGCTTCAATGAAGTATCAGTTCACCGACTGGTTAAGCTTAACCGCAAGAGCCGGTACCGATTATTCCAATGAACAGGTCGAATTGAAAAGAGCCTACTATGGTATTAATGACAGAGAAGGCAGATATCAGGTCACCAATTATTTCCGCCAGGAGATCAATGCTGACTTCCTGCTCTTTGCCAGAAAGGCTATTTCAGAGAGCTTCACAATTTCGGGTAGTTTTGGGGGTAACCTGATGAATAATAAGTACCGCATGCAGCAATCGTTTGTGAATAAACTGGTGGTCCCTTATGTCTACTCTCTGGCGAATGCAAAAGAGACTCCCACCACATCTTATTTTCAGAGGGAGAGAGAAATACAGAGTGTTTATGCGATGGCTTCCCTGGAATATAAAGGACAGATATTCCTGGATGTTACAGGCAGAAATGACTGGTCCTCCACATTACCAGTGGATAATAATTCCTATTTCTATCCTTCAGTTACCGCCAGCTGGATCTTTACAGAGACCTTTGGACTGGATCAGGACATCTTTTCTTTTGGTAAACTCCGTCTTGGCCTGGCCCAGGTGGGTAATGATGCAGGCGCCTATTTGCTTGGTTCAACCTATGCAGCAGGCACACCTTATGGGAATAATCCACTATATTCCCTCGCCAATACTATGCCACCCCAGGACCTGGTGAATGAGCTGATTACCTCGCGAGAGTTAGGGCTTGATCTCAGATTCCTTAACAACCGACTGGGAGTTGATTTTACAGTCTATAAGTCGGTTGCGAAAAACCAGATCCTGAGTGCTGCTATATCCACTGTTTCAGGGTATGCTTCTCAGACCATTAATGCAGGCCAGGTAGATAACAATGGTGTTGAAATTATATTATCAGGAACACCGGTTGCTCAGAATGATTTTTCATGGGATATCCTGGTGAACTGGAGCAAGAATACCAGTGAAATTATTGAATTGAATGGTGAGATTCAGCGACTCGAATTATACAAAGCTGAAGGAAATCAGATTACTGTGGTAGCCGATGTTGGTGGTTCTTATGGAGATATGTGGGGTAAAGGTTTTGTCCTCCACGAGAATGGAAAACCCATGGTAAGTGAGACTGGTGTACCCATGACCAGTGAGTTGAAAAAACTGGGTAACATCATGCCTGACTGGATGGCTGGAATTAACAATTCATTTACTTATAAGGGGATCAATTTCAGTGTCCTTATTGATGCCAAGATCGGTGGAGATGTTTACTCCAGAACCAACCAGGATGGTTGGGCCACAGGTGCACTCAAGAGCACAACCGGAAACAATCCCAAAGGAAATCCTGTTAGGGATCCGATTGCAGAGGGAGGAGGCTGGCTTTTTGATGGAGTATTTGAAAATGGAAGTCCAAATGATGTCTATAAGGATCTGGATGGTTTCCGCTGGAATTCATGGGCCAGGGCCGAGAGATTTATGTATGATGGCACTTATGTGAAGTTACGGGAGATGTCCCTGACCTATTCACTTCCAAGTTCAATTCTTGGAAACGGGAAATTGTTTAAAGGTGTGGATCTCGGCGTATTCGGTAGAAATTTGGCTATCCTTTATTCAAAAGCTGAAAATTTTGATCCTGAGGTTTCCAACAGAAATGCCACTCAGGCTTCACAGGGATCAGAATTTGGTTCTAACCCGTCTGCACGGAATATAGGTTTCAGAGTGAAACTTACATTTTAATTTTGCTGATCCTATTTCTTGACAAATTTAAAAACAAAAAAGATGAAAAAATATATAATCAGAGTGATTCTCGCCTCGGTCTTTGTACTCGCATTCTTTGCCTGTACGGAAGATTTTGAAGAGATGAATACCGATCCTAATGAGCTCACACAGGTACCCTATAGTTCACTTGTATCACATGCCCAAAACAGCATTGTGAGAGCCTTTTATCCCAGGCAGGCAGGCGTTGTAAGCTGGAGCCGATATGAGGTCAGAAATGTATATGTTCATGGTGACCGATATGAGGGGACCGGGCAAGGCCAGAATTTTTTCAATGCCTATCAAGGACATCTGAAGGACTTGCAAGTTGCAATGAAACTCGCAGCAGAAGCAGAAGATGATAATTGGTTAGCGGTTGCGAAAATCATGACTGCATTTTCCTACCATATCATTACGGATTCATATGGGGATATTCCTTATTCGGAAGCACTTATGGCGGATGATGTGGAGAATCCCAATATTTTCCCCAAGTATGACAGTCAGCAGAGTATATATGCTGATTTGATTGTACAGCTGAAGGCTGCCAATGCCATGATCGATGTGGATGAAAATATCGGAGGGTCTGATCTTGTGTTCAGCGGTGATATGATGAAGTGGAAAAAATATGCCAACTCTCTTTTATTGCGTGTTTATATGAGGATGTCGCGGGTTGATCCTACAACAGCTCAGGCTGGAATTGAGGAAATTGCAGGAAATTCCACAAGCTACCCGGTGATTGACGACGCTACAGATGCAGCTTTTAAATACTGGCTGCCTGAGGATGCAACCTACAGAAGCCCCTTCTATATGCTTGATACTCCTGAACAGAGAGCCGTTCAACAAAATTCAATGGCGGAGTATATCGTTGAGTTTATGAAAGCCAGAAATGATACGGTCAGGCTGGCTGTTTATGCAGATACTGCTGCCAACAACGGGGAGTTTTTGGGTCTTCCTTTGGGTACACTTGGTTTTAATGCTCCTGATCTCTCCCTCGAAGGAGTTGAGGAGTTCCAATCGGATGATACCCCAACCAGGTTGTTCAGGTATTCAGAAGTGCTCTTTATTTATGCTGAAGCAGCTCTCAATGGCTGGAATGTGGGTATGACTGCTGAGGAGGCTTATAATGCTGCAATCCAGGCTAGTTTTGATGAGTATGGCATTGAGATTGGGGATTATCTCTCCGAACCAAATGTCGATTTTAACAGTGGAGCCGATCAGCGTGAACTGATAGGGGACCAGAAGTGGTGTGCAATGTTTCCTGATGGTTATCAGGCATTTGCCGAAATTCGCCGTACCGGCTATCCAACCTATGTAGCTACCACTGAACCTGTTGAATCTCTTTATCCCGGTAATGGTGTAATGTCGAGATTACCCTATCCATATGCCGAGGCAATCGACAATCCTGACGCCCTGGCAGCTGCTCTTGCAGCACAGCCAGGTATTATCGATGAGAAGTTTGGAGCAGGAGTTTGGTGGGATATTGATTGATAAAAACGCATACTACAGTATGCAATTAGACTCAACAATATGTTGATTAGATCTTAAGGGATAAGGCAGATGGAATTCCAATCTGCCTTATCTTTTTCAATACAAATCATTAAATACACATAATCCTCAAATAGGATTCCCAATTTAAATAGTTAAACATAAACAGAATAGAACCATGGCTATCAAAACAGGATGTTTCGCGCTTATTAACCCCTTTACTACACTGGATAAGCAACTGGATCAAATCAAAGACTGGGGCTTTGCCTACGCTGATTTAACTGATAATTCTGATGGGGCATGTCTGGGTAATGAATATGGATTTACCTCCATAGCCAGTCTGGATGCCAATCCCTTTGAACTGAAAAGAATGTTTGAATCCCGCGGTCTGATCATGACAAGTGTGTGTGCCCATGCCAATCTACTGGATCCCGCCGCACCCTGGCGTTACGGAACTGATCAGATCATTAAAGCTGTCAGACTGGCTGGTGCCATTGGCGTAAAACATGTTATCACTGCAGAGGGTGATCCGAAAACTGAATTCGGAGAAAATCTGTCGGATGATGAGGCCATCTTCACGATTTGCGAGAAGTTGCATGCGCCGCTGGAAGTGGCTGATGACTATGGCGTTAAAATTTTGCTTGAACCACATGGCAGGGTAACAGACTCCATTCCTCTTTTGGAGCGTGTGATTGATAGTTGCAATTCTAAGGCCCTGGCTGTCAATCTGGATACAGGTAACTTCTGGTTAGGAGGCAGCGATCCCCTGGAATTTATTCAAAAATTCGGTGACAAAATTGAACACGTGCACTGGAAAGACCTGCCCGAGGAGTTTGTTTCTCAAAGAGGTAAGATCTTTGGTTGTGGTATGGCTGCGATACCATTGGGAAGTGGTGTGATCGGGATAGAGGCTATTTTTAATGCTTTGGTGGAGTGTGGCTTCGATGGTTATTCTACACTCGAGATTGCAGGTGAGGAGGCTGTCGTAAAAAGCCACGAATTTCTCAAATCTCTGGGAGCTGAATAATTCTAGTTCGAATGTATCAGAGATGAAACTTTCAAGTAGATTCAATCCGCTTATTGTATTGGTATTGGCATTGGTCAGTACCACCCTGCATTCTCAGGTCAGGCCACATCATATATTTGACAATAACATGGTTTTGCAGCGAGAAAAACCGGTTCAGATTTGGGGCTGGTCGGCACCCGGGGAGATGGTGAAAGTTGAATTCAACGGGCAGGTCAAATCATCGGTGGCAACCGACCAGGGGGAATGGCACCTGTTCCTCGATCCCATGCCTGCCAGCGCTGAACCAAAAGATCTTATTGTCTCAGCAAAAAACAGTTCCAGGGTATTCACCAATGTTCTGGTGGGTGACTTATGGATACTGGGAGGTCAGAGCAATATGGAATTTGATCTCTCCCGTATATTTCATGGTGATACCGAGATCGCATCCGCAAATTTTCCTGAAATTCGCCTTTTAACCGTTCCTAAAGCAGCTGGTCGCGAAGCTCTTAAGGATTTTGAACGTATTAATGAGTATGATAGCTGGAATGATCGTTATGATGAAAAGGGCTATTGGTTCATCTGCTCACCGGAGCGGGTTAAAACGTTTTCCGGCCTGGGTTATATATTTGGAAAACGGCTTTACATGGCTTCTCAAATCCCAATCGGGTTAATTGATGCCTCGAGAGGTGGGACCACCCTTGAATCTTGGATATCCCCGGATAAGTTGTGTGCAATGCCGGAAAACAAAGCCCTTTTAAATCAATGGCAGGAGAGGGTTGACACCTACGACCCTGACGAAAATCTCAAAACAAGAATTAGTAACTGGGAGAAGCGTTCTGCGAGCAGGAAAAAGCAGGGATTGGAAACTGGTCCAAAACCCACCAAGCCCTCTCCATCTCCTGCATTGGATCATAATTTCCCCGGGTCATCATACAATGGCATGGTGGCAGTGATTGCCGGCCTGTCTGTGAAGGGAGCGATATTCCATCACGGATATAACAATGCATTATCCGATGCGCGTCCCGGTCTGTATGCGGTTAATTTCAATGCTCTGATTGCTGACTGGAGAGACTCATTTAGTGACGAATCGATGCCTTTTGGTATCATTGAACTCAGCGCAGGAGGTACCCCCCAGACGCTGGATAATTTTGAGTCCCGGATGGTCGATGCTGCACCCTATATAAGGGAGGGGCAGCTTCAGACATTTCTTAACCTGGAGGATGTGGGTTTTGCATCTGCATATGATCAGCAGGTGAACTGGTATCACCCCCAGAAGAAAGTTGAATTGGGTGAACGGATTGCCCGCTGGGCTTTATCCACCCAGTATGGGTTTGACCTGAGTTGGGAGCCTGCAGCAGTTATGGGTGTTGAAATCATGGATGAAACCCTGCTCATCACTTTTAGCCAGGAGGTAAAAACATCAGATGACAGACCAATTGATGGATTTGCTGTTGCTGACAGTTCGGGTCGTTTTTACCCTGCCTGGGCCAGTTACTTTGAAACGGGAGAATTCCAAAGGGGCAAGCCAGTTTATGATAAAAAG
The DNA here is from genome assembly GCA_024244665.1 of Bacteroidota bacterium. Next base: position 31,517 of record JAAEOI010000228.1, on the reverse strand, counting down.
AGATTGGTGGTTGGGTGCCCTCTGGTACCCGATCCTGTTGCAGTGCGATATGCCTGGGCCCGAAATCCCCTGGGAAATCTTGTGAATGCAAAAGACAGGATTATTCCAATTCCCTTATTTCGCAGCGATCACTGGGACTATCCTGAAGCACCCTATGGAAATCAGGAATTTGATGCACACAGGGAGAGACTGCGCACTCTGGGCCAGCAGGCAGAAGCTCAGACCCGGAATAGAATCATCAGGGAAACACACTAGTTCATGAGAAAGCATTTGCTGTTTTTCGGACTCCTCCTTTTTCAGTTTATATCATGTGTACACGAAGAAGATGCGTTGATCTTTGACTCAAGTTGGGAATCATTGGAGCAATACAGATGTCCTGACTGGTTCAGGGATGCTAAATTTGGTATTTTCATTTGCTGGAATCCGCATGCTGTATCAGCCGAGAGTGGTTGGTATGCCAGGAACATGTATATCGAGGGACATCATTCGTACAAGTACCATCTCGAAAATTTTGGTCACCCTTCAGAGATTGGTTATAAAGATATTATTCAAATGTGGAAAGGAGAGCATTTTGATCCTGATGAACTCGTGAACATATATAAGGAGGCCGGGGCCAGATATATTGTTCCCATAGCAACGTATCATGATAATTTTGATCTCTGGAACTCAACCCATCATCAGTGGAATTCTGTTAATTATGGACCAAAGAAAGATGTTATTGGAATGTGGAAGGATGCAACGCTTAAACATGATTTGCGTTTTGGTGTAACCACCCATCTTGCCAGGAGCTGGTCATGGTTCCAGACCTCCCATGGTGCAGATAAATCGGGTCCGTACGCAGGTATACCCTATGATGGGAATGATCCTGAATTCAAGGATCTCTATTTTGAAACTCACGATAATCATTCCTTCACGTATCCTAAAGATCCACCTGAATACTGGCCGAAGAAGTGGTCAGACAGATTGAAGGATCTGATCGGTCAGCACCAGCCGGACCTGTTATATTTTGATGGTGGGATCCCTTTTGGAGTAACAGGCAGAGAGCTGGTGGCATACTTCTATAATTCAAATATAACCAGGCATAAAGGTGAATTACAGGCTGTATTGAATATCAAGAATAATTCGGCCCGTCCTGTGGGCAAAGGGCGGTTTATGGGATGGCATGGAGATTTCAGACATGGAGTAGGGGTAGAGGATATTGAACGTGGTCAGCGTGCAGATATCGGTCATATACCATGGCAGACTGATGATTCCATAGGGCCGTGGTTCTGGACCAGGAACAGCGAATACAGAAGTCCGAAATATGTAATTATGCAGTTGGTGGATATTGTAAGTAAAAACGGCAACCTTCTGTTAAATGTACCATTGAGAGAAGATGGCACCCTTGATGAGGAGGCTACTCACTTACTGGAAGAGATAGGGAAATGGATGAAGGTAAATGGTGAAGGGATCTATTCCACGCGGCCCTTTATTCATTTTAGCGAGAGACCATCCGGTTCAAAAGGGGGTCATTTTACGGAGATGAACGAATTAACAGCTGAGGACATTCGATTTACCTGCAAGGGTGACACTGTTTATGCATTTACAGGAGATTTGCCTGAGGAGGAGATTGTGCTCAAATCATTTAATAGTGTTGCTTTCAATACAATTAACTCAGTAGAGATGCTGGGAATAAATGAACCGCTTCAATTTATTCAGGATATGGAGGCTCTAAAAGTTAAAATACCCCCAATGCTTCCCTGTGATTACTCAGTCTGTTTAAAAATCCATTAAACTACAGGAATACCAGCAGCCATTTTCAGATTAACCTTTACAGGGGTTTCTGCCCAGCTGGCAATGGATACCAATGCTTTGACCAATCCGTCCCCACTAAAGACAGCGATCCTGTAAATCCCATCTATCCCGCTAATTGAAACCAGAGTAATGGCCATCAATACCTGGTTGACACCAAACTTGTTGAAATGAAGACTTACAACTTCAGATTGGTTCTTTACTTTTTTAAGTACAATCCGCTATCTTTAGAATTCGATCATCTACCTGTATTATGATTAATTTGTTTAATTATCCATTGGTGATATAAAGCATGAAAGCACTCGATACTTTGAAGAGCGGATTATTGCTCTTCCTTATGTTGACCACCGTGGCTTGTGGTGAAGCAGACAGGGATGAAAACCGCTTGCGGCTATTCTATAATCAGCCAGCTGCAGAGTGGACCGAAGCCCTGCCGCTTGGTAACGGTTTTTTGGGCGCCATGGTGTATGGTACCGTTGAAAAAGAACACATTCAATTTAACGAAGAGACCCTGTGGACCGGGAAACCCCATGATTATGCTCATATGGGTGCTTCAAACTATCTTGAAGAGATCCGTCAGCTGCTCTTTGATGGGAAAAATGAAGAGGCAATGAAACTAGCGGCAAAAGAGTTTCTGAGCATCCCGGTAAGGCAGATGGCCTACCAGCCCTTTGGTGATCTCTACATTGAATTTCCCGGGCATGAATTTTACACGGACTACCGTCGTGAACTGAACCTGGCAGATGCTGTTTGTAAGACCTCTTACAGGGTAGACAATATGGAGTATAGCCGGGAGGTGATAGCCAGCCATCCACATCAATGTATTGTGATTAAACTACAATCAAAGAGAAAGCACTCGCTCAACTGCATTGTCTCTTTTGATGCGGAGCATGAGTATAAAAAAGTAGCCTACAAGGATGGATTGCTTACACTTGAGGTGAAGGTGAAGAATGGCGCATTGAGAGGTGTTGCAGGTGCAAGAATTGTGACAGACGGTATGTTTAACTTTGCAGACGGTAAAGTTTCAATATCGGAGGCAGGCAGCGCTACCCTGTACCTGAGCGCCGCAACTAATTATAAAGACTTCAGGGATATCAGTAATGATCCTGTCGGGGTGCTGGACAGCAGGCTGGCAAATGTTGTGGGTAAAGGATATCCTGAGATTAGAAAGGAGCATATAAAAGATTACCAGGAATTATTTAATCGTTTTGTAATTGATCTGGGTAGCACGGGTCGTGATACAATGGCAACAGATGAGAGGTTGCGTAACTTTACCGGTTCAAATGATGATCCGGGTTTGCTTGCTCTTTATATGCAATATGGCCGTTATCTGCTCATATCATCCAGTAGAGAGGGAACTCAACCAGCCAACCTCCAGGGAATATGGAACAAGGAATTGAAGCCACCCTGGGAGAGTAAGTACACGACCAATATTAACGCGGAGATGAACTACTGGCCCGCAGAATTACTGAATTTACCGGAGTGTCACGAGCCTTTTTTCCGGCTTATTGAGGAGTGTGCCGTAACAGGCCAGTCAATTGCCCGGGAACATTATGCTTGCGATGGGTGGGTACTTCATCACAATACGGATATATGGAGAGGTGCTGCTCCAATTAATTCAGCCCCATACGGTGTATGGCCAACCGGAGCTGCATGGGTTTGCAGTCATCTGTGGGAACACTATCTCTTCACTCAGGATATCACATTTTTGCGTGATCGGGCTTATCCCCTGATGAAAGAGGCAGCTCGTTTCTACTCTCAGTTCCTGGTTAAAGATCCCAAAACCGGATGGCTGATCAGCACCCCTTCAAATTCACCTGAGAATGGGGGACTTGTGGCCGGGCCGACCATGGACCACCAGTTGATTCGTTCCCTGTTCATGTATTGCATCAAATCAGCCGAAATTCTTGAAGCAGAGGATGAATTTACCAGGATGTTAGCAAAAAAAGTGATCCTTATCGCTCCCAATCAAATTGGAAAATACGGACAATTGCAGGAATGGCTTGAAGATAAAGATAGTCCGGATAATAAGCACAGACATGTTTCTCAACTGTGGGGTGTTCATCCGGGAAATGACATCAATTGGGAAAAATCGCCCGAATTAATGGAAGCTGCAAGACAATCCCTATTATTCAGAGGAGATGATGCCACAGGATGGAGCCTGGGATGGAAAGTTAATTTATGGGCACGCTTTGGAGACGGAAATCATGCGTGCAGCATGTTTGATCTGCTGTTCAGGCCAAAAGGCGGATCGGAAATTAAGCTCACGGGAGGCGGATCATACCTGAATCTTTTTGATGCCCACCCGCCCTTCCAGATTGATGGAAATTTTGGCGCAACAGCCGGGATAGCGGAGATGTTGATCCAGTCACACATGAGCTATATAGATCTCTTACCTGCATTGCCTGATGCCCTCAACACCGGTTCTGTAGCGGGTATATGTGCCCGCGGCGGCTTTGAGCTGGCCTTCAAATGGGCAGGTGGGATTTTAGGGGAGGTCGAAGTATTATCGAAGGCAGGCGGGACCTGCAAGCTGCATAGCGGAAGCAAGAAAGTATCCTTTGATACCAAAGCAGGGAAAAGATATAAACTATCTGGTGATTTGGAATTGCGATCTGTCAGCCCATAGTTCGATAATGAATGATTTAAATATGAATACAACAACCATGAAAAGGCTTGGATCAATCATGATGCTTAGCTTATGTTGTTGTCTGTTTTCATCCAGTAAAAAAGCTGAAGCTCTCAAGCCCAATATAATATTTATTATGTCGGACGACCACTGCGCCAGGGCCATAGGTGCATATGGTTCCCGTCTTGCTTCTCTTGATCCAACTCCAAATATCGATATGCTGGCTGATGAGGGGATGCTCTTCACCAATGTTTTTTGTACAAATTCTATATGCACACCCAGCCGTGCGAACATTATTACAGGACAGTATTGTCAGACCAACGGTGTGCTGGATCTTTATAGTGAGTTACCCGGTAAAAAGCATTTTTTGCCTGCTGAGATGAAAAAGGCAGGTTATACCACAGCCGTCATAGGAAAGTGGCACCTGAAGAACTCTCCCCAAAACTTTGACTATTATTGTGTGATCCCGGGACAGGGCCGCTATTATAATCCGGTCATGTATACAAATAAAGGTGGAAAAAAAAGAAGAGTACGCTTTGACAGCACCCTTGAGCGTGAGGTATCTGTGAAAGATTTTAAAGGTCACTCATCCGATGTGATTACCGATGAGGTGATTTCATGGCTCGAGACACGGGATAAGTCAAAACCTTTCTTTCTGATGCACCAATACAAGGCACCTCATGATATGTTTGTTTATGCAAAACGATACAGCAACTATCTGAGTGATGTGGAGATACCTGAACCGGAGAATATGTATGATCAGCCCGGACCAAATTTTGGATCTGTTGCAACTCGGGGAGAGAACGACAGCCTGATTCATGTGATCGGGTCATCCATCTCGCGCCGGGGCATAAGGAATTATGGTAGATATTACAAGGTAGAAGAGGATGTGCCTGATCATGAATTTACGCATACCTGCTACCAGAATTACACCAGGGATTATCTCCGGTGCGTGAAAGGAGTGGATGATAACATCGGAAGGCTCATAGACTACCTGCGGGAGAATGAGCTCCTGGATCACACCATTATTGTCTATACCGGCGACCAGGGTATGATGCTTGGAGAGCATGACTACATGGACAAACGCTGGATGTATGATGAGGCCATGAGGATGCCGCTCATCGTGTGGTATCCTGAGGTGATTAAAGCCGGAACCCGGTCCGACTGGCTTATTAATAACACCGATTTTGCTCCGACGATGCTGGCAATGGCAGGTGCAGAAGCTCCTGAATATATGCAGGGTCTGGATTTTTCCGGGGCCTTGGAAGGCAAGCCGGAACCTTCGGACTGGAGGAAAGGCACCTATTACCGATACTGGATGCACATGGCCCACGGACACAATAATCCTGCTCATTTTGGAATACGAACCAGGAAATACAAGTTGATATTTTTTTATGGTTCAGATTTTACCAATATTCACGGGGGCAGGGAGGTTACTAAATTTAACGGCAACCGCTACTGGGTAAATACACCTGTCGCCTGGGAATTTTATGACCTGGAAAAGGATCCTGGAGAGATGAATAACCTCTACCGTGATCCGGATTATCAGGCTGTGATCGCAGGGCATAAGAAGCAGCTCAAAAAGAGCCGTACGGAACTGGATGAGACCGATGAAAATTACCCTGGGATAGCTGCCATTATTGAGAAGCACTGGAATAAGTAAATAAATCAAGTAAACTAATATCATGGATAAATCAAGAAGGAAATTTATTAAAAAGTCAACAGCCGCATTTGGAGCATTCACCATTGTGCCGGCTCATGTTCTTTTTGCTAAGAAAGAGATAAGAAACAAACAGGGAGAGATGATCAGGCCTGCATCTGTTGTCCCCAGCGATAAGGTTAATATGGCCTGTTGCGGTATCGGAAACCGGGGCGGAGGCATTATGTCAGAATTCTATTCCACAGGGCTTGTAAATTTTGTTGCCCTGTGTGATGTGGATATGGGGGCCAAACAAACCCTTCATAGCCTGGAGGCCCATCCGAAAGCTCCTCGCTTTCAGGATTTCAGGGAGATGTTTGATAAGATGGAGAATGATTTTGATGCAGTCAGTGTAGGAACACCCGACTTTTCGCATTTCCCCATCACAATGCTAGCCATGTCGAAAGGCAAACACGTTTATGTTGAAAAACCAATGGCACGCACTTTTAACGAAGTGGAGCTGATGATGAAAGGGGCTGCAAAATATAAGGTGGCCACTCAAATGGGAAACCAGGGGCACTCTGAGGCCAACTATTTTCAGTTTAAAGCCTGGGTGGAAGCAGGAATAATAAAAGATGTAAAAGAGATCACCGCGCACATGAACGGACGTCGTCGCTGGCATGGCTGGGACACAAATATGACCACATTCCCCAATGGAGAATCAATACCGGATACCCTGAACTGGGATACATGGCTGATGACTGCTGAGCACCATGATTACCAGAAGGATTTTGTGAATGGTCAGTGGCGCTGTTGGTATGATTTCGGTATGGGGGCTCTGGGCGATTGGGGCGCACATATTATGGATACGGCACATCAATTCCTTGATTTGGGACTTCCCTATGAAGTTGATCCGGTCCGGATAGAGGGGCATAATCCCCTGTTCTTCCCGCAGACATCAACCCTGGCGTTTAAATTTCCTAAAAGGGGCAAAATGCCACGTCTGACGATTAACTGGTATGATGGGATGAACAATATCCCGCAGATTCCGGAAGGATATGGCATCTCCGAAATGGATCCCAATATTCCGCCTGCCAGCAATGGAAGATTACAACCTTCCAAACTGAATCCTGGTAAAATTATTTATGGCAAAGATCTGACCTTTAAGGGTGGGTCTCACGGCAGTACACTTTCGATCATCCCGGCTGAAAAGGCAAAGGAGATGGAATCGAAATTACCAGAGGTTCCTGAAAGCCCCTCAAACCACTTTGCTAATTTCCTGCTGGCCTGCAAAGGTGAAGAAAAATGCCGCTCGTCATTTGATATTGCCGGTCCATTGAGCCAGGTTTTCACCCTGGGAGTGTTGGCACAACGCCTGAATACCAAATTGAAATTCGACCGAAAAAGCAAACAGATTACAAACAGTAAGCTGGCTAATCAGCTGCTGGTGGGAGCACCACCCCGTAAAGGCTGGGAGGAATACTATAAGTTATAATCTAACACCTTAAATCCATATGGATCGACGAAACTTTATCAGGTCTACGGCCGGAGCAACGCTTTTATCGGTAGCCACGTCAAAGCTTGAGGCAGCCCGAAGGTTTTCAGCTCCCGGAGACCGGAGTGTACTGAATCGTGTCATCAGCAAGGAAATTCCCATGAGATGGGAAGATGCTATGTTGAGCGGGAATGGTTCCACCGGGATAATGGTGAAGGGCGTTCCGCTTGATGACTGCATTATTGTAAATCACGAAAAGTTCTGGACGATCGGCAATGATTTCAGGCCTGAAACACCCGATATGAGGGAGGCCTGGAAGGAGGCGAAGAAGATGGCACAGGAGGGGCGCTATATGGATGCCGATATGTATATCGTAGGTGAGGCGAAAAAACGACACCAGGAGTTGTATGGTGAGGATTTCTCCGGTCATCGTCCCAGATACGACAGGACCCATCCGGGCTTTCATTTTCTTGTTTCCACCCAGAGCAATGGGACTCCCAGGGCTTACCGCAGAGAAACAAACCTGGAGACCGGTGAGGTTTCAGTGTTCTGGACTGATAATCGGGGGGACTGGCAGAGGAGGGTATTTGTTTCAAGAACGGAGGATGTGATCGTGATGGAGATCATCCCTCCGGCAGGCTCTGTGGTGGATGCAAAACTCAGAATTGCAGAAGCCCCGGGAAAACTGGACGGGGATATTGAAGCTATGGAAATTGATCATGGAGATGATGAGATCTACCTTCGCGCCACCTATGGCAGATCAATGGGTAAAAAACAGAAAGAGGGGTATCAATCACTGGCACGGGTTGTCACCGATGGGGGAAGGAGCCGGGCTGTGGCAAAAGAAAGGATTGAGGTAACAGAAGCCGGGAGGCTGACGGTGATCATGAGGGTGGACTACCTGGAAAATGACAGTCGGGCAGAGCGGGACGTGCTTCGGGAGGAGATTGGTAAACTACCTGCTAACTACCTTCAGCTTCTCAAACCACATGCACTGGTCCATGGCGAGATGTTTAACCGTGTTACCCTGGACCTGGGGGGTAATCCGAATGAGATTCCTTCAAGTGAGGAGCTGATCGCTGATGCATTACTGGGCAGGTCTCTTCCCGAATTTTTTGAGATGATGCACGCTGTTGGGAGATATGCCCTGATATGCGGAGGTACCGGTGAGCTGGCCCCGACTTTAATGGGTCTCTGGGGAAATGAGTGGGATCCACCGTGGGACGGAAGGTATACATTCGATGCAAATCTGAACCTGGCAATTTCTGCCGCCTCTCAGGGCAATTTGCCTGAGGCAATTGACACCTACACCTCATTTTTGGAGCGGAATATGGAGGAGTATCGGGAGAATGCCGAGAAGATGTATGGATGCAGGGGAGCATTAACAGATCTGTGCCAGGGCTACCGGCATGGAGCAGTGCTTATGCCGACCTATCCGTGGACCGGCGGAGTGGGGTGGCTGGCCAGTTATATGTATGATCACTACCTGTTTACACAGGACAAAGTCTACCTTCGTGATCATGCGCTTCCTATGCTGAAGGAGGCAGCTGATTTTTACTCGGATTTCCTTAAGCTCTATCCGGAATTGGATGGGAAGTATGTATTCTATCCTTCCATATCGCCCGAGAATACGCCGGTAATGACTCCTGCCGAACAGGCTACGAATGTGGTTCCCAATTCAACATGTGAGATCTCTATCTGCCGCGAAGTCCTAACCAGTCTGATTGATGGATATAATGAGCTGGAAATGGAAAGCGATCAAATTGCTGAGTGGAAAATGCTGCTTGGTAAGTTACCTGATTATGTGATCAATGAAGACGGAGCACTTTCGGAATGGGCCTATCCGGGGCTCGGAGATAATTATAACCATAGGCACAGCTCTCACCTCTATGCTATTTACCCGGGGCTTGAGATTTCGCCGGACAGAACACCTGATTTATTTGATGCTGCAAAGATTGCAATGGAGAAACGCCTTGAAGCGGGGCTTGGAAATAATTCGGCCCATGGCCTGATGCATATCAGCCTGATTGCTGCAAGATTAAAAAATCCGGCCCTGATGTGGCGGATGCTGAGTACTTTCGCTCACTATCCATTTGTAAATTCAAGCTTCATCACCTGCCATAATCCTGGTCCCCGCATATATAACCTGGATTCAACATTCAGCATGCCGGCCGTACTGATGGAGATGCTTGTATTTTCCGCTCCCGGAATATTGGAACTGCTCCCTGCACTACCGCAGGATAAATTTATAAGAGGTACCCTGAGGGGAGTAAAAGCAAGGGGAGGTATTTTGGTTGAGGAACTGACCTGGAATAAGACACTGGGATCTGTGAAAGCAAGTCTCTATTCTGAAAAGGAACAGACAATTAAGTTCCGTTTGGGAATTGACATGCGTTTTGCCAGGGCTGCTGATGCAGAAGATGCTAACAGGGTAACCAAGATCAAGAAAGGTGAATGGAGAGTAGATCTGCCTGCGGGAAGGCCTTTAAAGATTCAATGTAATTTTTAAAATGGAACAATCCTTAATCACATGAGATTAAACTACTCCTTTGGGAAATTTGGATTGTACCTGATTCTTTTGGCCGGATTTCTTTTTGGCTGTAATTCAGGGGGTGAAATCCTTTATGTGGCCAGCGATGGCTCTGATCTCAATGCGGGGACTCTTTCAAGTCCTTTTGCTACAATAACAAAGGCAAGAAATGTAATTCGTGAGGAGAATATACAGGGGAAAAGCAGGTCCTATAGGGTAATTCTTCGAGAAGGAACCTATTATTTGCCTTCCACATTCATTTTATCACCTGAAGATTCGGGGAAAGAGGGTAAGACCATTGTATATACCAACTACAGGGATGAAAAGGTAAGTATTAGCGGCGCGCTTAGACTGAAGTGCCAGTGGCAGCTGCACGAAAACGGTGTATACAAATGCAGCCTTCCTGAACAATCAGGTTTGAAGTTTTCCCAGCTTTTTGTGAACGGGAAAAGGCAGGTTAGGGCAAGATACCCCAATGGGAACTCCCTGTTGCCGGACAAGGAAGCATATATTTTCCCAATAAAGGCCGATCAATGGCCCCATGAAAAGATTTATTTCGATCCCAGGACCTTTTCAGAAAAGAGATGGGAAAACCCCCGGGAGTCCATATTACACATTTTTCCCAATCACCATTGGGGTAACCTGCAATATAAAATTACCGGAGTCAACTATGAGGAATCATCGATCCAGTTTGAGCAACGGGATCCTCAGATCAACGAGACCTATTTTAAAATGATGGAGAGGCCGGGGACCTGGCTCTCGGACAGGTCTAATTTCTTTATTGATAATGTGTTGGAGGAACTGGATGTTGAAGGGGAATGGTATTTTGACCGGAATGATAAGCAACTCTTTTACATGCCCCACGATACCATTGATCTTGAAACGGCAGTGGTGGAAGTCCCTGTGCTGAAGGAATTAATTTCCATCAAAGGATCCATGGAAGATCCCGTTAAAAACATCCGCTTTGAGAACATCCGGTTTACAGGTAGTTCGACCAGCTATATGGAGAGGTATGAGTACCCCTCACTGGGAGACTGGGGTATTGTGAGAAGCGGTGCAGTATTATTGGAAGGAGTGGAGGGGTGTGCTATCGAAGATTGTTTCTTCGATGCTGCTGGTGGAAATGCAATTTTCATCAATAAGTATGCCCACGAAGTTGAAATTACCGGGAATCTGTTTACAGAGTGCGGTGAAAGTGCTGTTTGTCTTGTGGGGAAAAGTCATCTCAATTTCGACAAATCTTATCAATGCAACTATTGTGGAGCTGAGCACCCATGGGGCTGGGAAAAACCCTCCGAAGAGATTCCATCAGCTTGTTTGATTCACAATAACCTGATTCATGATATCGGCGTCTTTGGTAAACAGGTAGCAGGTGTTTTTCTGTCACTGAGTAAAGAGATTAGCATCAGCCATAACCATATTTTTAATACCCCTCGTGCTGCAATTTGTTTCAATGATGGTTGGCATGGAGGGCATTATGTTGAGTTTAATGATGTGCATCATACCGTTAGGGAAACCGGCGATCACGGTCCGTTTAATTCCTGGGGGCGGGAACGATTCTGGTGTGAACGACAATCACACGGTCAGGGCGCTTCACACCCGGCAGGAGATGTTCTTGCTGATGCAAAACAGACAACTCTTATTCGGAATAACAGGTTCGCTGATAACAAAGGATGGGGTATTGACCTGGATGACGGATCATCCAATTACCATGTTTATAACAACCTGTGCATTGGTGTGAGTGTTAAGTTGAGAGAGGGCGATTACCGCACGGTAGAAAATAATATTTTTTATAAGGGCGCAAATCCACCCAGTATCCATAGGGGATATGAGGATAATCATGATGTTTTTCGAAAAAACATTGTTGTTGTCGATACCTTAAAATTTAATCCAACAAAGGATTATAATTTCTTTTCAGGTCTTACCAGCGAAAAAGTCTTTCATTTTATCGGTACGCCGGAACAGGGTAAATGGATTGCAACCCTTGATTCTAATCTCTATTTCACTACCTCCGGAAAGTTCCGGGCAAGGGTGGATGGCGGAGGCAGGAATTCGGCTGCAGGAAATAATTATATGAACCTTGATGAATGGCAAAATCTTGGTTTTGACAGGCATTCAATACTTGCTGATCCTTTATTTGAGGATCCGGAAAAGGGCTCCTTTAAATTGGGTCCTCATTCTCCTTCATTTGATTTAGGTTTCAGGGAATTTCCATTGGATCAGTTTGGACTAACTCAGGAATATGAAAATATATGGATAGAATAGAACTAAATAGAGAATTTTCACCCGAGAAAAACCTCAGAGGCTGGTCATTCTTTGATAGAATTACTATTTTTCGTCCTGAAAATATAGAAGAATGAAAAAGGTATTCAAATTGAAATTCTCCTGGCCAGTGATTGTAGGGATCCTAATCGCGACACTGTTTTTTGCCGGAATGAAAAAGGTATATAAAATTACATCTACGGATCAGTATTGTATGAGCTGCCATATTCATACCGATGCTGATATGGCATGGAAATGGTCGACCCACACAAATAACAGTTCAGGAGTACGAGTGCATTGCGTCGATTGCCACCTTCCCTTAAAGGAGAATGTTCTAAAATATACGGTACAAAAGGCCAAACATGGTATCAAAGATGTCTATGGATTATATTTTAAAGATTCTGCTGATATCGACTGGGCAATAAAGAGTTCCCCCGAAATGGCTGCTCACTTCGTTTATAAAGAGGGTTGCGTGAACTGCCATACCAACCTTTTCCCTGCTACCCTCAGCGATAAGGGTGGAGATTCCCATCTGAGATATGAACTTGATGCAGATCAGAAACGCTGTATTACCTGCCATATAAATGTCGGTCATTATGATCCCCTGGCCCACTCGGCCAATATCGGATTCGGATCCCTGGCAGACGACAACGAGGTCTATAGCCTTCCGACAGAAGTAGAGGGATTTGTGCCTTACAAGGAGCAAATTCCGGGGAGTTCCGTTTCGTTCAATATGATCCCGATTCCGGGAGGGACATTTGTTTTGGGAAGTCCGATGGGTACTCCTTTTATGCAGCGCGATGAAGTTCCGGCGAGGCAGGCAAAGGTTGATAGTTTCTGGATGGCAGAGTTAGAGGTCACATGGGATGAATACCTGGCATTTTTTGCAGCCACAAGTTCGCAGGGACGAAAAGAGGGAGAAAAAGCAAAAGAGAAGGAGGTCGATGCAATATCTGGTCCTACACCTCCATGGGGCGCTCCCGATCAGGGATGGGGCACAGCGGACCGGCCAGCCATCACCATGACCCATTATGCCGCCACTGTATATTGCCAGTGGCTCAGCCAGGTTACTGGTAAAAGCTACCGCCTGCCTACAGAGGCTGAATGGGAATATGCGGCCCGGGGCATGACCGAAGGCCCCTATTTTTTTGATTCAAGTCCTGAAAAGTATGTTAGAGAAGGCCTTTGGCGTAAGGTTTTCGGACCCGATACCTCAGTAATCAATTCATATATAGTTTATAAGGAGAACAGTCCGCTTAAAACCCAGCCTCCGGACTTTGTACAGGCAAATCCTTTTGGACTGAAAAACATGCTTGGGAATGTTGCCGAATTTTGTATTGACTACTATGATCCCCTTGTATATGGGAAATATCCTGGAGATTTGGTAAGTAATCCCTTTGGGCCAAGGAATGGAGAAGAACACTCAATCAGGGGTGGATCATTTAGAAATTCGGCAAAAGAGGTCAGGGTTTCAAACAGGGATTTTACCCGAACTACTGATTGGCTCGTGACAGACCCCCAGATACCCAAAAGTATTTGGTGGTACTCCGATGCCAAGCATGTGGGTTTCAGGGTTCTCTGTGAATATAATGATGAGTGATCGCATAAACATCACAACTGAAAACAAAATAAAAAATATAAGATGGATAGACGTTCTTTTATCGGTAAAACAGCTGCAGTGGGGGCTGTTGCAACGCTCGGGGTTAGTGCTCTAAGCTCTTGTAAGAAGGAATTAAGTAATGAAGAGCTGGGATTGCCACCTATGCTTGACAGGGCTCCTGATGGCAAAAAGCTTAAAGCCGGTCTTGTGGGTTGCGGAAACAGGGGCACAGGTGCGGCTTTGAATTTTATTGCCGCCGGTAACGACCTGGAAATAAGTACACTGGCAGATGTTTTCCCGGATAAGGTGGAGCTTTGTCGGGAGAAATTGAAAAATGCGAAAATTGAGGTAGCTTCGGAAAATTGCTTTTCAGGATTTGATGCGTATCAAAAACTGATTGATACCGATCTGGATGTGGTCATCCTGGCCACTCCTCCGCATTTCAGACCAGAGCATTTAAAGGCATGCGTGCTGGCTAAGAAGCACGTATTTATGGAGAAACCTGCTTGTGTGGATCCGGTGGGAGCCAGGTCAATTATTGCTACATCCAAAAAAGCAGCCGCTTTGGACCTGACCATTATTACGGGAACCCAAAGACGACATGGGCGGGATTATATTGAGACCTATAAACATGTGGTAAATGGAGCTATCGGCGATCTTGTGTCGGCCCGTGCATGGTGGATGCAGTCTCACGTATGGTTCCGTACCCGTGAAGAGGGCTGGAGCGATATGGAGTATATGCTGAGAAACTGGAATAATTTCACCTGGCTTAGTGGTGACCATTTCCTCGATACCCATGTACACAACATCGACATCATTAACTGGTTTGTGGGGCGTAACCCGATCAGTGCCACTGGGTTCGGTGGTCGGCATCGCAGGGTGACCGGTGATCAATATGATTTTTTTAATGTCGATTTTGATTTTGGAAAGGGATTTCACTCTCAAAGCTCGACCCGGCAGATGGATGGATGTGAAAATGGAATTGGCGAGATCATTATGGGAACAGAAGGATATACCAATTGTAAGAACACCATCTTCAATTTGGACGGAAGTGTGAAATGGGAATACAACTATCCAAAGGACTCAAATGGTGAATCCACCGGTACGGTGAAGATATCTCCCTATGTACAGGAACACATTCATCTTGTCACGGTTATCCGCAACAATACCCCGGTACAGGAGGCAGAACAGACCGCTGTTTCAACCCTGACCGCCATCATGGGAAGGATCTCTGCTTTTACAGGAAAGAAAACAACATGGGAGCAGATGATGAACTCAACCCTTAAGCTCGGACCTGATCAATACACTCTTGGGAACAGCGACATGGAATTTCCCGTGCCGGTTCCTGGAATTCAGCATAAATCAACCTAAAAATAAATTGTGCCACTAAAAAACACCAACTATTATGGATCAGAAATTCAACAAATCAAGATTATTTATAGGCAGTTGTTTTGCGCTTTTAGTAACCTCACTGACCTTTGCAATGAGGGCAAAAATCGAAGAGATTTTTGGTCCTGTTGAGGATGGAGGAATATTCGGTTTGTCAAAAGAGGCCATTGGCTGGGCTTTCAGTCCCGCCTTCTGGGGATTTACAATTGCCATGGTTGTGGGTGGTTTTATTATTGATATTGTAAAAACCAAAACTCTGGTATGGGCAGCATTTGTTTTACAACTCATTGGTGCTGTTGTCTTTATTCTGGCCCAAAACAAGGAGATGTTATTTTTGGCCAATGTTTTTATCGGCTTGGGAAACGGGAGTGTGGAAGCATCCTTTAATCCGCTTGTCGCAACACTCTATCCTAAGAATAAGACCAAAATGCTGAACCGCTTTCATGTATGGTTTCCCGGAGGAATTTTGATTGGAAGTCTTCTGGCCTATTTTATGATGGATAAGATGGCCATTACCTGGCAGGTATATGCCGGCTTACTCTTCATCCCACTGGCCATTTACGGATTTCTCTTTTTCGGACAAAAAATCCCGGAAACAGAACGGGTTACCAGTGGAGTCACCTACAGGGCAATGTTAAAGGCCATTGGGGCACCCTATACTATTATTACATCCATGACCCTGATGATTCTGCTTGCCATTAACCTGGTTACTTTCCCGGAAGGATGGATGTATCTGGCCCTGATCGGAGTTGTATCGGTAATCTCCATTGCTGAGGCAAGATTTATTCACAGGGAGAATGTTATTTTCCCTGTGATGTTTTCGCTTATGTTGTTGACCTCTTCAACTGAGCTGGTTACAAATCAATGGGTTAATGCGCTTCTGGCAAATGCAGGTGTAAGCCCTATGCTTATTCTGGCTCTGATCACTGGTATTATGGCATTGGGGCGTTTCTTTGCCGGACAATTAATTCACCGGATCAATCCGGTTGGCGTTTTATTATTGTCCTCGGTATTCTCTGCCATTGGCATTTACTCCCTTAGTGTGGTCCATTCTCCCGCTTTAACCATCATCAGCGCCATATTTTTTGCTTTGGGTGTATGTTATTTCTGGCCCACAATGCTTGGTTTTACCTCGGAGTATATTCCCAAAACCGGCGCCCTGGGTCTTTCACTGCTTGGGGGTTCCGGATTTGTTTCAGTAGCCATGTTTCTGCCAGTGATGGGGCGCATACTGGAAGTGAAAAATACACAGGTTGCACTTCAAAGCATTGGCGTTCTTCCCGTGATTCTGATTGTTGGATTTTCAATCCTTTATGTAGTTTACAGAAAGAAGAAACCTGTAGAGCTCTAGCCTGAGTCATCGCTCCCCTGTGAGTGGATCAAGATATAGATTAGAAACTGCAGAAATGAAAAACAGAGTTTTATACCAATTAAGACCGGCACAGTGAAGGGGCGACTATCATTCATCTTGTTACTTGGATTTCTGTTCATCTTCAGCTCTTGCAGTGAGGATCAAAAGAAACCAAACGTAATCCTGGTCATTACAGATGATCAGGGATATGGCGATCTTGCCAGTCATGGTAATCCATGGATCAAAACTCCGAATATGGATGATTTATGGGAGGAGAGTGTCAGGCTTACGGATTACCATGTCTCACCCACCTGTGCTCCCACAAGGGCAGCATTAATGACAGGCAGATATAATAATCGAACAGGGGTCTGGCATACAGTTACAGGAAGAACACTGCTCCGGGAGAAGGATGCCACCATGGCACAGGTTTTTAAAGACAATGGATACTCCACGGCCATGTTCGGGAAGTGGCATCTGGGTGACAATTATCCCCGAAGGCCAATGGATGTAGGGTTTCAGAAAGCGGTCTACCATGGGGGTGGGGCCATTGGAAATACCAATGATTACTGGGACAACGATTACTTTGATGATCACTACTATGACAACGGAGAGCAGAGACAATATGAGGGTTATTGTACCGATGTTTGGTTCGGGGAAGCACAGTCTTTTATAGAGAAAAACAGTGATGAACCCTTCTTTTGCTACATCGCCACCAATGCACCCCATGGTCCACTGTATGTGGAAGAGAGATATTCCGATCCTTACAGGGGTGATACGCTGATCCCTTCTGCGCGATTTAATGGAATGATCACCTGTATTGATGAGAATATCGGCAAGCTCAGAAGCTATCTGAAGGAGCAGGATCTTGACAGAAATACCATATTTATTTTTATGACCGACAATGGTACGGCCACAGGCGTAATCCTTGACGGACACCGTTACAATGGTCTGCCCACAGTTTATGGATATGGTGCAGGTATGCGTGGGAAGAAGGGCAGCCCTTACGATGGAGGGCACAGGGTGCCCTGTTTTATCCACTGGCCCGATGGCGGAATTGATGAAGGCAGGGATTTTGACGGCCTCACTGCCCATATTGACATATTACCCACCCTGGTTGAGATGTGTGGTCTGGAGAAGGAGCATGGTTCCAAATTGGATGGTATGAGCCTCTGGAAATATATCAAAGGTGAATTGAAATGGGAAAAGGGATGGAGAACCCTCTTTGTCGATTCACAACGAGTGGAAGAACCCGAGCATTTCAGGGGATCTGCAGTGATGCAAAAGAGGTGGCGGCTGGTATACGGGACTGAATTATATGATATGAAAACCGACCCGGGACAAAGGCTGAACGTAGCTGCAATTTACCCGGATAAGTACAAGGAGATGCGAGCGCTCTACCAGGCTTGGTTTGAGGACGTATTCTCCGATTATAAGACCAGATCCTATATCCGGATCGGGGCAGATGAGGCCCCGGAGATGGTTTTGTCATCGCATGACTGGATGGAGGTAGTAAAGGCTGACGGGACCAGGGCCGCAAGACCCGGGGGAGAAGATACACCTCCATTTGCACATAGCATTATCAGGCGCGGACCACTACTTAATGGATACTGGGATGTGGAAGTCATGAAATCGGGGAAATACAAGGTGGAGCTGATGCGCTGGCCCAAAGAGGCAGGCCGGGCAATAGGTGAAGGAATTCCGGCTTCAACAACTCCGATTCCGGGAGGAGAACCTTTTGGTCCGGGGAAGGCTCTGAACATTGAAAACGCCCGACTGGAAATCCAGGGACTTGAAAGCTCGCTGCCAGTCATGGAAGGGATGAAAGCGGCTGCCTTCGAAGTGAACCTCGAGAAGGGGGAGACAAAATTGAAAACATGGTTTACAGGTCCTGAGGACCTCTCCCTGGGTGCATATTATGTTTACATTTCAAAGCTGGAATGATGCACACTCCATGAATTTCTGCCACAGGAATATATACCTCTTATTTTAAATACTTCATTGTTATGTCAAAAGGCAATAATGCAGCACCGGCCGGACACTTTTCATCCCGATTGGGATTTATACTCAGTGCCCTGGGTATTGCAATCGGGACAGGGAATATCTGGCGCTTCCCAAGGATTGTTGCCCAAAACGGGGGAGAGGAAGGTGCAGGAGCTTTTCTAGTCGCCTGGATCGCATTCCTGTTTCTGTGGAGCATCCCTTTAATCATTGGAGAGTATGCGCTTGGAATGAAATACAGGAGCGGGGTTGTTGGAACCTTCATCAAGACTGCCGGCCGCAAGTTTGCATGGATGGGAGCTTTTGTCGCTTTTGTTGCCACCGCTATCACATTTTTCTATTCTGTGGTGGTGGGCTGGTGCATCTACTATTTCATCTACACCCTCACCCACCCTCTCCCGACTTCCATGGCGGCATCCATGGAGATCTGGAACAATTACCAGGCTGGGGGATGGCCCCTGGTTTCACATGCACTGGCCATGGGCTTTGGGGCCCTGGCGATCTGGAAGGGGGTGGCTTCCATCGAAAAGGTGAATAAAGTACTCATTCCCACACTTCTGGTTATTCTCGTTTTGAGTGTTATTCGCGCACTTACTCTGGAGGGTGCCTGGGATGGAGTTGCCTATCTTTTCAAACCTGAGTGGAGCCAGTTGGGGAAGCCGAGAATATGGATTCAGGCACTTACACAAAATGCATGGGATACCGGTGCCGGATGGGGCTTATTCATGACCTATGCAATTTATATGAAGCGAAAATTCGGGATCGTCAAAAATGCATTTTTTACCGGAATAGGAAATAATCTCATCTCCCTTTTGGCAGGTATGATGATCTTCGGGACCGTATTTGCTGTTCTGCAAACCGATATGGGAATGGCAAAGCCGGAAATCCTGGAGATTATGAGAACCAGTGGACCGGCCTCAACCGGTTTAACCTTTATCTGGATGCCCCAGTTATTTGCCCGCATGCTTTTTGGGAATCCCCTCTCTATTCTTTTCTTCCTGGGATTAACATTTGCCGGTTTTTCTTCCTTGATTGCACAGGTGGAATTGCCAACCCGCATTCTCATGGATGGAGGTATGAAACGGCCTGTTGCCATCCTCAGTGTTGTATTAATCTCTTACCTGTTTGGTATCCCCTCAGCCCGGAACCTGAATATCCTGAGCAATCAGGACTTTGTATGGGGACTGGCATTGATGCTTTCGGGTGCTTTCATGGCCTTTATTTTTATCAGGCATGGCTTATCTAGCATTCGGAAGGTCGAAATTCTGGGCAATAAGGATGATTGGAAACTTGGGGTCTGGTGGGAATTGGTGATGAAATTTTTCATCCCAATTGCAGCAACTGTTCTTCTGGTCTGGTGGCTATCCCTATCTGCAACAGTCGATCAGTGGTTTAATCCCCTGAGTACTTACAGCTTAACGACCTGCCTTGCACAGTGGGCCATCATCATGACTATACTGGTGATGATGAATCGTTGGATTCTAAGACAAATGAAGATATAAGCAATGAAAAGACTGAAAATTGAGAAAATACCTCTTGCACTCTTTCTTGCATCAGGCCTGTTCATGAGTCTGACCTTTGGGAATCTTTATGGTCAGGAGGTAGTCCGTAGTATTAAGATTGAAAAGCAATATCTTAATTATCCTGTAGAGATGGACCAGGACAGGCAGATGATGAAATTTGTACTGGATGGGGATACCTTAACATATTCTGAGATCAGATTGGCTGGAGAAAATATTGATTATTGGGTTTTTACAGATGTTTCTGCCTATAAGGGAAAAATACTCTCGGTGATTTTTGATGCACAGGCCACCGGGATTGACAAGATCTATCAGTCGGATCGATTTGCCGGTGAGGACAGCCTTTACAGGGAAGCATTGCGTCCTCAGTTTCACTTTACACCCCGGGTGGGATGGAATAATGATCCAAACGGACTGGTATGGTTTGAAGGGGAGTATCATCTTTTTTTCCAGCACAACCCCTATGAGACAAAGTGGGGAAATATGCACTGGGGACATGCGGTCAGTAAGGATCTTATTCACTGGGAGGAGTTAGATGATGCCCTTTATCCGGACCAGCTTGGGACCATGTTCTCAGGATCTGCAGTTATTGATCGAAACAATACTTCCGGCTGGGGAGAGAACGTGATGGTGGCGATTTATACAGCCGACAGATCTGAACCGAGGCATGAAGTTCAATGTGTAGCTTATAGTAACGACAGGGGTCGCACTTTTACAAAATATGAGGGAAATCCGGTTATTGATAGCAGGGAGATGTGGAATTCCTACCAGACACGCGATCCTAAAGTATTTTGGTATGAGCCAAACCGGGAGTGGGTAATGGCTCTTTTCGAACTGGATGGAGTCAGCATATATACTTCAAAGAATCTTAAAAAGTGGCAATATGAAAGTCATACCATGGGATTCTGGGAGTGTCCGGAACTTTTCGAATTACCGGTTGATGGTGACCCGGATCAAACCAGATGGGTGATGTATGGGGTGGATAATTCCTATATGATCGGGGATTTTGATGGCAAAGTATTTAGCCCTGAAAAAGGGAAGTATAAGGTGACCTATGGACTGGCTCACGCTGCCCAGACTTTCAATAATGTCCCCGATGGCAGACGAATCCAGATGGCCTGGGGAAGGACTCAGCATCCGGGAATGAGATTTAGCCAGATGATCTGCTTCCCTACAGAAATCAGTCTGAGAACCACTCAGGAAGGAGTCAGGGTATTTCACAATCCCATCGGGGAGGTGGAGTCATTGCACAAAAGGAGCTGGGAGTGGAAAAACCTGGGCCAGGATGAGGCAAACAGGAGGCTAAAGGAGATCACACCCGGTTTTCTGCATGTCAGAGCCAGTATCGAGCTGGAAAGAGATCTTGGCTTCCACATCTCTTTCAGGGGAAACAAGATATTAAATTTCAACGGGTACAAGGGGACGCTGAATGATCATCCCCATCATACTGTCAAACCAGGTGTTTATGAGTTTGATATTGAATTGCTGATTGATGCCACCTCCATGGAAGCATTTATTGACGGCGGCAGAATCTATATCACAGATCAGGTTCAGCCTCCCCTGGATGAATCAGGAATTTTATTCAATTCGCGGGGTAAGCTTTTGGTAAAAAGTCTTGAGGTCTCTGAAATGAATTCAATCTGGAAATAAAATTGATAGTCACACTATAAAGCAGTTAATGATGAGTAATACACAAAACAGGAGAAGTTTTATTAAAACTACTGCCCTTAGCGGGATTGGTCTGGGAATGGCTTCAAGGTATACCACCGCGGCCAGCATGTCGAGGATTACAGGGGCAAATGAAACCATCAATATTGGAGTAGTCGGTTGTCGCAACCACGGTTCCTGGGCGCATCTTGAGGACTCCTACCTGAACTTTCCAAATGTAAATGTGATCGCCCTTTGTGATCCCGATATGGCCAGCATCGATCGCTGTTCGAAAATCATGTACGACAAGGGAGCCCGCCCGGCCAAAGCATATTCAGACATCAGAAAGATGCTCGAAAACAAGGATATTGATGCCATATCGGTGGCTACTCCTAACCACTGGCATGCTCTGGCAACAGTGTGGGGCTGCCAGGCGGGGAAGGATGTTTGTGTAGAGAAACCTGTCTCTCATAATATCTGGGAAGGTCGCAAAATGGTTGAGGCGGCCGCTAAATATGACAGGATCGTACAGGCCGATCACGATATGCGGTCAGTTAAAAAGATCGAAGCCGCAGTGAACTATATTCAGAGCGGGGCCCTGGGTAAAATAGAGTTCTGTCACTCCTGGGTGTATAAGCGTCGAACCAGCATGGGGAAGGTTCAAAAATCGGGAGGTTATATCCCACGAACCGCCGATTATGATCTTTACTGCGGACCAGCTCCATTGGGCCCTCTGCCTCGGATTAATCTTCATTATGACTGGCACTGGCAGTGGGATTTTGGCAATGGAGAGATTGGGAACAATGGTCCTCATCACCTTGACCTGTGCCGGTGGATTCTGGGGCATCAGGACCTGCCTTCCAGGGTGATCACCTTCGGAGGAAGGTATGATTATGCGGATGATGGTGAAACACCCAATACAAGCATTACTTTATTCGATTATAAGACTGCTCCCATACTTTTCGAGGTTAGGGGATTATCAAGAAGTAAAGAGAATCCGCTTATGGACTCCTTCAAGGCCACATCAAAGAAAGGAGTGAAGCTTTTCTATGAGTGGGAAAGTAAAAGCCCGAATACATCCAATATCATTATTTGCGAGAATGGATTTGTGGATATGGGGAAACAGATTGCATACGATAATGATGGGAATAAGATCAAGGAGTTTGAGGGTGAAAAAGTCAATTCTGTTCTCAATTTTGTAAAGGCTGTTCGTTCCAGGAAAGAGGAGGATATCAAAACACCCATTTTGCAGGGACACCTGTCAGCTTCCCTTTGTCACATGGGGAATATCGCATACCGGGTCGGAAAAGAGGCCTCCTATGAGGAGGTAAATGATGTTTTCAAAAAAGATTTTGAGGTACTCGATGCCCTTGAAAGAACAGCTGAGCATTTAAGTGCCAATGGCATCAATCTGAAGCAACAACCCATTGTTCTGGGGCCCTGGTTGAATATGGATTCGAAGAAAGAGATGTTTAAGGGGGAATATGCAGAGCAGGCAAACAAATATGTCTCACGAGAGTACAGGGAGCCCTTTGTGATCAGGGACCAGGTTTAATAATGTTTTAATTATACAAGATCATGATGAAAATAGTGAAAATTAGCGTACTGGCCGGTGTGGCAATCGCACTTTTTGGCTGCGTGGAGACAGCGGAGAAAACAAACATCTATTCCACGGCACCGGCGGGTGCTGTTGTCCTCTTTGACGGAAGCGATTATTCCCAGTGGACCAATTGTGACGGAGGAGAAGTACGCTGGAAGATTGTTGACGGGGCTATGGAAGTAGTGGGCGATTCGGCCTGGGGATGCGATCGGATTCAGGGCACCATGACCAGGTATCTTTTTAAGGATTTTCAGCTTCACCTGGAGTTTAAACTGCCTGAGAATGAAAACACAAACAGCGGGGTATACATCCAGAAACGTTATGAATTGCAAATCTATAATTCGCTTCATGTGGAGCCCTCACCTGGAATGGGTGGATCATTATACAGGCAGAAGGTACCCGATGTTTGTGTTGGTAAACCCAAAGGCGAATGGGAAACCTATGATATTGTTTTCCGTTCAGCACGATTTGACAACAGTGAACCGGAGCAGAAGATTGAAGATGCCAGAATTACAGTCATTCATAATAGCATCGTGATTCATAATAATGTGATCATCAAGGCAAAAACAGGGGTTGGATTTCCCGAGGGCAGTGCCCCGGGACCCATCATGCTTCAGGATCACCTGGCGGAGGTTCAGTTCAGAAATATCTGGATTGTACCAAATATACCCATAGAAACCTTACCTGAAGAAGAGCATTAATCTGGCAGGCATGACTGTCAAAAAATGTGCTTTTTTTTGCAATTCTGGCAGTGGTACAGTTTACCCTTATTAGCCAGGGCTCCAGGTTAAAGTCAGGCGGAAAGAATGGTTAAGGAGCATTCCTGCTTGCGATGCATTGTTGTTTTGAAACAAGGAATTTTCAAATGATTTAAATTGCTATATATACATTAGTTAAAACTTAATCCAATGAAGAGATACCCATTAATTGCATTATTAGCAACAATTTGTTTGCTGCTCGTTCAGCCCATTCAGGCAGAGGTGAAACTTCCAGCCATTGTATCGTCAAATATGGTTTTACAACGCAATACCACAGTTGTATTATGGGGTTGGGCAGATGCGAAAGAGAAGATTAGCATTGAAGCATCATGGTTGAATGAGCCCCTGAAGGTGAAAGCGGACAATGAGGGCAACTGGTCCATAGAGGTGAAAACCACGAGCAGCCTGGAACCTCAAAACATCCAGATAACGAGTGCAACAAGCGACATCTCCCTGGAGAATATCCTTTTTGGTGAAGTTTGGCTCTGTTCCGGGCAATCTAACATGTGGCAGCCTGTAAAAGGATATACCGGTCAGCCCACTTTTGGTACTGTGAGGGCACTTACAACTGCCCGGAATCCTGATTTGCGTCTGTTTACTGTTGAATTGGCAGGGTCGAAAACTCCAGAAAAAGATGTAGGAAAATATACTGCATGGCAACAAGCTTCACCTGAAAATGTGGCAGATTTTAGTGCTGTTGCCTACTTCTTTGGTCAGCAACTTCAGGATATTTTGGGAGTTCCTGTGGGATTGATTCACACCTCATGGGGTGGCAGCAGTGTGCAGGCATGGATAAGCAGCGAGGTGGCCAGTTCTTACATGGAAGTCGAACTTGATAGCGTGGATATCACGAAACGAACAAATCACATTCCAACTGCACTCTACAATGCAATGATCAATCCCTTAATTCCCTATACTATAAAAGGTGCATTATGGTACCAGGGCGAATCAAACCGCCAGGAGCCGGAAAAATACAAAGTGTTATTTCCTGCCATGGTGAAAGACTGGCGTACCCGTTGGGATATTGGTGATTTTCCGTTTTATTATGTGCAGATCGCTCCATACTGGTATAACAATGATCTTTTTTCAACCGTCGATAACTCGGCCTTTATTCGCGAAGCACAGTTGCAGTGTGCTGATTTGATTCCCAATTCGGGAATTGCCATTACCATGGACATAGGAGATGAGTTCTTCATTCATCCACCAAAGAAAAAGGAGGTGGCAGACCGCCTGTTGTTTAATGCGCTCCAGCAAAGCTATGGTTTCGAGGCTGTGGATGGCAAATCTCCGGCATACGATTCATTTGAAATCACTGATGACGGGATTAAACTAAACTTTAAAAATGCAGAGACTGGTCTCTATACATTTGACCAGTTGAGCGGATTTGAAATAGCCGGGGAAGACAGGGTGTTCTATCCTGCTACTGCAAAGATTGTGCGGGGAAAAAGTGTTATGGTGAATAGTGAAGAAGTTCCAACTCCTGTAGCCGTTCGATATGCATGGCGCAACTGGGTGGTCGGGACACTTTACGATATAAATCTTCTGCCTGCTTCATCTTTCCGGACCGACGATTGGGATACCGCAACAAGATATAATGATGAATAGGGTCTTTCCTTTTTTTGCCTTGCTTGCTATGGTATTAATTTTTATATCATGCAGTCAGCAAATCCAGCTTCCCAATATCATCATTTTCTTTACCGATGATCAGGGTTATGCGGATGTGGGTTGTTTTGGAGCAGAGGGATTTGAAACACCACATCTGGATAAACTGGCAGGCGAAGGAGTCAGGTTCACCAATTTTTATGTACCGGCGACGGTCTGTACTCCTTCAAGAGCCGGTTTACTGACCGGGAAGTATCCCAAAAGGGTCGGTCTTCATGAAGCTGTACTTTTTCCCTATTCGGAGAACGGGCTTTCGCCTGAGGAATATACCATAGCTGAGATGCTTCAAAACAAGGGATATTCAACAAGCTGTATCGGAAAGTGGCACCTTGGACATAAGGATAAGTTCATGCCCAATATGCAGGGATTTGACCATTTTTTCGGGGTGCCCTATTCCAATGATATGGATAATTATTACTATAAGAGACAGGATTTTCAATCCCCGCCGCTTCCCCTTTACAGAAACCGGGAATTGATCGAAGAGGGACCCGATCAATCTTATCTGACAAAAAGGTTTACAGAGGAAGCCATAGGTCAGATCAAAAGCCGTAAAGATCAGCCTTTCTTCATATACCTGGCTCACAATATGCCCCACCTTCCGCTTCATGCCTCACCGGCATTCCTTGGGAAGAGCGAGAAAGGATTATACGGGGATGTCATCATGGAACTGGACTGGAGTGTTGGTGAGATTGTGAAGACTTTGAAAGAGGAAGGTATTTATGATAACACCTTTTTTATTTTCACCTCCGATAACGGTCCAAGGGTTGGTTCAGCCTTACCTCTGCGTGGTCTAAAAGCCCAAACATGGGAAGGGGGCCAGCGCGTGCCTTGCATCATGGCATGGCCGGATGTCATCCCTGCGGGAAAGGTTTGTAATGAGTTGGTGAGCACCCTCGATTTGTACCCAACATTTGCTGAATTCACAGGATCGGAGATTCCCGATTATTTGTCTCTTGACGGTACAGATATCAGTGAGTTATTGCAAGATCCGGAAAGCACCAGACTGCAGGAGCGTCCCTTTTATTTCTATGCAAGGAACGGGGAAGCTGAAGCTGTTAGGTTGGGGAAGTGGAAATTGCATATTAAGAAAAGTATCGGGTGGGATGCCGGGGAAAAAGGTGTTTTCCCGGTTTCACTCTATAACCTTCATGAGGATGTTGAAGAGCAAGACAATGTAGCGGATCAATATCCTGACGTTGTAATACAATTAACAGAACTGATCGATGAGTTTGATGAAATATAAGCTGCGGAAATTCGGGAAGCTAATTGGAATTAGATAACTAACGAGATGAAAAGGAAAAAGATAAAATTATTTCTAGTATTGTTTTGTTGGATTGGGGGATCGGTAATATCCATGGCTCAGGAGCTACCCAACATCATCATCATTTATGCCGACGATTTAGGATATGGTGATCTCTCCTGCTACAACGATCAATCGGCCTATGAGACACCACGACTGGATGAAATGGCCAATGAAGGAGTTCTGTTTACGGATGCCCACAGTCCGTCGACCATCTGCTCACCTTCCCGTTACGGGCTCTATTCCGGGCAACAGATATACCGGTCTACCGGCCGGGGAGGGGGAGCCTTTGAGGGGCCCGGTGGGCCTAGCTATTTAAAGCCAGGGACACTCACAATTGCAGATATGTTACGAACCAGGGGATATCGGACCGGAGTATTCGGTAAATGGCATGTGGGTCTTACCTGGTTTGACAAAAATAGTGAGAGACTGAGAGGTGGTTTTGAAAACTCACTACTCATTGATTACGAGAAAAGCACACCGCTGATTGATGGTCCCAATGCAAGAGGCTTTGATGAATCTTTCGTCACACCGAATTGCCCCACCACCGATCCACTCTATGTTTACATTGAGAATGGGATGGTCCCAATTCCTGCCAGTGAACGGCATGATCCCTCCAATCTGCCAAATCTGGGAGGAAAATGGCGATGGGATAATGACGCGGGTTGGATGTCACCAGGCTACAATTTTATGGAGGCGGATTTGCTGTTTTTTGATAAGACCCGAGAGTTCATCACTGCGCATCGGAAAAACACACCGGACAAACCATTCTTTGCTGTCTTATCAACCCAGATTGCCCATGCGCCTGTGCTTCCTGCTGTTGAGTTTAACGGAGCGACTGAAGCTGGTCCCCGGGGTGATTTTGTCTGGGAGCTGGATGTGCTGGTTGGGCGTGTCATAGATTTGATGAAAGAGATGGGAATTGATGATAACACACTGATTATTTTTAATGCTGATAATGGAGCCGAAATTATGCATGTGGACTGGATGCGCCAGGATTACGGGCACGATGCTTCCGGAGGCTGGAGAGGAATGAAGCGGGACGCCTGGGAAGGTGGTCACCGCGTTCCCTTTCTGGTTCGTTGGCCTGGAGTATTTCCCAAAGGGCTGGTATCTGATCAGATGACCAATACAACGGATATTTTTGCTACGATCGCTTCAGTTATCGGGTATAAACTCAAAGATGAAGATGCCACGGACAGTTATGATATGTTACCGGCCATGCTGGGGACACAGGATAAGAATCAATCGATCAGGCCCTATTTACTGACCCAGAGCTTCAGGGGAGAATTTCAGATTCGCCGGGGAAACTGGAAATATCTTGACCACATGGGATCAGGAGGTAATAATTATGACCACAAGGTGATGAGTAAATATGCGCTGCCGGAAACTGCACCTGATGCTTCCGGACAGCTTTACAATCTGGACAACGATCCGGGTGAAACCACAAATCTGTTTTTCACTGAGGCTGACAAACGTCAGGAACTTCAGAAACTTCTTCTGGAGCTGAAATCAAGTGGACGCAGTGCGCCGCTAAACAGGCAGCCCCTCGGAATCGGGAAAGTAAGGGAGCAAAGTTCTTTATCACAATAGGAAATAAGTGATGAATACTAAGGCCTTGAAAAAATCTGTTTTGCTCCTTTTTTGTTTGTTATCTCTTTCTTGCTCACGAGAACGAAGTCAACAGGCCCATGTTGGATCAAACAATACAATCGATACTTACCGGGTTTCCTGGTGGAACATGCCGATCTCTTTTGGACTGTCGGGTAATTGGTCTCGCGCCATGTATGGCGTGATCGATATTGACAACGGTGAATTGGCATTGCGACATGGACTGATGGAAGGAAGACCACTAAAGGATTACAGGTTGCCTTACTGGCCACTATCCAGCTTTGTATCTATTTATAGCTCTTCGGCAGAGCTGGCCCATCAAAGTTCCATCAGTTTCTCGATGAATGGAGAGAAAGAGAATTTCCCTTTTCGTTGTGGTGATCCAAAATACAGGGGCACTGATGCAAAAATTGTGAATAGAATGAAACGGATAGATGAAGGGTTTGAGCTGGCCGGGATCAAAGAATCCGATGTGTTGAAAGTAAGCAATAAGGGCAGCGGGTCGCCTGTTCTGATGGAGCATCACTTTGTAATTACCAAAGGCAGCCGGGATGTACCTGTTTTTATAAAAGCAACCAATCAAAGCAGTCAGGTAATCAGGGATGTGGTCGTTGATGTGTCCTATGCCCAGGATTTTAACTGGAGTTCTTTTGGTGCAGGCAGCTCTCGAAACTATCGACAAATAGAAGCTCCTGCCAGTGGTGAAGCAAGTTCATTTTTTGCCTTTTCTTCGGGAATGGAACGCGGCTATGAATTTAGTCAGATTGAAGGAGCTGAGTTAGCTTACAATCTGGATCAGGAATTAAATGCCTGGGAGGTCAGCATACAAAATTTTTCTGCCACTTTAGAACCTGGAGAATCAATTGTGTTTAACTATAGTATTCACATAATTGATAAGCCAATGGAGGAGACAAGTTTTTTGAATACTATTTCTACAAAGGAATTGGACCTGTTAGAATTCTCAAATATTATACCTGTTGAAGTCAGATCTGCACCTGTCAATCCGGATCAGCGTATTGGGATTCAAGATCTGTTTCGGAAGCTGGAAAATCCTAAAGTACGGGGCTTGCATTGTATCTCCGGACCCCGGGCATCTGAAGATTTAGAGAAGCTAAAAGCCTGGGGGGGAAACCTTGCCATTGCGGGTCCCCACGGAGGGGACAATGAGGAAAAAACCAGACAAATAATCGAACGGGGTCATGAACTCGGTCTGGAGATGCTTGTTGCAGGTAGAGGTTATTATGATACCGGCTTACCACCAAAATTTGATCATCTGTTTTCAGCTAAACTTAAACCCTCTGAATATCCGGACTCTTATGGACAGGACGAGGATCATTCATATTGGTATCCTGACCGGCCAACCTTGGATTTTGAGAAGGAATTTGGAAAACCTATGGGCACGGCTACAATGGAGGAGAAGGTGGCTTACTGGAGCCGGTGCTTTGTGGATAAATGGCGGACGACCTTAGCGGATGTACGTAGCAATGATCCTGAGGGCAATATCTGGTTCTATATGCCAACTCCGAATCTGGCCAACATAGATCCTCTCGATTACCATGATCTGTTTTTACAGGAAGTATCAAAGTTAGGAGAAGACCTGACAGTTCTCCCTTTTTATTACGGTGAAGATTATAATCAGATTGAATATATGATGCGCAGGTGGAAAAATGCAGGAGCCCACAGGGCTGTGTTTCTGCCTGGTGCCCCTACTTATTCCAGACCCAGTCAATTCATTCGTGCAATTACTGCTGCACGCCGGGGCGGGGCTGATGGTGCTTGTGGATTCGCATTTTCAATGAGTGTATATGACCAGTTTGGATTTTTAAGCTTTGATCATGATTGGAGATGGAAATCGATTATGCTGGCATCGCATGCGAACTTTCCAACACCCGAGTTGAATGCATATTCTTTATTAGAAGATCCTGCTGAATTAGTAGAAGCTCTTGCAGTTTCAGAAGTAACTGTTTTTTCAGGTGTATCAGATTCCGAAGAGTTTTTTTTTAAGCTTGAAACCTTAATTCCCGGTCAGGTTCAGTTGATCAATGGCTTTCCTGAAAAGCCACCACTTAGTGATCAGCTATATGTTATTGTAGGGGATAAATTAAATAATAAGCAGAACAAATGGCTATATGATTTACTCTTGCAAGATTCAGGCACTTCAAAGGGAATTATGCAAATGGAGGATAATCTGGTAAAGATTAATGGTTCAGATACAATCGGGCTTCACAGTGCACAAACGCTATTTTTACGATTTGCTGAAATGGCAAGGGTTGAAAGTTTTTTTAATTAGGCACACCCTGTCTGAGGGTAAACGACCTGGTATAAAAATTGGCATGGTGGCATCAAGTGGATGGAGTGCCGCCTGGCTTATGTTTCAAAGTTTCCTGATCCAGATGTTTCTGTAGCTGACTTCATTATTATGATCCTGCAGCATTAAGGGTAGTTCAGGTTCTGAAAGAGAGTATTCTTCAAGATGTGAGGCCGTGGGTGCTGTAATATCAACATGGTTTTGCACCAGAACGCCATTGTGGAATACAGTGAAATAGCCGGGTTCAATCAGCTCCTCTTTGTCAGTGAATTTTGGGGCCAGGAAAACAATATCATAAACCTGCCATTTCCCTGCTTTCACTGAAGCATTTACCAGGGGAGCAAAGTTCCCATAAAAGGCAGCGGCCTGGCCATCTGGATTTGTTTTGTTTTCATAGGAGTTCAGTACCTGAATTTCATATTTGCTC
>JAAEOI010000227.1 GCA_024244665.1 Bacteroidota bacterium | reverse complement strand
TTTGAAAATTATATTCTGGCTCGACGGTTTTCCGACAGCTGTATTTATTATTGGGGGAGGTCCAGTGGTGCGACTGATCAGATTGGATCTCCCATCCACAAGTGGCCTGTATAATTACTTCGATTTGTTGACAAT
The DNA here is from genome assembly GCA_024244665.1 of Bacteroidota bacterium. Next base: position 423 of record JAAEOI010000227.1, on the reverse strand, counting down.
AACAACCCGATAATTAATGGATTACCGAATTCTCTGAAAGACGGGAAATCAACAGCGATACAGGTACGGATAAAATCCGTGCAGAGGGGCAAATATGGATGGATTTATGTCAAACACCCCTCCAGGGGGTACTGAAAAGAGTGATAGGTTTTCAGGAGTAAGGCACTAAAGTATAGGTTTTACCACGATTAACTGTCCTGTCTCCGCCTTATCTGGTATTGTTACTGCAAATTCCTGTACAGTATTTGGACTATGAAACCAACATCCGTAAAAGGAGATGTATATGCCTGAAAGTGGAAGAGTTATTGTGAATACCGGAAACGGTAAAGGTAAGACAACTGCGGCGCTCGGGACAGCTTTTCGGGCTCTTGGCCATGATAAGAAGGTCTGTGTCATCCAATTCCTCAAGGGACAGGGGAAATA
>JAAEOI010000226.1 GCA_024244665.1 Bacteroidota bacterium | reverse complement strand
AGATGAACAATCTGCTTGAAATAAAAAACCTGTATATTGAAGCATTTTACGAAGACCGATGGCAACCCATTGTTCGCGATATCAGCCTTAATTTAAAAAGAGGAGAAGTACTTGGACTTATCGGTGAATCCGGTGCCGGTAAATCCACCATCGGTCTTTCCGCCATGGGGTACACACGCCAGGGATGCAGACTTGCATCAGGATCTATAAACCTTGACGGGATCGAATTGTTTGATGCGCCTGATGAGGATTTGAGACTGGTCAGGGGATCAAAAATTGCCTATGTGGCCCAGAGTGCGGCTGCTTCCTTTAACCCCTCCCATCGTGTGATAAAGCAGTATGCTGAAGCGCCTGTCCACCACGGGATAATGAGCTATGATAAAGCTGAAAAAGAAGCTATTGAGATTTATCGACGTCTGTTTTTACCCGCACCTGAAAAAATCGGATACCGATATCCCCACGAACTTTCAGGCGGGCAGCTCCAGAGAACCATGGTGGCCATGGCCATGTCCTGCAAACCTGATATCATTGTGTTTGATGAACCAACCACTGCTCTGGATGTT
>JAAEOI010000225.1 GCA_024244665.1 Bacteroidota bacterium | reverse complement strand
GTATGTTGGGGGAAAAACCACTCATCCGAAGTACCCTTTGCCTGTTGGAAGAATTCAAGTCGCATTTCATGGCCACGTGAATGATGACAAGGCCCACACACATTGTAAGGTGAACCATACGTGCCTACTTTGGCAATCTTTTGCCCTTCAGATGCCTTCCCGATCTCCATAAAATAAGCATATACTTCTCCAGGACCATGACAAGCCTCGCAGGTAACTCCCTCCTCGGAATACTCTCCAGTGGCTTCATCATATCCTGTCGTATGACACTTTAAACATGTCTTCCGGTATTCCTCGTCACCGGCGATATAATCAGGGGCTTTTTTCACAAGGTCAAGGGACTTAAACTTGATCCTTAACCATCTTTCTACATGTGGATATGTCAGACCTGCATGGCATTTAATACACTTTTGACTACCTACATAAATGGCCTTATCCCCGGTAATATTATATTTTTTAAAATCACCCATTACGGTCCTTTGGCTGGGGTCTTCTTCCTCAAGCGCCAATTCTGCTAATTCATCCCAAAACTCGAACAAAGTTTTAGCCGATGTCAATCTGCGCTGCATATCCCTTCGGCCATAATACATACCCTCATGTACTAACTCTTCATCCAATACCCTTCCATGACCTCCGTGACATACACTGCACCCATATAGATCAAAAGGAAATTCTGCAGGATGTGAAGTCTTTAATTCCTCCTCATCTATATGACAGGTCATGCACCTGTCCACCTTATCACCATTTTCCCC
>JAAEOI010000224.1 GCA_024244665.1 Bacteroidota bacterium | reverse complement strand
TCCTCCACGCCCAGTGCAATACCTATGGCGCTCATGTTAAATGTCCCGCCGGTATAAACACCGATCATCATCCCTGAAGCAGCACCTGGCTGTGCCAGCTGATCCCTGAAAATCAGGAATGCCAGCACCGAACAGGTGATTACTCCAAAAATTCCCAGGATGTATGCGAGCAATGCAGGCCTCACCTGCTTCATCATTCGTGAGAAATTCGCAGAGAAAAGCAATAGGGGGATTGCCAGCAAAACCGATATACTGGTGATTCCCTCCAGAATCTCATTATTGAAGGATAATCCCGGAATGTTGCCCATAATGATCCCGACCAGGTAGCATATTATGATGGGCGAGATCCACCGTATGATTTTAGATTTACTTTCCAGCCGGATAATCAATACTGGTAAACCGAGCAGGATAGGGAAAAGCAGTAAGGTGGTCAGGCTGTCAGTCATAACATTGAAGTTTACTCTTACAAATGTATGTGGCACAGATTATTAATGGAAATGGATTTTTAAGCGTGGTGGAATACCACTGGCAAAAACTGCGGTTTTAAGGGGAAGAGATTCTTTATCCGGACTGTTTATCGGATTTTGTACTGAAGACAGGGGGGGGCTGGTAAAAATTACTAAAACAACCCCATTCCCGATGATGTGAAAATGAAACTATGCAAATCTCTTATATCTGTTCGGCCAGTTTGTTGATCTGCTCGTGAAGTTGCCGAAAGAACCGGTTTCTCTCTTTTTCCGCTGTACCACTGATCGGTATTGATTTTGAAAGCAGGTTGCGTCCCCATCGGTAATTGTATTCGAAAAACGCCCTGTTATGGGTATACATCAGGTTTATGGCATTGCTTGTTAAAAAGGAGGTCCGTCTCTCCCCTGATTTGATCAGGATTGTGTTATCAGCAAGTATGATATCATTATGGAACAACTGGAAATTACCTTCGTTACCCACCTGAGGTTTTCCAGCTGGAAACTTGTATCCGAGTTCAGCCTGCTTCTGCTGGTGATCCACCAGTTGATGCAGTTTCTCACATAAAATAAGGGCATCATTCCTCGTGCTGAAGTAACCCGCTTCTGAATAAAAGAGTACCTGTTTCAGGTAGCTGTTAAGGCACTCTGTAGTGGTAAACTCTTTTGTTTTGATCCGCACATAGTTCTTAACGATTTCCTCTAAAATACTTACCATATTTTCATCCTGTTCGGAAAGGGAAAACTGCTGGTCGCGGAGTTTGGGAAAATCCAGGTTTGACTTCTGCCAGAAGAAGAGTTTGAATGCACATAACTCAGGGATCTGAATGATGTGAAAAATGTTGAGTTCATTCAGGATGAACACCAGTTCAGCCTCCTCAGTTTTTCCAGCATCAAGAGTAAATAAAAGCAAGTTATTTAACCAATCGGCAAAGGAGTAGTTCCCTTCGGCGAGAAAATTGGTTTTGAAAGTTACTGTATCAATCTTAGTTCCGGTCAGATCATCCACCGAAAAATTGTAGTGTTGGGATAATTTCTGGACCTCGTGGAGGGACAGTGGTTTTTCTCCGCGGATTCTACGGTAGGCACTGTCATTACTTATTTCCAGGATGTCCGAAACTTCATCGACGAGGGACAAATGATCAGGAAGGGAAAAGCAGGATGGGCAGGTTGGATTCCTTCAGGATTTTCCTGAACAGGTTTGGTTTGAATAGTTTCTCAAATATACCCCGTTTATGGACGGTAAATGAAAGAAGGTTCACCTGGTAGGAGTCCGCAAAGTCTTTAATGCCGTGAAAAATATCTTCATCCTCGATGAGAAGGCATTGAATATTGTGCTGGCTATACTCTTTTTGTAATTGTTCGTTTAACTCGTCCAATCGCTCATTTTTAGCGGGATTGTGAGCCGTATCAATATGAATACAGGTTATTTTTTTATCCAGCGGCTCTACTATATTCAACAGTCGCTCCAGTGATTTATGATCCTTCTCATTAAAATCGGTGGCATAGAGGATGTCCATATTCTCAAAATCCTTTGCTGAACAGGGTCCGGGAATGGCATATAGAGGAATCTCCAGTCCACTGATGATTGCATCAGCCAATCCTGCGAAAATGCTTTTGGAATCCCCACTCCCTCCCACAGTTCCCAGGACAATCAGGTCGGTTTTGTATGTTTGGCTGATGCCCTTTATTTTTTCGACGATATTTCCCATTACAATGGATGAGTGGATTTTGACATCCTTTATCTTTTGAGCACCCATGTAGGCCTTCATTTTATTGGTGAAGGCAACAATTTCGTTTTTCGCCTTCTTCTCCGCATCGTGTATGGTATTCTTGATATAGTCCAGGTAGGTTGCCGATTCTTTTATGCCTAGATCGGCGGCCGGATTTTTATACACATGGAGAAGTTTTATCTCGGCCTTTATCTTTTGTGCCAGGTGGATCGCATAGTGGCAGGCGTATTCCGAACCCTCCGAGAAGTCGGTCGGAACAATGATTCTCCGAAAAAGACCGGCGGGTGAGATCTGATCAATATCCATGTCGTGTTCCTCTTTAATGCGCAACATGACTTTGATGGCCTTTTCCACATCCTCTTCCTTAACCTGGACACGGACTTTATCCCACTTTTCAACGGTGCTGCCTGTGATGGCAAAGAAGCAATCGATATTTTCTTTCTCAAGTTTTTCCTTGAGGAAATAAGCAGTCTTTGGCTGCTCATACGTGGCTAGTGTTACAAGTGCTGGCATGGCAGTGAGTTTTAATGATAGTTCCCTATTAATAAGAAAAACGAAAACCGATTTTGTTTACAACTACTCCATCAGAAACACAGGGTCAGCGCTGAACGCCACCATGAGTAATGCTTACCTTCCAGGTCTTCAGTGGAGGGAAAAGGATAAAACAGGTAGTTCTCCTGATCCCCTGCGAAAAATCCATGTTTGATAGTGCGGTATGAGAGATCACGTTTGAATTGCCGGATCACGGTTTTGGTCTGCCGTTCTCCGGACTCCATCAATGTTGAGAGGCAAGACCTCAGGTGATCAGGATTTGGGTAGGGCAGGTCGTGAATGGGTGCCTTTGGATCTCTGGCCAGTTTGTTCAGTTTCAGGTCAGCCATAAAGATCCTTGGGGCTGAAACCGGTTTTGCAGGGTTGGTGATGAAAGAGATGAACTCGATTGGAGATAGTTTGCTGGCAATCCTGGTGCTGATAGGATTTAGCTGTTGGTAAAGATGGATTACATTCTTCTCCCGGAGTGAATAAGTTTCAGGTGTGAGTTCCAGTACTTTTCCATCATCGGTGACAAGGTAGAGATTTTTCATGGAATCCAGCGGTGTATTCTCCAGGGCCCTGTAAATCGACAGGTAGAGCGAACGCTTTGGTTCCCCATTGTCATACGGAACAAGTCTTTCATCCAGATAATCCATGGGAAGGTTCTGCATTTTTTCTGCATCAACCTCCATGAATATGGCCTGTCCACGGAGTCTTTTCCGGGTGCCAGTGGCAAGATAGCTTCCGAATTCAGTGGGGGGGAGATGCGATGCGATGAGTGATTCGGGCGTGATGCAAAGATAGACGTATTTCTTCATGACGGCTCGATATAGGTGTCCCCTAAATTTACGCCTATATGCTTCAAATGTCAAGGAAGAAAATAATTTTCTTAGTTTTCATGAAATTCGAACACATAGCAGTCTGGATGAAGGACCTTTAGTTGGTGAAGGACCTTTACATGAAATATTTTGGAATGAAAAAAAGGAGTACTCTTCCTGTTTTCTTTCATTCAATGGAAATGGGATCGGGAATCGGCCTGAGCCTGGCCCGCCATGTGATGCAGATGCACAGCGGCTCAATCAACGTCAGCTCGCGGGAGGGGGAGCAAACCACCTTCACCCTTACCTTCTAGGCCATATTATTTTATGAAAAACGATTTCCCCTATAGGTTTTATTTTAAGAAATGTTTAAAATTACCAGTCTAATAAAAGCAGCATGATGTTAGAACAGATCATATCAGAATTCTTCCCCGGAAAGATTGTCGATGAGGCAAATGCATATGGAAACGGGCATATCAACGACACCTACAAAGTTGTTTTTAAAGGAGAGACGGAAGCCTGTATCCTTCAGAAAATCAATATAGCAGTCTTTACAAACCCCGTGGGACTGGTTGATAACCATATTAAGATCCAGAAGTTTCTGGAGAGTTGTGAATCTGATCTGGTAATTCCCTTGCTTATTCCTGTTACCATAGGGGGATACCTACATACCGACGAGTCGGGTGGTGTCTGGAGAATGATGAATTTCATCCCCGACTCCTATTCAATCGGGATTGTGACTGAAGGGTGGCAGGCGAGCCAGGCCGGAAACGGATACGGTTGGTTTGCAAGGAGCTGCGCCGGGCTGGATGCATCTGAGTTTGTTGAAGCTATAAAGGATTTTCACAGGCTCTCTTTCAGGGTGTGGCAACTTGATGAAGCCATCAAGGGAGACAGAGCCGGCAGGTTAGAGAGTGTTCAGGAGCTTGTTGATTTCTACAAGGAGCGGCAGGAGAAACTTATGGTGATTGAGAAGATGGTTGATGCAGGGGAGATCCCGCAGAGGGTTGTCCACAATGATACAAAGATTGATAACCTGCTGTTCAGGGGGGAGAAGGCCAGTGCTGTGATTGACCTTGACACGGTCGGGCCGGGAATCCTCTATTATGACTTCGGTGACTCCATCAGGACCATCTCCAACTCGGCTGCAGAGGATGAAAAGGATCTTAGTAAGGTGGAGTTCTCTACCCTGGCCTACAGGGAATTTGCAAGGGGATACCTGTCCCAGGTAAAGTCGATCACCACCCCAGGTGAAGCCGGATATTACTACCTGGCCCCAGTGTTGATGACCTACATTATGGGGATCCGCTTTCTGGCCGACTACCTGAATGGTGATGTCTACTACAAGGTGGGATATCCCGAGCACAATGTTGTGCGAAGCCGTGTTCAGCGAAGACTGATTGAGTGCATGGAGGAGAAAGAGAGCTACATGAAAGAGGTCATTGAAGAGATTTTGTGAGCCGGAAACATCCGAGCAGAAACCGGATATTGACTTCTCTGCTGATCAATGATGGGGATGGTGCATTTGGGCGCAGGGAGAATACCACGGGAAACCAGGTATACTTCAACAATGGTTCAGTTAATCCCAGCTGAGGATTACCTTACCACAGTTTCCCTCTTCCATCACATCGAATCCTTTCTGGAACTCATCGATGGGGTAGCGGTGTGTGATGATGGGGGAGAGATCCAGTCCTGACATGAGCATCTGCTCCATCTGGTACCATGTTTCGTACATCTCACGGCCATAAATACCCTTCATTGTAAGCCCCTTGAAAATAATGCGGTTCCAATCCACCTGTGTGGAGGAAGGTAGTATACCCAGAAGTGAGATTTTACCGGAGTTATACATGTGATCCACCAGCTGGTTAAAGGCAGCCGGGGCCCCGGAGCACTCCAGCCCGATGTCGAATCCGATCATTCCAAAGTTGTCCATGGCCTCTCTCAGGTTCTCTTTCAGGGGATTAACCACCCGGTCGGCACCCATTTTCCTGGCCAGCCCTGCCCTGTATTCACTGGTCTCGGTGGCCACCACATAGCGTGCCCCTGCAAATCGTGCCACTGCCACAGCCATGCTGCCGATTAATCCGGCGCCGGTTACCAGCACATCCTCACCGATCATGGGAAAGGAGAGCGCTGTGTGGGTTGCATTTCCAAGGGGATCCATAATGGAGAGGATCTCATCCGGTATTTCAGCATTTATCTTCATGACATTGCAGGAGGGAACCTTCACATATTCGGCAAATGAGCCGTTTATGTTTACCCCGATACCAATCGTGGTCTCGCAGATATGCTGCCTGCCCCGCCGGCAATTCCTGCAGTGCCCGCAGGAGATATGGCCCTCTCCGGTAACACGATCCCCCTCCTTAAATTCATTTACCTCGCTTCCCACCTTTGCAACGTGACCAGCATATTCGTGCCCGATGGTCATTCCAACCGGGATTGTCTTCTGCGCCCATTCGTCCCAGTCATAAATGTGGAGGTCGGTACCACATATGGCCGACTTGCATACCTTGATTAAAACATCATTGGGGCCAATCTCAGGAACGGGGACCTCCTCCATCCACAGGCCCTTTTCTGCTTTGGATTTTACCAGTGCTTTCATAAGTGAAAAATAGCAATAAAAAAAGCCCCCTGCAATGTAAACAGTGGGCAAATTAAATGTTTTTGGAAAGGGAATTTATCGCTTTAGCACAGGCCTTTAAACAGGCAGACAGAGTCTTTATTCTGGATATACAACACCCATTTCTGGGATGATGAAAGCAGTGTTGCTTTTGCATCGGTCCACTTTCCATTTCCGCTCAGGTGGAACACTGTTTTTGTATATCCATCCATCGGAGACTGATCACAGTGGTCGATTTTGTATCCATTGTTTAAGCAAAACTACAGATATAGGAGTGATGGTAAAAGAGTGAATTCACCTGTTATGCAATAGAATATGCATGCAGACAAACAGGTAGTTTTACGTGGATTTTTATCCGCAGCTATCCGGGTAATATCGCCCGACAAGGACTCAATAACAGCGTACCCCACAAGTATGTCTGCTTGAAAGCGTCCAGAATAATGAAATCAGTCAGACTCCGTTTTGGAAACCTCTCCTTCGGAGCATGCATTCAAGTTCAGCCTGGTTCAATTGCATTTTATAGTCTTTGAAGGCCCGGCTGAAGGATTTGTAAAGGAGATTCGGGCTTAGCCCGTTTAAGGTCTGAGTTGTTTCCAATGGGGTGGTTCCTCCTACTGTTGGATGCAATCAGGGATGCAATCAGGGATGAATCAAGGATTGCTATTCTATCACTCTGACATTCAGGTTTCTCCACTGAACTTTAATGCCGCCGCCTGAGTGTATCTGAAGGGCTATTTTCCCAGTGGTTTTGCCGATCTTTTCATCTGTTAAGGTTATCATTTTGTGCCCGTTTAGAAAGGTCTCTACCTTATCACCCACTACGAGGACCTTCATTGTGTTCCACTCACCGAATTTCAGGTGCTTGTCCAGCTCCGGGTCGGGCTGGATTAACCATCCCCTTCCATACGACTCATAGATTCCCCCGGTATTGCTTCCCGGAGGGGCTACCTCGGCCTGCCACCCGGTGATTTTAGTTCCTTCGATAGAGGAGCGGAAGAATACCCCGCTGTTTCCGTCGGCACCCTGTTTGAATTCGAGGGTCAGTTCAAAATCCTTGTACTCCTTTTCGGTCCCCAGGTAGCCGTACTCCCTGTCGGGACCACTTTCACACACCAGCAAGCCCTCTTCGACATACCACTTTTCGGTCCCGTAGATCGTCCAGCCACTAAGGTCCATTCCGTTGAAGATGGATTCGGATTGCGCCATGATCAGTCCCTGGAAGCCGATGAGTAAAGCGACAGCGAGAATGGATAACTTTTTCATATTGTATGCTTTTATTTATGAGATAAAGGTACAAGCTTTATGCAAAATGCAAATTACAAATTGTAGTATTTGAATCACTATCTTTGATGATCAAAAAAAAAACAACGATGAAACCAATACTTACCTTATTAATCCTGATGGCTATGGTCGCATGTAATCAAACCGATAGTCCCGGCGACGGAACCGCCGGGAATCCCTTTTTCAATGAGCTGAACAAAGTGGTTCAGTATGGAGATGTGACCCATGAACATATTACCCGGTATGCAGAGATTACCCTGAAGCAGATTGATAAGAGCCTTGATGGGATCAGGGGCGTCGATGCACCCGGATTTGACAATGTGTTTTTGCCATTTGATAAGGTGATCAATGATCTTGGCAAGGCCAGTTCCAGATGTTTTATGTTTTACTGGGTATCGCCCGATTCCATTTCGAGGACCAAAGGGCTGGAGGGGTATTTGCTGCTCGATTCGCTCAATAACAGACTATCATCCGATTCGGGGGTATACAAACAAATGCTTGCTTTCTCAGAAACTGTAGAATATACACAACTGGAGGGACACAGGAAGGTTTTTGTGGACGATGTGAAACAATCCTTCGAACATGCGGGGGTAAACCTCGAACCTGAGAAGCTGGCCAAATTCAAGGAACTGAAGGCTGAGATCAGCGACCTCTCCTCCCAGTACTCCATCAATATGAATACGGCCAATGAGGTGCTGAAACTGGACGAAGCAGGGGCCGAAGGCCTACCTGAAAATTTCAGAGAGAGCTACAGGGCAGCTGAGGGGGGATATGATATTCCTGTTATGCCTGCCACTCTGGGCCCGGTGCTGAATAATGCTGCAATAGAGAAGACCAGAAAAGCTTTCCTCGTGAAATATTCGAACCGTGGCTGGGAGAAGAACCTGGATATCCTGGACGATATGGTAAGCAAACGCTACGACATGGCCCGACTCATGGATTATGATTCCTATGCCTCCTATACCACTTCACGGAAGATGTCGAAGAATCCTGAGGCGGTATGGAGTTTTTTGAATGACCTGATTGCCCGTGCAGGCGAAAAGGCAAAGGTGGACTTTGAAGTCCTGAAGCTTTACAGGAACCAGGTTAAGGGCTGTAATTGTGAGGAGATGGTGAATCCATGGGACAGGGCTTACTACGCGAACCAGCTGCGAATTTCGGAGTTTCAGGTGGATCATGAAGTGATCAGGGAGTACCTTCCAATGGAACAGTGCCTTGCGGGAATGCTCAGCATTTACTCGGAGTGCCTGGGTGTGGAGTACCGCAGGGTGGCGAATCCTTCAGTATGGCATGAGGATGTCCTTCTATATGAGGTCCTGGAAGATGATGCGGTTACCGGCCGCTTCTACCTAGATCTTTATCCAAGGCCTAATAAGGAGTCGTGGTTTTATGGGGTTGAGATTACTCCCGGAAAACTTACGGCTGACGGACAGGAGGTTCCCACCTGCATGCTCCTGGGTAATTTCCCGGCTCCCACTGAGAGTTTGCCTTCACTGATCAGCCATAGAGAACTGAGTACCCTTTTCCATGAATTCGGGCACATCATGGACAATATGTCCTATAAAGGGGAGTTTGCCTGGCAGGCAGGTTCGAAAGAGGATTTTGCCGAAGCGATGTCCCAGATATTCGAAAACTGGATATGGGATTATGACATGCTCAGCACCTTTGCAAGGCATTACGAGACAGGTGAGGTACTTCCAAAAGAGTTGTTTGACAATATGCTCTCTGCGAAAAACATCACATCGGGACTCGATGCAATGGGATCGCTCCGGAACTGTGTTTACGACATGATCCTGTATGACAAATTCGATCCGGCAAATGAGATGGATACGGATGAGCTGTGGAGGAAGATCGACAAGGAAATGAGCCTGCCTGTATATGTGGAGGGTACCCATCCCCAGTCATGCTGGATCCACATCAATACACACCCCACCTACTACTACGGGTACCTTTGGGCAGAGGTGTACGCACAGGATATGTTTACTGTGTTTGAGGAGAACGGACTCACAGATGCAGAGACCGGCAAACGCTACCGCCAGCTGATCCTGGCAAACGGCACACAGAGAGATATCGTAGAGGTGGTTGAGGAGTTTCTGGGCAGACCATCCAATAATGAAGCCTATATCAAAAGCCTCGGTTTAGATTAAACCGTAGCCTGCAGATCTGATGAAAAAAGCTCTGCTCCGAGGTTCTTCAATGCCATTGCCAGTGCATTGGGAACCACCGGATAATTTCCCTATCTTACTTCAATGAATAACTTTAATGTGCCGGTCATTCTGGGCCGGACCGGACTAAAAACGGGCAGACTTGGGATGTCATCCAGTTACGGCGCTCCCGCAGCTGCATTTGAAGAGGCCTTTGAGCGGGGCTGTAACTACTTTGTGATGGGCAGTTTTGGGAAGGGCCGTTCCAAAGAGATGATCAGGGCGATACGGAACATCAAAGAGAAGGGTCAGCGCGACAGGCTGGTGGTTTGTTTGATGGAGTATACACACTCGCGCCTGATCGGGAAACACCATTTCTATAAGGGATTGAAGAAGCTGGGTCTAGATTACGTGGATGTTTTAATGTTAGGGTACTATACTTCAAAACCAAGGAATCATATTATGAACCTTGGCCTCCAATTGAAGGAGGATGGAGTGGCACACCACCTGGCCCTGTCAGGCCACAACCGGAAACTGTTCCCGAAGCTGGTCGATAGTGAAATTGATATTTTCCAGGTAAGGTACAATGCGGCAAACAGTGGGGCGGAGAAGGATGTGTTCCCCTTTTGCGGCGGAGAGAACCGGCCGGGGATGATCTCATTTACTGCCACCCGGTGGGGACAGCTGTTGAAAGAGGGTAAAATGCCTCCCGGAGAGAAGCCACTGACAGCAAAGGAGTGCTACCGTTATGTGCTAAGCAACCCTGCGGTGGATATATGCATGACAGGTGCCCGCACCCACGAAATGATGAAGGAGAACCTGGAGACCCTGGATTCGGGGCCGATTACCGGGGAGGAAACTGAACGGATCCGGCGGATCGGTGACCACGTGTACGGGAAGCCTCGGTCATAGCTCCTCCATTAGCTCCTTACGAGTTAATTGTTTTGATCACATCTCCATTAAGGGTCCGGTACTCCCTCATCAGGTTGGCGGTCATGCAGGAGTGTACCGGTAGAACCATTAGCCGGTCCCCGATCCGGGTCCGGTTAAAAAGACTCCCAGCGTTCTCCAGCAGACCATGCTCCTGTGAGAGCCCTGTAATGAAGTTCTTTTCACCCGGGGTTCTCCATCCCTCCTTACCGGGTATTACCACCTCTCCAAATATTATTCTGTCACCAAACTGAATGGAATCTTTGGAGAAATGAACCCCTCCTCCGTGAATTACCAGCTGTTTCCGTTCGGGATACTTCCCTGTCACCGAACAGGTCATGGCCACAGCCACCTCATGCGGACAACATGTTCCCAGCAGAATCTGGGTCAGGTCGTAAAAGACAAAATTACCCGGGCTTATCTCGTCGATACCGGTGAAATCATCCTGTGTGCTGCAGTTGGGAGTGTCCCCGTACAGAGCCAGGGGAGAGTAAGTGGCGAATTCCTGTTTCAGGTCCAGCAGCTCGCCTGTGGCTTTGAGGTGGATCTGCTCCCTTATGCTGTTATCAAAAGTTTTGTATGAGTGTCCGGCGTGACAGTAAAATCCCCTGAATTTCAGCCCTGGATTCTTTCCGGACACAGCGAGCAATTCTTCAATTTTCTCCTTCTCCCCTGATTTAATGCCTGTCCGCCCGTACCCGGTATCGATATCAATATAGAATTCGACCGTGCATTCCAGTCTGCCGAGGAAGGCCAGGGTATCGGGGTTATCCAGCAGGATAGAGATCTTTGTGGTGACAGAAAGTTCATTCAGATGATGGAGATCATGTGGATTGAAGGGGAAGGCCACCAGGATATCTTTCCATCCGGCACTGGCAAAGTACCTGGCCATGCGGAAGGAAGAGACGGTGATTTTCGAAACCCCGAATTCGCCAAACCAGTTGCCAATTTCAGCCGACTGGTGGGTCTTGAAGTGAGGACGGAAAGAGAGCTGATTCGAAGCGGCTTTCTCAGCCATTTTTTCAATGTTCAGCTGGCATTTTTCCTTATTGAGTAGCAGCGTGGGCATTACAGGTGCTCTTGTTTCCTGGTGAGTATTTCAGAGAGGACCAGGCTTGCAATGCAGAAGGAGAGGAAGAGGTAGAATCCTCCCAGGAGTTCTGTGCCGTTGGTGGTGAATATCTCAACTGTATCGGCCGACTGGCTCAGACTGTCCATCTGGCTGCCCACAATGCCGTTGAAGCCGATGTAGGCCATGAAGATGGCCACCACCATCACATCAGCCATGGACCATTTCCCCGATTTCATCACGAAAAATCTGATCAGTTTGTTGCTGTTTATGCGTTCTTTACCCAGCGACCAGATGAAGGAGCTGATCAGTTTCAAGATGGGGAATATGATACTGAAGGTGAACACCAGGATACCCACAAAAATCATCTCGAAGGAGCCATCCCTTATCAGGATTTCCACCAGGTCGGTGATGCTTTTGCTCTGGAAAAAAATGATGTTGTCCAGGAAGATCACGTCCTCACCAATGAGCTGGAAGCGGAGGCTGTCGATCATCGCCTCCAGGTCGATCATGGGCGTGGTGACGCCGCCGATGAGCAGGCAGAAGGAGGCGAGAATGAGCATCAGGGACTGTGCCCTGCCCGGGGAACGGATGGCCAGGGTATTCAGCAGGAAGATGAGCAACACGGCCATCAGGATCATCATCACCCTCTGGTTAATTTCCCTGGTAAGGTCCGCAACCTCACCTTTCAGGTAGTCACGGCACTCCGACTTACCGGTAGCTTCATACTTCACCAGTACATCCCGAAGGGGTTTCATGCTGTCCAGACTGTAGGTCTCCGACGAAAGGTCACCCAGTTTATCCTGCAGGTAGGTTTGGATCCCCTGTTTTGTAGCCGGTTTGTTGATCTCATCCAGCACCATGTGGGCGTAGGAGGGGACACTGTCTCTCAGTTGGTTCACATCCAGGACCATGCTTGCAACCATCCGCTTCATGGCGGAGAACTGTCCGGAGGTCCGTTCTTTTATGATGATCTCCAGGTCATTCAGTAAACTGTACATGATCACCTCCAGGCTCTGTTCAAGTTCTCCCCGGTTCTCGGGCGTCAGGTCAAACTCTATGATCTTTTTGCCCAGGATCGTGGAGACCTGCTCCTTCCACTCATCCGCGTTTAGCAGTCCGTACCGTGCGTGGTTGATCTCGGCCAGGTCGATCTTCAGTTCCTGGTTCTCTTTAGCAAGAGTAATCATCTGGGTGGTGAGCACCGAAACGGCTGCCAGTAAACCCAGGCTGATTACGATGATTACATATTTCATTTTTTTTTAGATTGAGCGAGGCATAAGTTAGTAAAAACATGATTTATCTATTTAATTTGGTGCTTCATAAATCAAATTTTACCCTCAAATAATATAATTCCACTGAAAATGCAGTAATATGGCAGAGGAGGGAATGAGCCTCCATTTTACCACCCACTCTTACACCTCGGGAAAAAAAGGGGTGCAGCGCGGACATGTACTCATTGGACCTAAAGCGGAAGCTGAATTTGATAGGATGAAGGGTGCTGGCATCGTTCTTCAGTTCGATCCGGAATCACCCTGATTCCAGCCTCCTCAATATGTACGGAAAGCCGGCTGACACCATAGTCCAATACCGGTTGATCCTTCTCAGAAGACACTTGGACCAGTTCCGGCCTCTGACATGCAGAGAATATACAGGAAACAGTTAATACAAGCAGGAGGATTGCCCTCATATGTATAAAGTTCTCAGGTCTACTCCCCGGGGCCGATCAGTTCCACAATGGTTCCTTCGGGAGCCTGGATCAATACAAATTGACGCCCGTCGTTCCCAAGTGGAACAGGGGTTTCGCCCAGCAGCTTCACCTTATGTTTCTTGATGCGCTCCAGGAAGGGTTTCATGCTGGTCACATTGATGGTGATGTATTGTACACCCATATCATCCTGGATGAATTTGGATTTTGGCTGTGTGGCTTCTTTCCCGAAACTCATCAGTTTCCAGACATTTCCATCCTCCCCCAGTTGAAGAACATCAACGTGAAACGGAACTCCATTACTGAGCCCGGAGATTTTTGCAAAGTCTGCGTTGACATCAAACTCACCGGTTTTTTTCATGCCAATCACATTGAGATAGAAGTCGAGGGATTCTTCCAGGTCGGAGCATACCACACCCACTCCGATCAGGCTGCTTGAGAATTCGTTTTGTGCCATGATGTTTGTTGTTAAAATGGTGCTTACTACGAGAAGCAGAATGATAATTTTTTTCATAGGATATATTTTAAGTAAGTTTTAAGGAATCGTATACCTGAACTTTTTCCCACAGTGAAGAGGCATTTTCAATAAATCTTTTGTGCAGGGGGTGGTCCTGGTAAAGATCCTGCTCCTTTTTGGAATCAAAGGAGAGAATCAGGCTGTAGGACCAGGTACTGTCGATCACTTCCCGGTCCGTATCGGCCGGCGAGCCAATGTGTTTGGTCCTGATCAGGTCCACGTTATCGATAAATTCCCGGAGTTCCGAAAGAAATTTTTTCCTTGTTGACCCGGAATCATCTTTCAGCCAGAAAAACACAACATGAAGAAAGTCACCTGTTTTTCCACTCTTTTCATTGACACAGGCTCTCCCGGCCGGCCGGCCAGTCACGGGCATGGCAAGCAGTGCCGAAACTCCTCCAAGTCTCTTGATAAACCGTCTTCTTTGTTTCATCTGTACCTTGTTTAGTTGGATCGTTTAAATTATGCATAAATGTGGTGAATTGAAATTATTTCTACATATAGTAGCATGAAAACACTGATTTTAGAAGTGTATAATAAAACTGGTCTATAAAGATTATCCGAATCCTGTAGTGGCTGATGATGACGGCCGGACAGGCAAAAACCCGGAAATTTCATAACTTACACGAAACAAAATTTAGAATTATGGCCAGACAGATTCGTTCAGGGCACATTGGTATACTGACTTCCGGGGGAGATACCCCCGGTCTTAATGCTGCCATCCGGGGAATTGGGAAGACAGCCTCCATGGCTGGCTCCATGCATGTTATCGGATTCAGGGATGGATTCAGGGGCCTGATGGAAAACCGCTCGGTACGCCTGGATAACAGTATGCTATCGGGTATTCTTACCATGGGTGGGACCATCCTGGGAACGAGCAGGGATAAGCCCCATAAGATGCCCATGGGTGGCAGGAACGTGGATATGACCGATGTGATTGTGGAGAACTATCATAAGAACCACCTGGATGTACTGGTCTGCCTGGGTGGCGGGGGCACCATTAAGAATGCATACAGGCTTTCACAGGTGGGATGCAACGTCATCACACTACCTAAGACCATCGACAATGATATTGTGGGCACCGATGTGACCTTTGGCTTTGACACGGCACTGGGGATTGCGGTGGATGCCATCGACCGCCTGCACAGTACCGCCTCGAGTCACCACCGGATCATTATTGTGGAGATTATGGGTCACAAGGTAGGCTGGCTTGCCCTTGGAGCCGGACTGGCCGGGGGAGCCGATGCCATCCTGATCCCGGAAATCCCCTATACCATTGATAAGCTGGCAGACAGCATACTGGAGCGGGTGAGCCGGGGAAAGCGTTTCAGTATCGTGGCTGTGGCAGAGGGTGCCATCACCATGGAAGGTGCCAGGAAGATCCGGGCCGTTGAGAAGAAGCTGGAGGGGACAGAAGGGGATGGGCGTGCAAAACTCAAAAGCCAGCTGTCTGCACTTGACAAGGAGTACAGGGGCTCCACCATCAAGATGGCCGAGGAGCTACAGATCATCACCGGCCTGGAGACCCGGGTGACCATCCTCGGGCACCTGCAGCGGGGAGGTACTCCTTCGGCACTGGACCGCCTGCTGGCTACCAGGCTGGGAACATCAGCCATCGACTATATCCGTAATGAGCAGTTCGGGATCATGGTGGCAGTGGACGGGGAGCAGACAAAAGCAGTACCCCTTGAGGATGTTTCGGGGAAGGTCAACTATGTTCCGCCGGACCACCCCTGGATTGTCACCGCCCGGAACCTGGCCACCAGTTTCGGGGATTAAACTCTGATGGACTGTTTATTTTTTAACGGACTTATAGGACGGATGCAGGGGGCCATGTCCCAGGTAGGGAACCGCATCGAAATTAAAGTCCGCCACTGTTCCACTACGTGGATCACCCGTAAGTTCCAGCTGCTCCATAAGAAGGGCTGACATCTCTTCCTGAACCTCACTGTAATCCGGATCACCGGCAAGATTAACCAGCTGTTCCGGATCGTTTCTACAGTCGTACAACTCCTCGGCAGGACGTTTTCCAAAGGCCAGGTTCCACAATTCGGCGTGGTGCTCATCCCTGTTTTTTTGTTCCACCATATGGGTTTTGGTGGGCCCGTTGTCACAATCAGCCAGCCAGTAAAAGGGGATGGCTGCCTTCAGGTAATCGGGTGTTCCGTTGGGCCAGCGATCCGGTTCAAAGTTCCGGATGTAGAGGTAGCTATGGTTCCGGATTGCCCGGATCGGGTATCCGCCCATGTCCTCTTCCTGCCCCGGTACATGGCGCTCTTTCCCATGCAATACGTAACTCCGAAGGTCGGGATCCACTAAGCCCTCTTTTGTGGATTTCAGAAGCTTCAGCATGCTTTTCCCGGTCATCACCTCAGGAACTTCAACACCTGCCATCTCCAGGAAAGTGGGGGCCAGGTCGGTGGTGCTGATAAAATCATCCAGTACCCTGCCCGGTTTTTGCAGCCCCGAACCCCAGCGGATAGCCAGGGGTATCCGGGCACCTGAGTCGTAGTTATTGGATTTGCACCTTGGGAAGGGCATCCCGTGATCACC
>JAAEOI010000223.1 GCA_024244665.1 Bacteroidota bacterium | reverse complement strand
TCGAAGCCGCACGGGCAGGTGAAATGGGGCGAGGTTTTGCGGTGGTTGCCGATGAAGTCAGAGGCCTGGCGAAGAGAACCCAGATTTCTACACATGAGATCCAGGAGATGATCAACAATTTGCAAACCAATGCTCGTGAAGCTGTTACTGCCATGAACTGCAGCCGCAAGAAAGCTGCAGAAACTGTCACGCACGCCACCGGGGCGGGAATATCCCTGGAGCAAATAACAGTTGAAAGCGGTGCTATTTCCAAAATGAGTCAGGACATTGTTAATGTTGTGGATGGACAGAATCAGATGATCACTGGTTTGGGCACAAATCTGGTTAATATCGGTGATAAAATTAACTCTACCACCTTAAGTGCAAAGCAAACGGTGGCGGCCAGTAACGAACTGGCAAGTTTTTCGGTTGAACTGCAAAACCTGATTCAACATTTCAATGTTGACACGTCGCAGGCTGCTGAGACGCTGATCCCTGAAGTGGACTCCCTGAATGGTTTACAGAATATTGTTGAGACACCACCGCAGGAAGACTCCCAAATTGTTGAGATCCCACCTGGGGAAGATCCCCTCAAGACCGACAACGAATTCGTTGCTGATGAGTCCTTGACTGAATCCAGGAATAACAAGAATGATGATATGGATTTCTTTATTTAGTGGTAACTACTCACCCCTTTCAGCATAAATCCGCCCTCTGAGCGGGGCTTCCTGCGTAGTGTCTGGAGATGAAAACCTGAGAATAAAGGAGTAGAATTTTGCATGA
>JAAEOI010000222.1 GCA_024244665.1 Bacteroidota bacterium | reverse complement strand
CGTTCCCACGCTCCAGCGTGGGAACGATAAAATCCTTTGTATTAATCTCAATTAGCTGTAATACCAAGCGCCAAGGCAAGCCCCCGGCGGGCCTCAGACTCCCCATGGACCAGACGAATCTCCTTTGGCGGCTGAGGCATGGACTGCACCCAGTCAACAAGCATCTTCTGATCAGCATGAGCCGAATACGCTGTCAGGGTATGGATACCCGCGTTAACTGGCATTTTCTTTTCTATCATCTTTCTGCCGGGTGTACCTTTTGCCTGGTATCCCACAAAAAATATGTCATTTGCCGGATCCTCAAGCCCGTATTTCAGGTGATCGACAATACGTCCGCCGGTGCACATGCCGCTACCGGCTATGATGATAGCCGGGCCTTTGATGTCCAGTAACTTTTTATGATCCTTAAATTTTTTCACCGCATATAAGCCTTTAAAATCGAAGGGATGATCACCCTTTGCTTTAAGTCCCTGTGCCTCTTTGTCCCAAAAGCCATCGAGGCTTGAATAAATTTCGGTGATTTTAAGCCCAAGGGGGGAGTCGACAAACACCGGAACCTCTACCTGGATCCTGTCCAGTTCGTACAACAGCTCCTGGGTTCTCCCCAGGGAAAAGGCGGGAATATAAACAATCCCATTGTCGGCAAGGGCCTTGTTGAGCAATTTCCGCAAGGTCTCAACCCGATCCTTTCTACTGGGATGACTTCTATTGCCGTAGGTGGCTTCCATTACCAGAAGATCACAGGCTTCGGGTGGATCAGGGTCCGGCAGGATGGGGGTATCATTGCAGCCAAGGTCTCCCGAAAAGATCACCCGGTAATCGTTCGAGTCACTCAGCTTAGCCGATTCACCTTTTCGCTGGACCGGAAAAGTAAACAGGATAAAGCACGACCCAAGGATATGCCCGGCGTTGCTCAGCTTGAAGGTGATTCCCTGCTTAAGACCAAAGGTTTCATGTAGTTCAAACCCCCATGACAGTTCATCAATAAGAGCTTCCAGGCGGTGAATATCCTTGTCGGTTCTACGCGAAAAGGACATAGCATCATGCAGCATGGGTACGAGCAGTGCTTTCGTAGCATGAGTACAGATGATCTCGCCGGAAAACCCCGCATCGATTAGGTCCGGCACCCTGCCAATATGATCAATGTGGGCG
>JAAEOI010000221.1 GCA_024244665.1 Bacteroidota bacterium | reverse complement strand
TGTGCCAGCCAGTGTACTGGCTACCCATGACAAAGCTGAAGCAATCAAATTTGAAGCTAATGACCAGGAAAACAGGTTTTCTCTAGCTGGCATTCAAATGAAGTTTTCCATGAAGGAAATGGATGGCCGCTACAATCTGCCACAAAAAGGTGATCTGGGTGACTGGATTATCAAAACCCCATCCACCAAGCATAAGGATGTGCCTTTAAACGAATTTACATCGATGTCTCTGGCAGCTTTGGCAGGAGTTGATATTCCTGATATCAAACTCATTGAACTGGATAAACTGGATAATCTACCGCAAATCAATCTTCCTGATGAAAGGCTGGCCTTTGCTATCAAGCGATTTGATCGAGAGGGCAATACGCGAATTCATATGGAAGACTTTGCTCAAGTACTAGTGAAGTACCCTCATAACAAATATGACTCTGCCAATTATGAGCAGATTGGTAAGGTAATTTACGACTATTCCGGTGATGGGTTAGCCGATGCTCAGCAGTTTGCCAGGCGCTTGCTGGTAAATATTCTGCTTGCCAATGGTGATGCACATTTAAAGAACTGGAG
>JAAEOI010000220.1 GCA_024244665.1 Bacteroidota bacterium | reverse complement strand
GGTACCTTCCTGGTCTTGTATTTATTCTCCTGGCAGTGATCTCCTATGCAACTTTCAACTTAGCCGTTTCCGGAACAGTTATTTCCCTCCAGGCAAAAAGCATTGCAGAACAGTTTATCCCCACCGACGATCCAAATTCGCCAATAGGAACCGCCCGTGGGTTATTTCCGGGCCGGGTGGTCTGGAATTATGATCCGGATGCTACCTCATGGGATGAAGTAAATGGACATTTCTTTGATGACGAAAATACCAGCCAGTCTGTTGTCAGTAACATGATATCAGAGGCAATGGACGGATATACAGGTGCCACATCAAACTGGGATGCCTGGGATGCCCTTTTTAAAAATTTCAATGAACGAAAGGGAAAGGGTCCTGTGGATTACCAGGAGGGTGAGAAAATCGCCATTAAGATTAATCTTAATGTCAGCAGTACACATGGTGAAATTACACATTTGAGGAGTATAGCTTCTCCGCAGATTATTCTGGCAGTGCTTACTCAGCTGGTAGAAAATGCCGGGGTTCCCGATTCATGCATAACAGTTTATGACAATAGCAGGTTAATACCTGCAATGATCTATGATAGATGCATTGAAGCACATCCTGGCCTGAGATTTGTCGATAAAACAGGAGAAGAGGGACGGGAAATATTTAAAGCTGACAGCAGTGCTGTGCTTGACTGGTCGGAAGACCTTGTGTTGGAACAGGGTGGTGGAAATCCCACTATCCTGCCAGAATGTGTCAGTAAGGCGGACTACCTGATCAACATAGGGGTACTGAAAGGACATAATCTGGCTGGTATCACGCTGTGTGCAAAAAACCATGTTGGGACTATAATCGCAAGCAATCCGGAGGAACCGAAATTATCCCCACCTCGTGCGGCTGGATTTCATGCCTACGCTGCGGTACATGATTTTGAAGCCCCCAATAAATCCTGGGGCGTGGCCGGAAGGGACATGGGTACCTATAATACACTGGTTGACCTGATGGGGCATAAATACCTGGGAGAAAATACAATGCTGTTTATTATTGACGGACTGTATGCGTCAAAGATTCAGCAAGCTAATGAATCACAACCAAACAAAT
>JAAEOI010000219.1 GCA_024244665.1 Bacteroidota bacterium | reverse complement strand
AATTTTAAAGGAACATACTATTGCGCTGCCTATGCTTATCCTCTACTGGTAAAGGGAGTTGACCCGGCGCTTATTATGATTGGATCCTGTGCTTCAGTCGGGTCTGAGGGCCAGGATGGCTATGCGGGCACAAAAGCAGCCCAGAGGGGACTGCTGGGAACCCTGGCAAAGGAGTGGAAAGCAGGAGATGACTACCAGGCAGTAAGGGTGGGGCTGATTGAGCCGGATTACCTTGAAAAAACCGCCATTACGGTTGAGAAACAATACTGGCTGGATCTGGCCAATGCCAGAAGAACAACTGTAGATAAGATCTCCGATGATACAGTTGCCAGAACCAAAGTGCCTCTGAAACGGGAAGCCCGATTGACCGAAATCAGTGAGGTGGTGATGCTTTATGCCTTATCGACTTATCTGAACGGAGAAGCAATACCCGTATCGGGAGGTAAGACAATGCGATTATAGAATCACAGCCCGTTTGCAGTTTAAGCTGACAGCAAGATCACCTTCAACCCTGGTAGTAGATGAGATACATAAAGGAAGGGAATTGTCCGAGTAATAACGCACGGTACTGGTATTAATTGAAGAGAAATGAGAACTACACTGACTATTTTTGCCACACTTTTTATGATAACCGCAGCCACTGCACAGTTAAAACACCCCATCCGTGATGAGCAGGGAAGGCATGTGATTCCGCGCGGTTTTGTGATCAATACAGAAGACAAACAGGGGAATATCTATTATACTGCCAATGATTATCACAGGATGGTCAGGATGGGTGCCAACTTTCAGGTGATCCGTCTGAGGCTGGGTGCCCTGGGGGGATATCCTGGGAATTTGCTGGAGGAATCCTACCTGCTTCACCTGGATTCGTTGGTTCAGATGGGAAAAAATGCTGGATTGAAAACCGATTTCAAATTGACCGTCTACATGACCAAGGGATTTGAATGGGCCGATTTCTGGAAGAATGAGAATGGGGAACACGATCATTTAACAGGGGCCTGGAAGCAGGTTTGGGTACGTTATAAAGACGAGCCGGCAGTATTTGGATACGATCTGCTGAACGAACCCCGAAAAGGGGAGATGAAGGAGGATTATGCAGAGATGGAGGCCAAATACCTGGTTCCCCTCTACCGGAGGCTTATGGATGAAAGCCATCTGATCAACCCGGCGAAAAAATGCCTCTACCAGCCTCTTCTGGTCAATGACGAGGATCGAAAGAGCCACCATCCTCCATTCGTAGTCATGCAAACCCCGGTCGACCGGGAGAACATCATGTATGCCCCGCATATCTACGATCTGGACAAATCCCGCTTTTTGAGCTGGATCAGACAATATGAGAGAGATGCGGCACTATCCGATGTTCCCATTTTCTTCGGCGAGTGGGGCCCTGCCACCTACGATCCTGTGGATTCCAGTCTGACCCAGCAGTACGAGTTTCAGGATCTCTATATGGAGACCGCCCATCTGTTCGACAGCCTGGGTGTGGGTACCGTTAAAGCCTGGTTTACCGGAACCCGGTTTGCCGGAACCAGCGAAAGGGGGCCCTTCACCTGGTCCATATTCAAAGACAATCAGGGCGTGGGTACCATCGAAAGGAAATACATCACCGACATCATTGCCAGACCTTATCCGCAGTGCATAGCAGGGGATATCCTGGAATTCTCCTTTGATCTTTCCAACCGCAGCCTGGTGCTGGATGTTCATACCGAAAATGCGAAAGGTGCATCCAAAATATTTATACCGGCAGACCGCTACTATCCGGATGGATTTACAGTGACAGTAGGAGAGACCATGGTCATTTACGACCCCACTAAAAATGTAGGGCTGGAAGTGGTAGAACCCGGAAATGGCTATAGTCCTTCGGAGTTCATCTGGGATTCCTACCAGCAACAACTGGTGATCCTCAAATGGCCTGTGGATGATGAAAATATCAGGGTGCTGCTGCAACCTGGAATATACCAGGAGATCCTGATGCGGTAAAAATTCAAAATAGAAAGTGCATCCAGGTGGATTAACTACAGATACAAATCAAATACTTGCAATACTGACCAAACATCGAACATGAAAAGACTTTTTTTAATTAGCTGCTTCTCTTTTATCATTGGATTAAGTCACGGGCAGCGTGGCGTCGTATTAATACTGGCCGATGATATGGGAGCCCATCTCTCCTGTATTGGTACCAAAGGGATCAAAACACCGGCGGTGGATAAACTGGCAGGTGAGGGTGTGCTGTTTACAGAGGCTTTTTCCTCATGTGCCTCCTGTTCACCTTCACGTTCTTCGATTCTTACAGGAATGTATCCCCATTCCAATGGACACTGGCGGAATACACATGCTCCTAAGCTAACTGATCCCGATTCAGAGTTTAGCAGGAACCCTTCCAAAATCCTTGATCATGTTGGAGTTCATGAACATATCCCCACCCTGACCGAGGTGCTTTCCGAAGCTGGAGTCTACACAGGTATCACCTCAAAGTTTCATTTGTCCTTTCCCTGGAAATACCAGTTTGACGGGCGGATCAACGAGACGAATAGTCCAGCTGGTTACGCCTCCATGCTGAAGACTTTAATTAAAGAGGCGGGGGATAATCCTTTCTACATTCAGGTCAATGTGACTACGCCCCACAGGCCATTCGAATGGCATCTGAAACACCATCTGGGAGAGCTGCCCGATGCGAAGAAGATTGTGGTGCCTCCATTTTTGCCTGATACGGAGTTGATGCGCAAGGACCTTCAGGAGTATTACGGATGTGTGGAAGTGGCCGACCAGAGTACAGCTGCCCTGGTGCAGGTTCTGAAGGAGATGGATCTGTATGACGATGTACTGCTGATCTTTACAGCAGATCAGGGCATGGCCTACCATCGGGCAAAAGCTTCACCCTATTATGCAGGCACCCATATTCCCATGGTT
>JAAEOI010000218.1 GCA_024244665.1 Bacteroidota bacterium | reverse complement strand
CTTCAGGCTAAATATGGGGAATTAACCCCATTGCGACAACAGGGAGGGGGTGGCGACAGCCACCTCCTTACCTACTGGCGTAAAGTGAAAAGATCAAATGGCTCAATGGATGGGACAGTACACTGGACGAACTCACGAATCGAATAATGAGTCAGCAGAACGGGGTCGAACCAAGCTAACATGCGGATATATAAGAATAATGACCCGAACAACTGGCTATTTTGAGGCTTAGAATAGTTCTGGGGACACGATATTTAATTCTTCCCACCTCCTCAAGCATAAAGCTTAGCCATTATCACGGGGGACTGGGCCTGGCTTTTTCTATAATGCTCTCATTACCTAATAGCCTCCCAGTTCGCTCATGCTTCTCCAATCCATCACAAGTTGACAGACATCCAAGTACTGCACCGGAATGGCGAATAGCAGACTGAATACTATCAGACCAAGATTCGCCGCTGTCGAGATTATCAATTGCATTACATGCTATGAAAGCTTCTTCGAATTGAAAGCAACCCTCTCCTGACCCGGGACGGTCAATCCAAACTGGTTCACCTTCTTCTATCAAAATTTCAACAATGGGTTTTATTCGGGAGATTTCATCTTCCGAAGTATGGCTTATAAATATATAGCTCCTACTCGATACCATATCAAATTAACAGTAACCGTTCACTCCCCCCATTATTTGGAAATCCAGCCTCTACTCACACTCCGGGCAGGAAGGAGGGTGAGCCTTCCGAAAAACGCCGTGAATACATCCATGTAGGCTCGGTCATAGCATCCCTGCTATGAACGTTTTCGGAAGGCTCACCCTTCTTCCTACCCTCAGAACGCACTTGGAAAGAGGGGGGGAGTGAACGGTTACCATCGGTGACATCGCCTCCATAATCGTCTTCAGACAGGATCAGTTCCAGGGTATCCCGGTCGAAGAAAGTAAGATTGGTACCAAAACGAACCCCGGCGGTACGCGCGTCTTTTGGCGCACCACAAGGCCCCACCGGACATTCGCCGCCATCAGGTCCCAGAGGAGCCGTTCACAAAACCCGCAGGGTCGACATAGCTGCTGGTGATGAACCAGAGTGCATCCGGACCTGCCTGATAGTGAACGTCATTAGTACTCCGGGTTATGAAATGCTCGTCGGGCCAGAGGGTTGGGGCCATCCCCTCGGGGGAAATGCATCCTGCCCAATTTTCACTCGATCCTTTTCGCGGAGACAATCTTATCCTGCCAAATGCTGCCAGGTATCCACCACAGTATCAGGATTCAACGAGATACTGCTTATCCCCCTGTCCAGCAGCCATTTAGCCAGGTCAGGATGATCCGAGGGTCCCTGACCACATATCCCAATGTACTTTTCTGCAGTATTACAGGCAGAAATCGCCATTTCCAACATAGCCAAT
>JAAEOI010000217.1 GCA_024244665.1 Bacteroidota bacterium | reverse complement strand
TGTTGGTAGACGAATAACGCAGATCCCAGGTGATCCGGTTCACCCCTTTGGAGGCTTTCGTATAGAGCTTCCGCACCGGTTCGCCGGAAGCATCACGGATGGCGAATACCAGGTAAGGTGCCTCCTCGGCCTCCTCTTCCCGCAACTGATCCCTGGTGGGTTGAGGAATGGGCTGCTTCTCCTTAAACAGCTCCTTCTCTCTCTCTTTTCGTTCCGCCTTCAGTGTAAGGGGCACCTCTTTTATGAAATAGGTGAATGTGGCACCGAATTCAGGATTCTTTGCTTGGTAGAAGGTTGAGCCCTGACCATATTTCCCGCCGGTCTGGATAAACATCAGTGCATCGGGCATCTGGAACACATGTGCCTCCTTCTCCAGGATCGATGCGTCCTTTGCCAGCCCCCTGAGAGGGGTGTAGTCATCAAGCACATAGAATCCTCGTCCAAAAGTGGCCAGCACCAGGTCGTTCTCCCTTTCCTGTATGGCCATATCGCGTACACTGATGGTGGGCATCCCCGAAGTAAGCTTAGTCCATGCCTCTCCATCATCGACACTGAAGTAGAAGCCAAATTCGGTTCCGACAAAAAGCAGCCCCGGCACCACCGGATCCTGCTCTATGGTATGAACAGTCCCTTTCTCAGGCAGGTTGGAGACTATGGACACCCAGCTGTTGCCACGGTCGATGCTCTTCATTACGTATGGCATGAAATCGTCCCGTTTCCGGTTATCAAAAGTTGCATAAACCACATTCTCATCGAATCGGTCAGCCATCAGGTCGCTCACATAGGTAAATTCAGGCACACCCGGAAAGTTCTGAACCATACGCCAGCTCTCCCCTCCGTTATCAGTAACAGAGATCACACCATCATCGGTTCCCGCGTAGAGAAGGTTTTCATCCAGTCTCGATTCGGAGATGGAGACCCCGGTTCCCCAAAGGCTTGTTGAAACATCCTTCACTACAGCATCCCTGCTCCAGTAATGACCCATGGCGGGCCAGGTATTGCGATCGGTACCGGAAGTCAGATCCCCGCTGATCACCGTCCATGAATTTCCACGGTCGTCGGAACGGAATACCTTATTGGCCATCATGTAGATCCTGGTGTTGGAGTGATGGCTGATGATAAGTGGTGCATTCCAGTTCCATTTATAAGTATCCTCGTCCTTCCTCGGACGGGGTTTGATACCGATACCCTCGCCACTCAGCCTGTCATACCGGCTTACATTTCCGTATTGGGATTCACAGTAGACGATATTTGGATTCTCCGGATCTGTTGCTATCCAGAATCCGTCTCCGCCCTTGATGGCTTTCCACTCCTCACTGGTCACACCCTCCGAACTTTTATTCATGGAGGGCCCCCCGAGTGTATTGTTGTCCTGGGTGCCGCCGTAAATATTATAGAAAGGATATTCATTATCTGCAAAAACCCTGTAGAACTGGGTCACCGGCAGGTTTGATTTGTAAAGGTAGGTTGTCCCGCTGTCAAATGACTCATAAACACCTCCATCGCCGCCGATCAGGAAGTGGCTGGTATCATCCGGATCAATCCAGAGTGCATGGTCATCCACATGCCTGTTTTCGAGGCCCAGGCTCTCCCAGGTCTTACCACCATCTGCAGTAACATGGGAGACTGTCTCCACCGAATAGACCTTATTCACATCAACCGGGTCACAGTAAATCTCGTTGTAATACTGACCACTGCTGGCGTGCTCACTCATTTTTTTCCAGGAAGCGCCCCTGTTTACCGAACGGTAAAATCCACCCTCACCTTCAGCAGCCTCAACAATCAGGTAAACCACATTCCGGTCCACCGGTGAAACATCAATTCCCATCCCTCCGATATGTACAGAAGGCAGTCCCTTCATGGACTTATCCCAGGTCTCACCCCCGTCCATGGAGCGGTAAACGGCCGACTCAGGTCCGCCGCCAATCTTAGTAAACACATGCCTTCTGCGCTGCTCACTGGTGGCGTACATCACATCCGGGTCCACCGGGTCCATCACCACATTGTTCACCCCTGTGTTTTCGCTTATCTCCAGCACCTTACCCCATGTTTCACCTCCATCGGCAGACTTGTACAGGCCACGGTCACCACCGGGCCCCCATGCCGAACCTTCTGCCGCCACAAAAACTATATCGGAGTTCCGGGGATCCACCACAATGCCGCCAATATGCCTGGATTCTTTCAGTCCCATGTTTTTCCAGGTCTCTCCCCCGTCTTCCGACTTGTACACCCCGTCTCCATAGGCCAGTGCCCGCTGGTGATTGTTCTCACCCGTGCCCAGCCATACCAGGTTCGGATTGTTCGGATCAATGGTGATCACCGATGTGGAATAGGAATCATACTTATCAAATACCGGTTTGAATGTGGTTCCGTTGTTTACGGTTTTCCAAACATTACCCGATGCCACAGCTACATACCACTCGCTGTGGTTCCCGGGATTTATAGCAAAGTCGGCAATCCGGCCCGAAGTCATGGCGGGTCCGATGCTTCTCCATTTCAGTCCGGATAAAGTTTTTGCAGGGATCCCTTCCTCCTGCTCCTCCTCACTCTCTTTCTTTTTCTCCTTTGCGTTCATGGGGAGAGGATTAAAAACAGATGCCAGAAAAATAGCAGCTAGAACCAGGGATATCCTGGAGATTGAAATCTTGTTCATCATCATAGGGTTTTTAAGTTTTCAGGCAGTGAAAATAAGCATTTGAGATTAGAAACCGGAACGCTCCATTGTGTTATAATGACTACTTTTGCTGAAAATCATAGAGAAATGTTCGACACCATACTCAATCACAGGAGCATCAGAAAATATACCGGCGATCCTGTTCCCGGCGCGGTCCTGGACTACATCCTTGAGGCGGGAACCCGCGCTTCAACAACAGGTAATATGCAGGTTTATTCGATAATTGTTAGCACAGATGAGTCTGTTAAAGAGGAGCTGGCTCCGTGTCATTTCAATCAGCCCATGGTTAAAGAGGCACCCATTGTGCTCACCTTCTGTGCCGATTTCAACAGGTTCAACAGGTGGTGCAGGCTGCGCAATGCCGATCCGTGCTACGACAATTTCCTCTCTTTCATGACTGCCGCAATTGATGCCCTCCTTGTGGCCCAGAATGTGTGTGTGGCCGCCGAGGATGCTGGGCTTGGGATCTGTTACCTGGGAACCACAACCTATATGGCAGAAAAGATTATTGATGTGCTGGATCTCCCAAAAGGAGTTGTGCCGGTGACCACCCTGACACTCGGCTATCCGGACGAGAAGCCAGGTCTGACCGACCGTTTGCCTGTGGAAGCAGTAGTTCACAGGGAGAAATACAGTGACTACAGCGACACGGATATTGAAAATCTATACCGCGAAAAGGAGTTAATCAAGAGTTATCAAGCATTTGTCAAAGAGAACAACAAGGAGAACCTGGCACAGGTTTTCACCGATGTTCGTTACAAGAAAGCGGATAATATACTGTTTTCCAATGCACTATTAGATGTATTAGAAAAACAGGATTTTATGAATAATCAATAAAAAACGGTCATTCATCCAATATTTCCGCGATTGCCCGGTTTTACAAATATTGAAGAGTTTTTTTCTTTTCATATATATCCTATATTTGTAGACACCACAATTGATTAAAAACATAATGCCATGAGAAGAGCAGCGATCATTTTAGCAGTTGTATTTGCAGCAGGCATTCTGCTGAGTTCATGCAATCAACACGCCTGTCCGGCCTACAGTCAGAATGACACCGAACAAAGCGAGCAGGTAGGATAATACCCTTTTAACCCTCCCTTGCTTATGGCAAAGATTTACCCCCCGGTAGATCTTTTTTTTTGTCCAGACTCCCACATTACCCTATCTATTTCGTTACTTTGCAGAATCGGAATCCTGATAATTAATGAAAAAGTATCTCATCATCCTGTTGATATGCAGTTCATTTCCACTAATCCTGGTGGGACAGGGAGAGCTGGATGAACAAACCCATGCCCTCTTCCGGGATGAAAGCACCTTCGGGGCATTTCTAAACTCCAACGGATTTGGCCTCAATTACCGGCACGGCTTCTATAGAAACGTTAAGAACCAGTTTATCATTGATGTAGACCTCACCTATGTGAAGCATCCCAAGGAGGTCAAAACCCAGGTTATATACGACTATAGTACGCGCCGCTACGTATACGGAAAGGAGAAGCTCTTCTGGGAACTGAAAGGACTGGCAGGCTGGCAAAAGGAGTTGTACAGGAAATACGACAAAAACGGGATCTCGGTGAGGTTGTTTTACGGGGGAGGCATCTCCCTGGGTTTCCTGAAACCCATCTACTACGAAGTATACACCATCTCTCCCAGCGGGAAGGCCACCGACCGGGAATATTTGAAGTTTGACCCTGCCACTCACCAGACACAGATCGGGGGACGTGGTCCGTTTTTCATGGGCTTCAGTGAACTGGGAGTGGTTCCTGGTATAACTGCCAAAACCGGACTCAGTTTCGAATACAGCCAGCGAGACGCAGTGATCCATGCACTGGAGGCGGGGATCAGCCTTACACTCTATCCAAAAAAGATCCCCATCATGGCCACGGATCTCAATAATTTCTTCTTTTTCAATCTGACAGTTGGGTACAGATTTGGGAATATCGTGGACATCAGCGATGCTGCCCGGGCCAAATCAAGAAGAGAGCGTAGGGCTGAGAGAAAAGCACAGAATTCCTCACCTCCCTTCCCTTTATTTTAAGTTTATTTTAATTCTGGAAATTGACCGTTTTGACGTTTTGTCAAAAGGATATAATTGTGTAAATTCGCACTCCTGTTATTTCAAAAACAAATTTTATCGTAATCACTTAATAATTAAAAACATGGGAAAAATTAAAGTTGGTATTAACGGATTCGGCCGCATCGGAAGATTGGTTTTTAGGGTGGCTGCTGACATGCCCAACGTGGAAATTGTAGGCATCAACGACCTTATCGATGTTGACTATATTGCATATATGCTCAAATATGACTCTACTCACGGACGCTTCAACGGAACTGTTGAAGTAAAAGACGGAAACCTTGTTGTGAACGGATCAACAGTCAGGGTAACTGCCGAAAGAAATCCTGCAGATCTCAAGTGGGATGCAGTTGGTGCCGAGTACGTGGTTGAATCCACCGGACTCTTCCTTACAAAAGAGAGCGCCCAGGGTCACATCGACGCCGGAGCCAAAAAAGTAATCATGTCTGCTCCTTCCAAGGATGACACTCCCATGTTTGTTATGGGTGTTAACCACAAGAAATACAGCAGCGATATGAACTTTGTTTCCAACGCTTCATGCACTACCAATTGCCTGGCCCCTATCGCCAAGGTTATGAACGATAAGTTCGGTATTGTTGAAGGTCTGATGACCACTGTACACGCTACCACTGCTACCCAGAAAACCGTTGACGGACCTTCCATGAAGGACTGGAGAGGTGGACGCGGAGCCGGACAGAACATCATTCCCTCCTCAACCGGAGCTGCAAAAGCTGTTGGCAAGGTTATTCCTGAACTGAATGGTAAACTTACAGGTATGGCTTTCAGGGTTCCCACCCCGAACGTTTCTGTAGTTGACCTTACTGTCCGCCTGGACAAAGGTGCCTCCTACGATGCCGTTTGTGCTGCTATGAAAGAGGCCGCCGAAGGTGAACTGAAAGGCGTTCTGAGCTACACCGAAGAGGCAGTTGTTTCCAACGACTACATGGGTGAGTTTTGCACATCTAACTTTGACGCTGGTGCAGGAATCGGACTCAACGACAACTTTGTAAAAGTTGTTAGCTGGTACGACAACGAAATGGGTTACTCAGCCAAAGTTGTTGAACTGTTGATCCACATGAACTCAGTGGACAACGCATAAGAAACACTTCTTTCATTAGTATCAGGAGGCTGGTCCGCAAGGGTCAGCCTCCTTTCTTTTAATTCTGTCGGGGATCATTCTACACCTTCTCCTGGGAGCACCGTTGGCTGCCCAGTACTTCAGTCAGATTCATCGGCTCGATTACTCCAATTCTGTAGGAGAGAGGGCGTTTACCACTTATATCTATAATGGCCGTCACACGCCATACAAAGCAATCTGGGTACTAGAGGATGCATCCCGGTGGTCTGTCAACTATCATACCTTTGACCGGGATGGCAACATGAGTGAAAAACACCGGAAGTTTTCAGACTCGCTCATCACCGATCAGGCTTTTATCTATAATTCGTCCAGACAAATGGTTCATGAAACCTTCCACAGGTCCGATGGAGTTAATGGGGAGATAATGGTATGGATGCCAAGATCTCTATTGGATATTCTATGGAGGGTGACCTGGAAAGAATCCATTGGGTGTTTAGTAATGGTACGACCCAGACTTACCTCTTTGATTATTCCCCTGAATAGCAAAGAAATAATCTACCTGCTAACCACAAGTTTCCTGATCAGCATATCACTCCCCATGGTTATTTTTAGGAAATAGACCCCATTTGAAAGATCTTTAGTGGAAATCTTCATGGATTTCCCCTCTATGGGGAATGACACCACCTGCCGGCCACTTAAATCATGCACATCCATATTTCCGCCCTCATTCCATGACCCTTCAAAGGTGACATGGAAGAAATCTGAGGACGGATTCGGATAGATCGCCACACCGCTCACAGACTCCTTGCCGGAAATCCCAACCCTGTTTATCTCTGTCACATTGGATACCGCTTTTGAATAATCCGGAGCGGCATCCTTTTCAGGCTGGCAGACCCCATCCCGGGAAACTTCAATCCGGTAGAACACCTGCCCCGGGGGTGGATTCTTGTCCGAAAAAGAGCTTACATTACTGGAAACATTCTCAAGAACTTCCACGGACCCTTCTTCTGCACCGCGCATAATGCGATAGGTAAGAAATGGAAATCCTTCATAATGATTCCAGGCAAGGTTATTCTCACCACCCACGCCCAGACTGGCTGCCAGATGAATGGTTTTGTGCACCGGACTGAACTCAGATTCATTTCCACAGGTATCCAGGTAGCTCATCTTATAGGAGTGTGGTACTATATCCGGACTGGAAGAGGAATCTACAAGCACACCTAACGCTCCAGCTTCAATCGTCCTCAATTTTAAAAACACACCTGCCTGGTTTGATTCACGATAAATATTATAGGCAGCAATACTTCCATCTTCCAGCTTATTCCATACGATCCTATAGTAATCCGAGGCTTCATCCATACCCACAATGCAAATCTCCGGAGTTTCAGACGGACCAACCAAGTATACCTCCAGGGTATCTGAGTTGCTACCTGCGCAATCACCAAGCCCCGTCTCTGCAAATATCCGGGCTTCTCCGGCAAAATCAGGGCTCCATTGAACCTCAACTGAACTGCCTGAGGGACTCAGGGCCCCGGCTTCTACGGGAAGCAGCTTCCATGTAAAACGATTAATCAGTGGATCAGCAGGAAGACTATAGGTGCATTCTGTGGCACCCATACACAGAATAGTTGGTCCCATAGGAGTCCCAGGTTCATCCTGGTAAGGGAAGACAACAAGTTCAGCCGTGGCGGTATCCCTTCCATAGGCATTCTCTATGAAACAATGGTAAAATCCTTCATCAGCTGCCCCAACAGAAGATAACATCAGGGTATTGCCTGTCTCCCCTTCCAGTAACAACTCACCATGATACCATTGATATTCAAAATAATCCGTCCCCAGTACTTCTACCTCGAAAAGAATATCTTCGCCAAAACAGGTGGATGTCGATACCGGAGGATCTGTCACAATGGGTTTTGAAAATACCTTAATCGGCTCATAATGCCAGTGACGATCGAGTGCAAAAGAATATAGATGTAGCCCATATAGGCCAGGAGCTGTTCCTACAGGGATATCGAAAGTAATCTTTAGCACATTTCCCAGTATCTCAATGGATAATGGGCGGAGGGTATCTAGAGCAATATTCTCTTTGAGTAATATACAAGATAGCTGGTCGGGATCTCCTCCCCCCGTTGAATCCACAAAAAAGATTTCTTCAATATTTCCCGCAATCATTTTATCACCGGAAATAAGGATAAGACCAAACTCTGCTCTTGACTGTGTGGCTACAATGATCAGTAACAATGCAAAGATCGAAGCTCTCATGGCATTTAGATTGTTGGATTGTTATAAAGATAACTCCAAATTTACTTGACTCCCGGCCTTTTGATATGTTATAGAATATAGACCTGAAATGAGTTATGGAACAGAAACAGAGATCATAGAACTTGAAGAGGACCAATATATTACAGCGGAACACCTGGAAGTATTAGCTGGAATCAGGTTCCTTTGGTAGTCTTTCATGAATTGACTGAACAAAAAACCCGGTCGCCCGGGGTGAACACTCATGTAAGAATATGGGGTGGTGTGTTAGTAATACTCAATGTGCTCGAAGGGGATCTGGATGGTCTGCTCGTAGTGCTGACCAAGCTCTTCGATGGATTCATCACCCTCCTCAAAGTACCATCTGATCTGCACATCCTTCCCTGCATCATGATTGATCTTCATGATCCTGAGTACCTCCAGCATATATTTTGAAGAGCCGCTATTGATATACTCCAGTTTAATACTCATTATAGTCTTTTCGGTCGGGGTCAGAAAATACTGGTTGATCCACTCTATTAACCTCTCAAAAAACTCCCCGGGGTCTTCAGGAATTGATCTTCCTTCAAGAGAAAGCTCACCCGTATCCCCGATGAATTCCACTTCGGGTGAATTGAATGTCCTTTTCAAATAGAGATCTTCCATAAATAAACAAATAATTTACTCGTACCTTAATGCAAGAATTGGATCAAGCCGCGAGGCCTTCAGGGCCGGGAAATACCCCGATATTACACCAACCCCGAAACATAATCCAATACCCAGCAGGATCCATTTCCAGGGAATTATGAAACTGGAACCTATTGCTAAAGATACACCATTTCCAATGACTATTCCTAACAATATCCCCACAACTGCACCCAATTGTCCGATCACAATAGCCTCGTAAAGGAACTGTCGCTTGATCATCAGGGACTTGGCGCCAAGTGCTTTCCTGGTACCAATCTCCTTGGTCCTCTCGGTCACTGAGACCAGCATTATATTCATCAGTCCGATGACAGCTCCCAACAGGGTGATGAGTCCGATGATGGTGGCAGCCATGGTTACAAACTTCAGATTCTCAATAAGCATCTGAGCCAGTTGGTCGCTCTTGGTAATATTAAAATCACTCTCATCGCGGGCCTCCAGCCGCCTTACGATTCTGAATATCCCCTCGGCTTCTGAAACTGAGATATCGAGCATTTCCGGGCTGGCCGGCATTATATTGATGGAATACCTCATCTGCGGTCTTGAGAAATACTGCCTCACATTGGTGTGCGGGATCAAGCAGACCCGGTCGCTACCCATAGCACCCGACTGTCCTCTTGTTTTCAGAACGCCAACTACCCTGTACCTTCCGTTTCCAACCGAAATGAAGCGATTCAGAGGATCCATCTGATTTCCGAATGCCTGGCGGGCCACCTCTTTTCCGATCAGGACCAGGTTGGCATTCCCTTCAATGTCTGATTCTGAAAAATTCCTCCCCTTTTCAATTTCATATCCCGCCGTGTAGATGTAATCCTCATCAACACCCAGTACTGTAGTGTTGGGATTCGATGTGAAGGATTTGTATTTCACCACTGCAGAACCTGAAGCCCTGGTCCAAACAGCAGCGTTCCCGGGAAATTTATAGCGTTCCTTGAACTCCTCTGCCTGCCGGAATGAAATGAAATCATGATTTTTCCTCCGGTACGCCTGGTTACCTATCTGAACCCGCATGCTTCGGGATTCAATGGTAAAGGTGTTAGCCCCCATCATACTGAAAGAGTCGGTAAGGCTCCCCTTGATCGAATCTATGGCGGTCAGGATCCCAACCAGAGCCATAATACCAAATGCAATGATAAATACGGTCAGGATGGTCCTGAGCAGATTAGTCCGAATTGATTTAAGGGCAATACGAACATTCTCTATGAACATAGCAAATTTCAACGGGATGTAGTTTTATTATAAAAATATAAAAAATCTGAACAATTGAAGGGCATTTGCGTCAGGCATACAACTCATTTTCCTATATATTTGCATTTTACTAAAAAATTCTCTCAATGGCCTTCGATTTCCAAATGATTAAAGAGACCTACCGGGCACTGCCTGGCAGGATCAAATCCATCAGAAACATCCTCTCACGACCGTTGACTCTCACAGAAAAAATTCTGTATAGTCACCTCTTCGATGAAAAGACCTTACGCACCTTCTCAAGGGGTGAAGACTATGTGGATTTTAAGCCCGACCGGGTTGCAATGCAGGATGCCACAGCCCAGATGGCCCTTTTACAGTTCATGCAGGCAGGAAAGACAAGGGCAGCTGTCCCCTCCACGGTTCACTGCGACCACCTGATCCAGGCAAAAGAAGGAGCACTGGCCGACCTGGATACCGCAAAAAGCACCAATAAGGAAGTCTATGATTTCCTGGGAAGCGTCTCTAATAAATATGGAATTGGGTTCTGGAAACCCGGGGCCGGGATCATCCACCAGGTGATCCTTGAAAATTACGCCTTCCCCGGCGGAATGATGATCGGTACCGATTCCCATACTGTAAATGCGGGCGGACTTGGCATGATCGCTATCGGGGTCGGAGGAGCCGATGCGGTGGATGTAATGGCAGGCATGGCCTGGGAGCTGAAATTCCCCAAACTGGTTGGGATTAAGCTTACCGGCCGACTGAACGGATGGGCATCGGCTAAGGATGTGATCCTGAAGGTGGCAGGTATACTGACTGTCAAAGGAGGAACCGGGAGGATTGTGGAGTACTTCGGAGAGGGTGCCGAGTCGATCTCCTGCACAGGGAAGGGAACCATCTGCAACATGGGGGCCGAAATCGGCGCAACCACCTCTTTGTTCGGGTACGATCAGAAAATGCGTGCTTACCTTGCTGGAACGGGCAGGGAGGATGTGGCAGGAGAAGCCGACCTGGTAATAGATCACCTCAATGGTGACCCTGAAGTCTACTCCAATCCGGAGATGTATTTTGACGAGGTAATTGAAATCGATCTCTCCACCCTGGAGCCACATATCAACGGTCCATTCACGCCCGATAAAGCCTGGCCCATTTCGGAGTTTGCAACGGCCGTTAAAGAGAACGGGTATCCCGAAAAGATGGAGGTCGGACTCATCGGATCGTGCACCAACTCTTCCTATGAGGATATTACCAGGGCTGCCTCCGTGGCAGAGCAGGCGATTGAAAAGAAGCTGAAAGTGAAAGCGGAATATACGGTCACCCCTGGATCGGAGCTGGTAAGATACACCATCGAACGGGACGGGCTCATCGACACCTTTGAGAAGATCGGGGGCGTGGTCCTTGCCAATGCATGCGGTCCCTGCATCGGACAGTGGGCCAGACACAATGCCGACAAACAGGAGAAGAACTCCATCATCACCTCCTTTAACCGGAACTTTGCCAAAAGAAACGATGGCAATCCAAATACCTACTCCTTTGTGGCCTCACCGGAGATTGTCACAGCCCTGTCCATTGCAGGCAGCATGACATTCAATCCCCTGGCAGACACCCTGACCAACGAGGAAGGCCAGGAGATCCAGCTGGAGGAGCCACGGGGAATGGAGCTGCCGGAAAAAGGATTTGAGGTGGAAGAAAAAGGATACCAGGAGCCTGCTGCAGATGGCAGCGGAGTGGTGATAAAGGTCAATCCCAAATCGGATCGACTGCAGATCCTGACCCCCTTTGCCCCATGGGACAGAAAGGACCTCCATGGATTGAAACTTCTGATTAAGGCAAAGGGAAAGTGCACCACCGACCACATATCCATGGCCGGACCCTGGCTCAAATTCAGGGGACACCTGGATAACATCTCCAACAACATGTTGATCGGCGCGGTGAACTTCGCCAACGACCTTACCAATGAGGTACGCAACCAGCTTAGCGGGAGCTATCAGAGTGTTCCGGAAACGGCCAGGGCATATAAAGCGGCAGGAATAGGAAGCATCGTTATCGGGGATGAGAATTACGGGGAAGGTTCCTCACGCGAACATGCTGCCATGGAACCAAGGCACCTTGGGGTCAGGGTGGTGCTTGTGAAATCCTTCGCCAGAATCCACGAAACCAACCTTAAGAAACAGGGGATGCTGGCACTTACCTTCCAGGATAAATCCGATTATGACCTGGTCCGTGAGGATGACACCATCGATGTAAGCGGGCTCACCTCACTTGCACCCGGTGTACCCCTGGAGATCAGTCTGAATCACAGTGATGGAACAACTCACTCCTTCAGGGCCAATCATACTCTAAATGAAAACCAGATCGGCTGGTTCAGGGCTGGTTCAGCACTCAACCTGATCAAACAGGAAAACTCCTGCTAAATTGGAAAGGAGCGATCCCTTCATTAAGAACTTCGCCCTGCTGGGGCGTTTCCTCAGGCAGTTCCCGGAAAAAACCAGGGAAGATTCAGGTGCACTTGCTCCGCTGAACAATCTGTTCTATGATTCGTTCAATGTGATGCTTGAACGGGAGCCCATGCTCAATCCGTGGTTTACTCCGGCATGGCTCGACCGTGCCCTGATGGGAATAGCCCTCATGCTGGACGAGCAGGTGCTGCACAGGTGGGTTTCCGCATACAAGGAGATCCCTGTAGAAGCGGGGAAGAAAAAATTGATCGGACTGGTGCTGGCCGGGAATATACCTCTGGTAGGATTCCATGATATACTATGCGTCCTGGCAGGGGGTCACAGCGTTCAGGCCAAGCCCTCTTCAAAGGACAACCGCCTCATAAGGAGCGTGGCAGATATCATTACGTACCTGGATGCAGAAACAGGCAAGCGCATCTGTTTAACTGATGGCCACCTTGGCGGCATGGATGCGGTAATTGCCACGGGTAGTGACAACAGTGCCAGGTATTTCGAATACTATTTCCGGGACATCCCCCACATCATCAGGAAGAACCGCAATGGTGTTGCTGTTTTGACCGGCAGGGAAACTGAAAAAGAGCTTTTGGCCCTGGGCCGGGATATCTTTACCTATTTCGGAATGGGATGCAGGAATGTGACCAAACTATACATCCCGGAGGATTATGATCTGAAGGTGCTCCTGGAGGTACTTGACAACTTTACAGAACTGAGCCAGCATAACAAATATGCCAACAATGTGGATTACCACCGCTCCATATATCTGATGAACCGTGTGGAGTTCCTGGACAATGGAATCACCCTGGTAAAAGAGGACTCAGCGATTGCCAGTCCGGCCGGAGTTGTTTTTTATGAAAGATATTCTGAAATTGGGACTGTACAACAACAGCTAACGGAACATGAGGAAGAGATCCAGTGCACGGTCTCTGTCCACCCTGATATTGAGAACAGGATTAGGCCAGGGGGAACCCAGGAGCCCATGCCCTGGGATTATGCAGACGGTGTGGATACCATCAGTTTCCTGATACAACTGAGATGATTTTACTTTTCCGGATATTAAGCGATGAGGACCAGGAGTTTTACCGCGACCTGGTGATTGACGGATCAGATACCTTCCTCGATTTCCATAAGGTTTTGCAGGAGAACCTTGGTTACGACCCCACCCAGCTTGCCTCCTTTTTCATCACCAGCAAGAGCTGGGAAAAAGAGCAGGAGATCACCCTCATTGACATGAATCAAGATTCTGGTATTGAAACACTTACCATGGGCGAGGTGACCCTGGATGAGTATCTCAGCGAGGTAAGCCAGCGGATGATTTACGTTTTTGATTTCTTCTCGGAACGTGCATTTTTCATGGAACTCATTGAGGATGCGGACCAGGTCTCTCCCCGGGAAACCCCGTTTATTGCACAATCCCAAGGCGATCCGCCACAGCAACTGGCCATCGATCTGCTCCAGGGTGACCAGGGGGGTGAATCTGATATTGACTCTTACGATGATCCAGACGATATGGGAGAGGATGACCTGCGCATCGATGACCTTGACCCGGACCTGTTTGGATCTGGCAATCCGGAGGACTACTGAGATGGGGAATACCCTGGTGGTACTGGCCGGTCCCACAGCCGTGGGAAAAACAGCCTGCGGCATCAGCCTGGCCAGCCATTTTAGAACCGAAATCATATCGGCCGATTCCAGGCAGATCTACCGCGAAACCACCATAGGTACGGCAGTCCCCACGCAGGAAGAGCTAAGCCAGGTCAGGCATCACTTTATCCAGACGGTTTCCCTGGA
This sequence comes from Bacteroidota bacterium, assembly GCA_024244665.1. The sequence continues at coordinate 11,187 of JAAEOI010000217.1, read as the reverse complement.
GGATCCATATCATGCAAGCAGGTATGAGACGGAGGTCCTTGAGCTGCTGGACAGGCTCTTTGAAGTTCATGACCTGGTTATAATGGTGGGTGGATCGGGACTTTACATTGATGCAGTCTGTGACGGAATCGATGAACTTCCTTCAGCCGATCCAGAGCTGAGGGCACAACTGCTCGATCGGTTTAAACTGGAGGGACTGGGGCCTCTGACTCAGCAGTTGAGAGAGCTTGACCCCGTGAGTTTTAAAAGAGTCGATCTGAAAAATCACATGCGGGTACTGAAAGCATTGGAAGTATCGATCCAGACCGGCAAACCCTATTCGGGATTCCTTTCAGCCAGTAAGAAGAAGAGGCCTTTCCAAATCCTGAGGACAGCCCTGGATATGGAACGGGAGGTGCTCTACCAGCGAATCAATTCACGGGTCGACCAGATGATGGAGCAGGGTTTGCTGGATGAAGCGCGGGAGGTGATCTTTTACCGCGATCTGACAGCCATGAAGACTGTCGGGTACAGGGAACTGTTCAGGCACCTTGACGGAGAGCTTTCCCTTGACGAAGCGGTTGATCTCATAAAGCGAAACACAAGGAAATTTGCACGCAAACAACTTACCTGGTTCAGGAAAGGGAGCAAATACCAGTGGCTTCACCCTGAACAGGCACATGAGATCACTGCATGGATTGAACAGCAATCAGGCTATTTGTAGAAATTCCTGCTAAAGGCCGAAAACTCATCCCTGCCAAGAATCAATCGCCTCCAGAATGCAATGAGGAATCCCGATCCGTAACCCAGCAACTGGGTATAACTGGTAAGGATGGCCAGCAACCCAATGGAAAGGCTCCTGTTCTGAACCGTGGCAGTGAGAAAGAGCATAAGGATATGCAGCGCCAGCGGAGCCATGAACCAGGGCGATAAAAGAGCCCCGGCCAGGATAAGCACCACTGTTCCCAGCGTAAAGAGAGCCGGAGCAAAATGGACCAGTTTCATGGACCCGGGGTGCCTCTTATGAAGGTTGATCCTGGCTATCCCTGAATTATGCACTTGCTTGAAAAACTGCCTGAGGGTTGACCTCCTCTTGTGATATACAAAGGCATCTATAATCAGTGAAGTAGTAAATCCGTTCTCCAGGATTCGCAGGCTGAGGTCCACATCCTCACCAAAGCGCATGTCTGAGAAACCTCCGGTGACTTTGTATACCTCCCCGGAGAATCCCATGTTGAAGCTCCTGGGGTGGAACTTCCCCATCTTCTCGTTCCCTCCCCTGATTCCACCGGTTGTCAGGAAGGAGGTCATGGAAAAATTAATAGCCTTCTGGAATTTCGTAAAACCGTGGTGCGCCCTGTCGGGTCCGCCAAATGCATCAGGATAATCACTGTTGAGCGTCTCTTTCACGATCTTACAGTAATCCGGGGGGATCACACAATCGGAATCGAGAAAGATCATATAATTTCCCGATGCCTCTTTACAACCGAAATTACGACTTGGACCGGGACCGGAGTTTGCCTTGAAAAAATATTTGATATCAAGCAGGCTCCCGAAGGATTCAACAACCTTCAGGCTGCTTTCTGTAGAGCCATCCTCCACGATGATGACCTCGAATTCCTTATCTGACTGAAGAGTAAGGCTCTGAAGTAGCTCCTGCACCTCCCCCGGCCTGTTGAATACAGGAATGATCAGAGAAATCTTTAACATCGTACTCTAGATCTCTGTCTCAATTTCATAGTTGTTCCTCTCGGGTGCGTTCCTGGAGATCAACTCTCCCAGGAAACCCCCGATAAACAGAAGGGAACCGATGATCATACTGGAAAGGGCGATATAGAAAATAGCACTGTCGGCGATCAGCCGCTGGGGTACATGGTTGAGTACAGCCACCAGTTTATCGATGCCCAGGTAAAGTGCGATTCCGAAGCCAAGTAGGAACATCAGTGAACCCAGCAAACCGAAGAAGTGCATGGGCTTTTTCCCGAAAATGGTCAGGAAAGAGACTGTAAGCAGGTCGAGAAAGCCCTTCACAAAACGGTCCATCCCGAATTTGGTCACCCCGTATTTCCTCTCCTGGTGCTGAACCACCTTCTCCCCGATCTTCTTAAAACCATTCCCTTTGGCAAGGACAGGAATGTAGCGGTGCATGTCGCCATACACCTCAACGCTCCGGGCCACATTCAGCCGGTAGGCTTTCAGTCCGCAGTTAAAGTCATGCAGCCTGATTCCGCTTACCCTACGGGCGGCCCAGTTGAACAGTTTGGTCGGAACCCTTTTCCGGAGGAAAGGATCGTAGCGTTTTTTCTTCCATCCACTCACCACATCAAATCCCTCTTCGATGACCATCCGGCGCATCTCGGGGATCTCCTCGGGAGAATCCTGCAGGTCAGCATCCATTGTGAATACCACATCCCCCGTTGCCATGGCAAACCCGGTATGCAGAGCGGCCGACTTTCCGTAATTGCGGCGGAATTGAACCCCTCTGATCTCCGTGTACTTCTGCTTTAGCTCCTCAATCACTCCCCATGAGCCGTCATTGGATCCGTCATCAATAAGGATCAGCTCATAGGAAAGCTTGTTGCCGGTCAACACGCGGTTAATCCATTCGCACAGTTCGGGAAGGGACTCCTCCTCGTTATAGAGGGGAATGACAATAGAAAGGTTCATGAAAAAAAGTTTAGGCTACATCAACAGGAGTCTCCTCCTTCTTGATAAAGGCGGCCAGGATCAAACCAATAATGGCATTCGCTACCACGCCTCCAATAAAAGTGGTAATCAGCATCCTCTTCAATTCAAAACTTTTGCCCAGCCTTTCGATCATACCGTCAACCCTGTTCTCGGGAATGCGGGGATTATTCATCATTTTCTCTTCGGCAACCAGCTTGATTTTATCAGCCAGGTCGGGATCAATCACCACGTGCATCAGGTAGGTGTAGATAAGTAGAAGGATAGAGGAGACCAGACCGATCACCAGGGCCATCAGAAATAACTGACCATAGGTTGCAAAACCCCCGAGATGCTCGTTCCGGTAGGCCACCAATACGTATGCAAGGATTGCGATCCCAATCACCAGGCTCACCCACTGGATCCAGCTGGTTGCATAGAGGTTCATTACATAAAAAATCACACCCAACAGGATGCTTACAAAACCAACAATAGCGCCATAAATAAGAGCTGGTTTCCAAAAGGGAGCTTTCACATTTTCTTCCATGATGCAAGTTTTATAACAATTGGAGTTGGTACAAAAAAAACGGGCAAGCTACTTATATCGCACCGCTACAACCGCTTACCCTTGCTACCTTCCGGTCCTGGGGGAATTCAGCAGGAGCTGGTCGTATAAGACTTGCCCGATTGACAAATCTAATAAGAAAAAGCGGTTCTGGCAATATCATTTCACAGATATGCCGGAACCGCTCATATATATTATTCGCAATTAAGACTTATTCCTTGGGCCGCAGGCTCCTTACAGTTGCTCCAGCCTGCCACATCTCAGACTCACGGATCTCCTTCAGCTCAATCTCCAGGTGGTTCTTGTAGTCAGCTCCACTGGTTTTTTCCAGCACAACTTTGCACTCTTCTCCACTCTTCACCCTTTTATAAAGGTCGTTGAAAACCGGAAGAGTCGCAGCCTTGAATTTAGGTTTCCAATCAAGTGCACCACGTTGCGCCGTAGCACTGCAGTTCCCGTACATCCAGTCCATACCCTTCTCATCCACCAGCCTGATCAGACTCTGGGTCAGCTCCTCAACAGTCTCATTGAATGCCTCAGAAGGAGAGTGTCCATTCTCCCTCAGGACATCGTACTGTGCCTCCATAATCCCTGCCAGGGCACCCATCAGCACACCGCGCTCTCCTGTAAGGTCGCTGTAGACCTCATCCTCGAAGGTGGTGGGGAAAAGGTAACCTGAACCGATCCCGATACCCAGGGCCAGGGTGCGCTCTTCGGCATTCCCGGTGTAGTCCTGGAAAACAGCATAACTGGAGTTGATCCCTGTTCCGGCCAGGAAATTGCGCCTTACACTGGTACCTGAGCCCTTGGGAGCCACCAGGATAACATCCACATTCTTTGGAGGAATCACACCGGTCTGATTCTTATAGGTTACAGAAAATCCGTGTGAGAAATAGAGTGCATCACCCTCCTTCAGGCAGGGCTCAAGCTTTGGCCATACTTCCCGCTGGGCTGCATCCGAAACCAGGTACTGGATCACAGTCGCTTTTTCAGCGGCTTCCTCGATGGGAAAGAGAGATTCGCCCGGCACAAAGCCATCCTTAACGGCCCTGTCCCAGTCTGCTTTAAATTCGGGTGCCTGACCGATGATCACATTGATCCCGTTGTCTTTCAGGTTAAGTGCCTGGGCCGGACCCTGTACACCGTATCCGATGATCGCGATCACCTCATCTTTGAGCACATCCTGCGCTTTTGAAAGGGGAAACTCTTCCCTTGTTACGACATTCTCTTCAACGCCGCCAAAATTCAATTTTGCCATTTTTTGTTCTTTGTCTTTATAAATTACTAATTATTATAACCTTACTAAATACACTAACACTTCTAAGCACAAACAGTTTACTTCCTTACCTATTTACCATTTACGATTTACCATTTGCTATTTCCCATTTGCTACTTTCAGCCTGCTTGCTGGCTAGTAAGTAACCACATCATTGGCCGTTGCAATATGGTGTGAATCTATCTCTTTGAGATAGGTCGTTATCTCCTTGATCTGTTTGGTCAGGGCAATCCGTCCTGAACGCGCAAACTGGAGTATTCCGTATGGCTCAAGCGCACGGAAAAGCTCTTTGGTCTCATCCTTATGCCCGGTCTTTTCCACCACGATATACTCATGCTCAATGGTCAGTATCCTGGCATTGTGTTTCCTGATCAGGCTCTCCACCTCGTCGCCGTTGGCAAAAGCCTTGGTGGGTACCTTATACAGGGCGATCTCCTGATAAACAATTTCATCCAGGGTGTGGTAGAAAGCTTTCATGATCCCGATCTGCTTCTCGATCTGTTTGGTAACAACCTTGGCCATGTCTTCGGTGGCCTGGATCACAATGGTGAACCTGTAGATTCCCCTCACCTCCGACTCGGAGGTATTCAGACTTTCAATATTAATTTTTCGCCGAGACAAAATCACGGTAATCCGGTGCAAGAGCCCCACTTTGTGCTCGCTGAAAACCGATATGGTATATTCCTTTTTCATAACTATTATTTTAAACTGATTAATCCAGGCGGATGTCTGATACCGAAGCTCCGGCAGGAACCATAGGGAAGACGTTCCCCTCCTGCCTGACCTCAATCTCCAGGACACATGGTCCCTCTATTGCAAGAAGGTCATCCAGTGCCTTATCCAGGTCATCCCGGTCAGTGATCTTCTTTGACGGCACCCCAAACCCTTCGGCAATCTTTCCGAAGTCAGGATTGGTCAGGCCGGTACTTGCATACCTTTTATCAAAGAAGAGCTCCTGCCATTGCCGTACCATTCCCAGGTACTGGTTGTTCAACAGGATCATCTTCACCGGAAGCTTATACTGCGAGATGGTTCCCAGCTCCTGAATGGTCATCTGGAATCCACCATCACCCGAGACAGATACTACTGTACGGCCTGGTTCGGCGAATGCAACACCCATGGCTGCAGGAACCCCGAATCCCATGGTGCCCAGTCCGCCCGACGAAACAAAAGAATTGCGCTCTTTGTGCTTATAATACCTGGCAGCGGCCATCTGGTTCTGTCCCACATCGGTCACAAGGATAGCTCTTCCGTCTGTCTTTTCCGACAGTTTGTGTATCACCTCACCCATATTCATCTTCTCTCCGCTGGGGAAACAGTCCTTGTCGATCACCTTCTCCTTCTCAATTGCTTCCAGTTCACGGAACGACTTGAGCCATTGGGCATGTTCGGCCGGCTTAATTTTCGGAAGCAGCTGCTGAAGGGCCAGCCTGGCATCGGCGTTGATGGCCACATCAGATTTGATATTTTTATCTATCTCCGATGGGTCAATCTCAATGTGAATCACTTTTGCCTGTCTGGCATAGGCGTTTACATTACCGGTTACCCGGTCATCGAACCTCATCCCGATGGCGATCAGTACATCACATTTATTGGTGTTAATATTAGGCGCATAATTCCCGTGCATACCAAGCATACCTACATGTAGCGGATGGTCCTCAGGGAAAGCCGATATTCCGTTCAGCGTATGTCCAACCGGGATGCCGGCCTTCTCAACGAACTCCCTGAACTCATCTTCAGCCCTGGAGATGGTTACACCCTGCCCGCACAGTACAAATGGTTTCTCTGCACCATTAATCAGGACAGCAGCCTCATCAATGGTTTTTGGGTCGGGCTTGGGGTTTGGAATGTAACTCCTTACCTGCTTCCTTTTTTTATAAGAAAACTCCACCTCTTCCACCTGTGCGGTTTTGGCGATATCGATAAGAACAGGACCCGGCCTTCCCGAATTAGCATAGAAAAAGGCCTTGGCAACCACGTCACAAATTTCATCTGCACTTGTAATCTGGTAATTCCATTTGGTGACCGCCATGGATACACTGACCATATCGGTCTCCTGAAACGCATCCGTGCCCAGTAAAGGAGCCCCAACCTGGCCGGTAATACAGACCAGGGGAGTGGAATCGAGCATGGCATCGGCCAGACCGGTCACCAGGTTTGTGGCACCAGGTCCGGAGGTTGTAAAACAGACACCCGGTTTCCTTGAAATGCGTGCATAACCCTGAGCAGCGTGGACCGCTCCCTGCTCATGCCGCACCATTACGTGCTTCAGCTTATCTTCATTATGATATAATGCATCGTATACAGGCATAATTGCTCCGCCAATATATCCGAAGGCAGTATCTACCCCCTCTTCCAGCAAAGCCAGGACGAGCGCTTCGGCTCCTTTCATCTTCTTTCCGGAACTTCTCCCCTCCTCTTTCTTCTCCTTGGTCTGTGTTTGCATGATATTTTATATTTAGTTATTTTTTTTTACTGAGTACTGTCACCTGAGTACTCTAATAGCTCCCCGGTCGGCCGAAGAAACCATGCTTGCATAAGCTTTCAGCGCTATTGACACCTCCCTTTCCCTATTTGGCTTCCATCCATTGGGATCATCATCAGCCTCTTTCCGGCGCCTTTCAAGCTCCGCTTCATCCACAAGCACATCCATACTCCTTGAAGGAATGTCTATGCGGATAAGATCACCGTCTCTGATAAGCCCTATGGTTCCTCCGTCGGCTGCCTCGGGTGAGATATGTCCGATTGACAGGCCCGAGGTTCCCCCGGAAAACCTTCCATCGGTAATCAGGGCACACTTTTCACCCAGGTGCCTCGACTTAATATAAGAGGTGGGATAGAGCATCTCCTGCATCCCGGGGCCTCCCTTGGGGCCCTCGTAACGGATCACCACCACATCGCCGGCTTTAACTTTCTTCTCCAGGATTGCATCACAGGCGTCATCCTGAGAATCGTAAACCTTTGCCGGACCTTCGAAAACCAGTACATTGTCGGATACCCCTGCAGTCTTCACAATTGATCCTTTCTGTGCAATATTTCCGGTCAAAACCGCCAATCCGCCGTCCTTGCTATAAGCATTCTCAACGTTGCGGATACAGCCGGTTTCCCGATCCAGGTCAAACTCCTCGTAACGGGCATCCTGAGAGCCCATTGTGAGATTAAACTTACGGCCGGGTGCGGCGGAGAACAGCTCCTCGTTACGGTCGCAGGGCTGATTGTTAATCAGGTCGGCACACGCCATTGCCTCTCCAAGAGTCTTGCCATCCACACGGGGTACATCACTGTTGATGAGTCCGCCCCGGTCAAGCTCTGCCAGGATCCCCATGATTCCTCCGGCCCTGTTCACATCCTCCACATGGTAGCTGGAACTGGGAGCTACCTTACAGAGAACCGGGGTGTTCCTTGAAAGCCGGTCCATATCCTTCATGGTAAAGTCCACCTCCGCCTCATGGGCAATGGCCAGCAGGTGCAGCACCGTATTGGTGGAGCCTCCCATGGCAATATCCAGGGTCATGGCATTCTCAAATGATTCAAAGGTGGCGATGTTCCTGGGCAGGACATCTTCATTGCCATCCTCGTAGTAGCTAATTGTATTTTTAATCAGGTGGTGAGCAGCCTTTTCAAATAAATTCCTGCGCTCCATGTGGGTAGCCACGATTGTACCGTTCCCCGGAAGGGCCAGCCCGATTGCCTCGTTGAGACAGTTCATGGAGTTGGCCGTGAACATCCCCGAGCATGAGCCACAGGTTGGACAGGCCAGTTTCTCGATTTTTGCCAGCTTCTCTTCACTAACGGCCGGATCGACTGCCATCACCATTGAGTCGATCAGGTCATAGGCATCATCACCGTCACGCCCGGCCTCCATAGGTCCGCCCGAAACAAAGATCACAGGGATATTCAGCCTCATGGCAGCCATCTGCATACCGGGAGTAATCTTATCGCAGTTGGAAATGCAGAAGAGTGCATCCACCTTATGCGCGTTGGCCATATACTCAATGCTGTCGGCAATCAGGTCTCTGGAGGGCAGGGAGTACAGCATGCCGTCGTGGCCCATGGCGATACCATCGTCAATGGCAATGGTATTAAACTCGGCCGCAAAATAGCCTTCCTTCTCAAAAATAGCCTTCACCTCCTGGCCAATGTGATGCAGGTGAGTATGGCCGGGAACAAACTGGGTAAATGAGTTGGCAATCCCGATAACCGGTTTACCAAAATGGGCTTCCTTCATTCCATTGGCACGCCAGAGGCTCCTGGCCCCTGCCATTCTCCGGCCCATTGTACTTGTGTGACTGCGATAAGTTATTTTCATTCCAGGCTCTTTCCTTAATTAAGTACAAAAGCCATCCTCGTTTCTGAGAATGGCTTTTGATATGTTGTATCTGCTTTATACCACCCTCAGACTAATCCTGGAATCACCACCAGTACTAGCAACACGAGAAGAATATGAAGGCTGTTCTTTAATATAGTTCTAAAACATCGTTCAAATATAGAGATTAATTCAATTCACCAAAGCAATCCTATGGAAAAATAACAATTTATTCATCTTTTGGTTCATCCTCCTCCTCATCGGGGGGGAGCTCAAGGATTCTTCCCGCTTCGACCCCATCCAGCGACTCCACCGATCTCAGTCTGCGCTCGATCTGGTTGGTACGGGTATTCCTCAGAGTATCCAGTGACCCGGAGGCTGTATGGATTTGCTTCTGCACCTTGCCAAGCTGCTCCGAAAACTTGCTAAACTCCGACTTGACCGCTCCAAGTACACTCCACACCTCGCTGCTTCTCTTCTGCACTGCAAGCGTCCTGAAACCCATCTGCAGGCTGTTAAGCAGTGCGGAGAGAGTGGTGGGACCTGTCACAGTTATCTTGTATTTCCGCTGCAGGGTTTCGAACAGGCCCGAATGGCGCAGCACCTCGGCATAGAGGCTTTCTATGGGAAAGAACATGATTCCAAAGTCTGTGGTATGAGGCGGATCGATATACTTCTCACTGATCTCTTTTGCAAAACCCTCCACCGAGCGGATCAATACCTTCTGGGCCGCCTCAATGGCTTCAGGGTTCCCCTGATCATAGGCTGCCAGGAGTACTTCATACGGTTCAATGGGGAACTTTGAATCCACCGGCATCCACACCTCCTCAGTAGCACTGGTCCCCGGCATTTTTATGGCATACTCAACGTTGGCCTGGCTCCCCTTTTTGGTGGCCACGTTTTTGCTGTATTGCTCAACGGTTAAGATCTGTTCAAGAATGTTCCCAAGCTGGTATTCACCCAGTACCCCGCGAGTCTTCACATTGGAAAGAACCTTCTTCAAATCACCCACACCCGAGGCGATGGTCTGCATCTCCCCCAGCCCCTTGTGTACCTGTTCCAGCCTTTCACTCACCTGCTTGAACGATTCTCCCAGGCGCTTTTCAAGGGTTGACTGCAACTTCTCATCAACTGTCTTCCGCATCTCACCGAGCTGTTTATCGTTGTCCTCCCGGATATTCCTCAGGTTCTTTTCGATGGTCAGCTGCAGCTCCTTCACCCCGGAGGTGAATTTCTCCTCGAACGACTTCATGGATGCAGCCTGCTCCTCCCGGTTGCTCTTGGCTCTTTCACTGCTCTCGTTCCGGTTACGCTGGAACTCATCCCTGATCGAATTCTCCATCCGGTCAAGGGTGGCTTCAAACCTTACCAGGGATGTCTCCACTTCCCTCATCTGGGGCTTGATATCAACACTTAATTTCCTCCTCAGTCCGATTACAATATTGACCAACACAAGAATCACCAGAACGATCAGCAAAATTTCGGTCATTTCAATAGCTTTTATCCCTTAAAGATAGCACAAACAGAAAAAATATAACTTTGTTTTTATGAGTGCCGAAAAAAAACGGTTTTTATACAGTCTGGTGGTCCCGGTCTTTTTCCTTTTCCTGCTCTGGGCAGTAAAAATATTTGAAATCACCATGGAACTCTCCTTCACTGAGGGCGGTGTTTTTCCCAGGAGGTTCAGCGGACTGAAAGGGATCCTCTTTTCACCACTGATCCACGGTGGCTGGAGGCACCTGCTTGACAACTCTCTTCCGGTACTTTTCCTGAGCCTGGCCCTCTTCTACTTTTACCGCGATATCGCGTACAGGATCTGGCTCCTCATCTACTTCATCGGGGGTATCCTGCTATGGGGAGTGGGAAGAGAGGCCTACCACATAGGGGCCTCGGGGCTCATTTACGGACTTGCGGCTTTTCTTTTCCTGAGCGGAATAATCCGGAAGGTGAGATCGCTGACCGCCATCTCGCTTCTGGTAGTCTTTCTTTACGGAAGTATGGTATGGGGGCTTTTTCCCTTTGATTTTGATGTGTCCTTTGAAGCACACATCACCGGCGCTGTGTCGGGCATTATACTGGCTGTGGCCTACCGGGACCAGGGGCCTGTGCCAGAGCGTTCCATCCTGGATGAAGAGGAGGAGGAAGAGGAGTTACAGGAAGATGAAGAGAAAGGAAGGCCCCAGCCTGGCTAGCTTAGCCGGCTTTGCTCCCACCCCTTCTTCATCAGCGCAAAGAGGTGTTCATCGAGCAGCGTCCCTCCCTTCCTGTTTTCGTCATCGGGACACCCTGGCCGGTTTTCACAGGATATTATCCGGGAGTCTGTCCGGAAGTCTGTCTGCCAGTTCCCGTTCCTGCGCAAGGTTAATACTATACTGGCTAACAAGGACCTAAAGAGTC
>JAAEOI010000216.1 GCA_024244665.1 Bacteroidota bacterium | reverse complement strand
TACATCCGCCATTGTCCTGCAGATAAAGGATCAGGGTATTTTCCAACATTCCCTTATTTGCCAGGGCATCAACTATTTTTCCGATTCCTTTGTCCATCCGGCTGATCATTGCCGCATATACTTCCATGTTTCTTGTATGCCATGATTTGTTCTGAATAGTATCCCAGTCTGCCACTCCCCGGGAAAGTTGCCAGCGCTCATCAAACAGGCCCAGTGATTTCAGCTTTTTAACTCTTTTTTCCCTGACAGAGGCATAGCCATCATCATACTTTCCCTTATGAAGGGCAATCTCTTCTTCCGGGGCATGCAAAGGCCAGTGTGCAGCTGTGTAGGCAACATACATGAAAAAGGGATCTTCTTCAGCTTCCTGAACGTGCTCCTCGATATACTTAATTGCATTGTCACTGATGGCATCGGTATAATACCAGGATCCGTCCGGATCGTATCCAGGATCATTGTATGGAGTGATTAAGGTATTGCCGCGAATCAACATCCAGGGATCCCAGTAGCTTCCTCCTCCGGTAATGGTACCATAAAACTTTTGGAATCCGCGCTGCAAAGGCCAGTTGTACCTTAGAGGATCAACACCTTCGTGCTTACGGGTCACATGCCATTTACCGGTCATATAACAATAATAACCTGCCGTTTTTAAAACCTCTGCAAGGGTTACGCACTGTTTGCCAATTTCACCCCGGTATCCAGGATTCCCCTGGTCACCCGCCATAAATCCCATCCCGGTCTGTGCCGGATACAGGCCTGTTAACAGGGAAGCCCTGGTGGGACAACATCGTCCAGTATCTATCTTCCGCTAGGGGCAATTTTTAACAAATCCACGCTTTTCACCCCTCCCCGGCTTTATACTCTTCAATACCCTGATCCATTTCTTTGACTTTCTCAGGATATTTCTCATAAAGATTATGGATTTGTTCAGGGTCCTCTTTTATATTGAAAAGTAATCCTTCGGTTTCAAAATCCTCATATCCACGGAGTTTTTTAAAAGTCTCTGGCATTTTTGAATGCTCACCTGATTTGTCATTGATGTACAGCCAGTCTCCTTTTCTTAATCCCCATTTGTTTTCATTGGTATTATGTATGAGCTCAGTTCTTATTGGACTGCTTGATTTTCCATTTAATATTGGTAAAAAGCTATAGCTGTCCGGAGCTGCACCCTGAGGTAATTCTATACCCGTAATACTTGTAAGCGTTGCCATAACATCAATTTGTGAAATCAATTCATTGGATACGGAAGCGGGTTTGACTTGTCCAGGCCATTTTATAATAAAAGGGACATGATGGCCTCCTTCCCATACATCTCTTTTCAGTCCCCTGAAATCACCCATACTGAAATGTTCATATTTTTCTGCCCGGGCAAAAGCATACTTTTCAGGACCATTGTCGGAAGTGAAAATAACGATGGTATTCTCTTCAAGGCCTTTCTCTTTCAAGGCATTTAGAACCTGGCCAATCACCCAATCGGTTTGAAACATAAAGTCGCCATATCCACCGGCATTAGATTTCCCAATGAATTCATCATTGGGAATTATAGGGGCATGTGGTGAGGGTAGTGCGAAATAGAGAAAGAAAGGATTCTCCTGCTTTTGCCTGCCAATCCACTCCACTGTTTTTGAGCTCAGGGTGGGTAGAGCTTTATACGGGTTCCAGCCTTCTACAGAGGGACCCCTGCGGAATTCCCAGGCCCCCTCTTTTGTTTCAAAACCAATGTTCTTCAAATCAATATCTCTGGTAGGGATCTCAAGGAGTTGATCGTTTTCCACCCAAGTGTATGGGGGGAAATTAATTGTTCCATCACCAAAATAGTAATCAAAGCCCCTGTCCGAAGGACCTCCGGCAACAGGTCCGTTCCAGTCAATATCATTTACCGTATAATACCATGGTTTTTTTTTCCTGGCAGGATAAGGCCCCGTGGGTTTGCCCTTAAATTTCCAGTTCCACCCTAAATGCCATTTTCCTATACATGCTGTTGTGTAGCCCCTTTCTTTCAATAATTGGGGAAGGGTAATATCCGAATCCTTAAAAAACGGTTTCCCAAATGCCTGCACGATTCCATGTTGCCTTCTCCAGTGATACATGCCTGTAAGTAATGCAAACCGACTTGGAGAGCAAATGCCGGAAGAGCTGTGGGCATCAGTAAACCGCATACCTTCTGCGGCTAGTTGGTCCAGATTCGGAGTCGGGATTTTGGAATCCGGGTTCTGGCAATTCAAATCTCCATATCCCATGTCGTCGGCATAGATGATGACAATATTGGGAAGAGCTGTTTCTTTTTTTGTACATCCTGCCAGGGCAAGTGAAAAGAGGACTGCCTGAGCAGTTACTTTGAAAATTTTCATGTTATTCCTTAATTCATATTAACAACATCCTTCATTCTTGATTCCGGGCTTACGATGAGTGAAACAATCTCCCCATCCTTGTAAGAGACCTCAACAGTTGTGTTTTTTGGAGCGTGCAACTTGAAGTCAACATCCCACTCTTCCGGCCAGGCAGGTAATACATGTATTTTATCTCCAATTGTTTGCAAAAGCATTTCCTGAAGACCAATCATGCCTGAACCTCCCCAGTTATGATCGGGTACCCAGTCATGGCCGGGACCCCAGAAAGTAGGGAAGCGGCGTTGGCTGTCATCAAGCTTTCTGCTGGTAAAGTCGGCGGCCAGTTCGGTCTGTCCCATTCGGGCAAAGAAGATACCATCCTGGTGCCAGCTCACCATATTGCCTTTACGGAAATTGCCGTACTTGTAAGTGTCCCTGAATACCTGCATATCATCCTTCCACAGAGCAAACCTGTTGAAGGGGAAAAGCGGGTAGAGCATGGGTAATTCACCATTACCATATTCCTTCCAGCTCCTGGCGGGCAAAATGGTTCTGACCCCGGGCCTGGCATAAGTCGTATTTGCATCGGTACTGGAAACGAGGTCTTTGAGCAGTGGCTGGGGGCTCTCTTCGTCTGCCCCGGCGTAGGCATAAGGGGGGATAGTCTCTCTGAGTGATTGGTAAAACTTCTTATCACGCAAGCTCAATGCATCATCATCCAGGGTAAGGATCTCATCAACACAGGCCTGTAAGCCTGCAATCACATCGGTTGGATTGCATGCAGCCCTAAAACTCTCACAGGACTTGGAGGGGAAGATGACCAGCTGCCCTTTCTCGTCCAGTTCTTTGCCTGAACGCATCTTTTCACGCTTGCGGTAGTGCTGGTCAAAAAACACCACCGCATTCTCAATAAACGGGATATACTTTGAAATATCCGCACCCGTAAAACGCCGGTATTCCAGGATCATATAGGCATGTTCAATCTGCGACTCCCAATGATATGCTGTGGACCTGCTATCCATTACCCCGGTTTCCACCGGTTTGCCTTCAATATAGAGACCATCTATCTGCGGATCACCGAAGGGAAGTTCGTGGCTACGAACACCCGTACCGCTCTCCCAACCATAGGCAGTACCAGCTGCCAGGCCCGGTACACCAATGTACTCGCTGTAAATCGCTCCATCGTGCCCGAAGTTGGCTCTCACCCTCGCCCGGGCTCCCGGCAGGGCCTTTCGGTAGAGCTCAAACTGTGGGAGAATCGCATCCACATCACCAGATTTGAGCATGGGCCAGTAGAGCAATCGCTGATTCTGGGCAGTGAACACCCCACCGCCCCATTGTCGCCAGTCGGGTCCAAAGGCTTCCCAATTGTCGCCAACCAGGTTGGCATCAAAGGTGTAGTTGCCACCGTTGAACTTTGAAGGGTATTCACCAAAGGCATTACATCCCAGTTGATAACGGAAAAGGTTGTAGTTTCGGGCAATACGCCAGGCCCTGTGGGAAGTATCCGGGTCCTCCGGATGAATCACGATGTAACTCCTGTTCCAGAAGGCATCCCACCAGGCAAGGCTTGAGTCACGCGCCTGAACCAGATCATGTTCCGAAGCCTGAACCCGGCTCTGCAGGTCCTTTCGCCATGCTTCAATAGTTTCGCTCTGGTCGATATGAGTAACAATTCGCAGGTGGTGGCTGCGGGAGGGACTTTTCGAACGAAGGCCCCAGGCCCTGAAAGCCCTGGTCTGGTAAATGCCCTCCGACTTTCCTGCAGCCTGGAAGCCGCTTCCTGTCATCATCCCCCCGAAGGTACGGTTACACAGGTCATCGGCAATCTCGTCTCTGTATGCTTCAAGCCCCTGCTGTCTGATCAGCTGCCCGGGGAGCAAACCCCCTTCGCCAGGATTTCGGTGATAGAAAAGGACTCCCTCGCCGGTATGTGCAACCGAGTCCTTACCCAGCGTTACCTCGCCTGGATAATGCCTCAGGGTAATGCAGGAATGGCGCCTGCTATCATTAGGGAGAATCTCCTCTTCCTGTCGCCAGTTCTCGTATTGTGCGACGACCCGGATCTCTTTGTCTGAATCGACCTCCACATGGATAATGGGCCGGGTCACCTCCACCCAGATCTTAAGGATGACATCAGGGGGAGTGCCAGCTTCATTATTAGTGCTCCCTTGAATTTCCACAAAGCCCTCATGCAATTTAAGTTCCTGGCGAAAGCTCACAGCTGATTCGGCAAATGGATTGGGATCAAGCTTTAGACGAACGCGCCCCAGCTTGAGGTACTCGTTCTGTTCTGCCAGGCTGCCGCTGCGCTGCATGTAAAAGAACACTTCTCCATTCTCCACCCACACATTAAGCCCAATGTCACCACCGCCGCAGGGCATGGACTCACTGGAATTCTTACTCTGTGAATCCCATTGGATATTGTAATTATCCTTAAATGGAAGATCCGTATTTTTCGTTTTGCATCCCAGGATAAACAGGGAAAATAGTGCTAATGCTATTATCAGTTTATTCATAGAAGACTGGTATCAGTTATTGGGTCAGGTGATGCTTTTCAATGTACGAAATTAAAATACATCAAATCGCTTTGATAACTCTGTAATTAGCTATCTTAGGGACTTATAGAAAAAAATATGAAAGCACTCACAATTACATGCATTACCCTTTGCCTGGTACTGGCATACGGATGTAACAAAGCAACTGTCGGCATCGGAGCCAAGGCTCCTGCCGGGGCAGAAACCCTGTTTGACGGAAGTCGCGAATCACTGGATGAGAACTGGATATACTGGGAAGGACCCAGGTTTGTAGCTTCCATGCCCGTCGACTGGAAGATCGTTGACGATCCTGTGGACAAGGGAACTGTAATGAGTAGTGACGATCCGGCCGTGGTGGATTTCAAATACGGGTCTGCTGACATTGTCACCAAAAAAACGCTCAGGGATTTCAGGCTTCATCTTGAATTCCTGGTGGAAAATGAAGGGGGTAATTCGGGCGTTTATCTGCAAAACCGCTACGAGATCCAGATTCTCGATGGTGACTCCACCAAGCATGGCATGGGTGCTGTAATCAACGAGATCGAGTCACCCTATCATGCCTACAGGGGAGTCGGAAAATGGAATTCCTACGATATCATGTTCCGTGCAGCCCGGTTTGAGAATGGCCAGCGTTCAGAAAAGGCCCTTGTGACTCTGCATTTCAACGGAGAGAAGGTGTACTCCAATATTGGTATCAACCAGGTTTGGGGGGGAGCTAACTCGGGTATTGATGGTGGTAACGACGGAGGCAAGGGGATCACTGACAGTCCCCAGGGTCTGAAACTGCAGGCAGAAGGCCACCCGATCCTATACAGGAACATCTGGATCAAGGAGATGGACCTGGAGGAAGCTGATACGGATTTCTGATCTGGTGTGTGAGGGATAGCATTCTTGTCCGGCCGCCCCGGTATAGTATCCTGCCTTCTTCAGTATTGCCGGGAACATGACCTGTCCCTCTGGCAGATCCATATGAAGTTCCGGGGCACTTTTGCCAGGGCGGCATATTCACCATCCTCTATGGATGCAACATGCGTCTTTCAGTCAGGAGTAGAACGATAATCGAAACACCATGTACTCAGAATGATATTGGCTTCACAAAGCCAGACTTTCAACATAACGGGCACGCTCCGGGCCTGATGCTGCTTCGTACCAGTTATTGAAATGGGTTGCAAAATAGATCCCGCGGAAGGTGCCCCTGGGAACAGAGGTCCCGCGCCAGGCTCCCGGGGTAAAACCGCCCTGATCGTAACGGGAAGTGTGAAGAAACTTACCCACGCCGTAGAGCAGGATCTTCCGGATTGGTACAGGAGCTAAGAAGAAAAATAATTACACATCCCTAACTCTTCCCCACCAGAGAAGGGAGTTTTGAGATCGGAAATTTGATTGATTGTAACATTGTGTCTGCTCTCTGAGAGCTGAGTTAGTTCTTAGAGTTCAATGGTAATTCGGATTTCTTCATCAGTACGACCCAATCATCTGTGGCCTGGGACGGGGGCGTCCCCAGAGGAACATTAGCACCGGCTTCTACTATCTTTACTTCCCCCTGGAAGCTGCCCGTTCTCGGGTTGTACCAGCTTTTCGTGAAAGTCCCGGATACGCCTGAAAGATTGAGCGTACCTGTGCTGGTGGCATTGGGCAGGTGGACTGCATAAATCTCACCTGGTTTGGTCAGTACGACGCCTTCAATCTCGTACAGCGGAATGATGTATTTCGATTCTCCACTGAGCAGATGGTGCCCGGGTACCATGTCTCCAACAGGTATCTGGTCCATAAAGTTTAAGGCATGACGTGTATAAGTCCACAAGGCCTCGTATGGCCTGAAGTCATGCGAGCTCAGAAGGTCTTCCAGGATCCATTCCACACCACTTCCACCGCCCAGGTAGATTTGCCACAACACGGCCTTGCGCAGGAATTGAGCGCCGCTCAGGCATGTAGGCCCCTTGCTGTGATCGTGAGATTCATCATCCAGGGCCCTTGCGCGTTCAAGTTCGTCGAACATCAATGCCAGAGGCCTTCCGGCACTGGAGCCATCATTCCGCAGGTGAGATATCACATCCACATATCTCGTAGCTGACTCGTACTGGGCCGGGCGATACTGAATGGACAGATAATCGAAGTTGCTGTCGCCAAAAAAGCCATCGAACACATCCTGAACATGGTACTTGATCGGCCAGCCCTGAAGGTTGTGGATACCGATGGGGTGATCATAGGGATCGGTATTCCTTATGTAGCTGGCAAAGCTCTTGACAGTGGAGGTGGAGAATCCTGGATTGTGTTCCTCGCATATCATCCAATTCAGCCCGTTGACATGAGCGAATCTTGCGATCATCTCCCGGTAGAACAGCTTGCGCTCAGTACCTAGTGTTCCACCGTCCAGCCAGCTCCTGTTGGCTGACTCCGCTTCGTTGAATACTACTTGCAGCAGTATTCCATTCTTCTGGGCATGATCGAACACCATCCCCCATTGGTCCAGCTTGCTGCAGTCATAAACCAGCTTGCTGCCGGTGCTGGCAAAGGGATGCGTATTCTGCCCGTCACCCCCAAGGTTCATGGGAAGTAAATATACGCTGTTGACCTTCTGTGCACCCAGGTAATTGAGTGCTCCGATGATCCCCTGGCCCCTGGCATTACCCCATGTGGGATCGCCCGGTTTCCAGTCACCCACATGGTCCGGATATGCAGTCACAGGGAAAGCTTCGTTGCCTGTATTGGTATTGTCAAAGTCCGAACACCCAAGGAAGTCTTCCGGACTGTCGGTGCCGCCCTTGATCCAGTACTGTCCCGTTCCCGAGAATTGCAGATAGTGCTTATCCGACGCTAATTTGATCAGACCCTTTCCCCGGAAATCATTGCCGGTCTTGTCCGAAGCAACAACATTGAAGCTGCCTGACTCCCCATCAAAGTGAGTCGAAGCACCCTCCTCGCCTGACACAGCAATACCGGCCCCTGTCCTGAATTCAGCCTGCCAGTTCCACCTTCCTGTTGAGGGGGGCGCAAAGTGCACACGCCATTTGTTGCCGCCGGATGCTCCCGTATCCCCTGCCTCCCCATTGGCACAGTAGTAGCCGGGGATAAGGTAGCTGACCCTGCCCTGTGTAAAGGTCACATTCAAGCTGTAATCAAGGAAGGGGTTCAAGCTGTCTGTCTCACTGCTGTTCGGACCGGTGAAGGTCAGCGTAAGCTTATGCCACTGCCTTAACTCACCCGACAGGGAGATGCCCGCAGTGGTAAGCATGTTGCTGCAACCAGCTGCAATGGTAGCCAGGGTGACTACAATCAGTGTTTTCTTCAATAAATCCATTCCCCTGCCCATTTTGATATTCACACTTGTATTATAAAACAATCATCATCCAGTTCAAATACATAGTCAACTAAAACTTTCAATCCCAAATAGTGCTTATACATTTTAGGGTCGGGTTTAAGGTAGTTGAAGTTTTGATGCCTCCAATAGGTCATGGAAGCACCTGCATAGATTGTAAATGCTTTTAGAGAGTTAATTTCATCAGTCGTTAATGGTGATTGTGATTGATAACCATTTAAAAGGTGTCTGGCTTTTTCCAAATTTATGATCTCTCCATCTGCACAGGTACCAATGATTGTCATTCCAATATCAAATACACGATAGTAGTAAGTGGATTCTTCAAAATCCATTATTGATGCACTATTTTCATCTTCATTAATAATGACGTTATCCCAAAAAACATCACTATGAATCAACGACTTGGGTAAATTCAATGCGAAGTAAGGAGCTATGTATTCAAGTACCATTTCGAGCCAACGATCAAATTCAGAATTCGCAGCATATTTTTTGATATTCGCAAATTGTTCTTTCCCGTAATTCAATTGTTTGGGTAAGTATTCGGGCGCATTAATGTTATGCAGCTTAGCGACTTCTTTCCCGATTAGCTTCAATAAATGAGGAGAAAGATCTTCTATTACGTCTCCTTCAATAAACGTTCTAATCATTACTGGTTTATCTTTCCAAATAATGACTAATTCACCATTGGCACCGGGGATTACTTTTGAAGTATTGAACTTTTGTTCTCCCAAATAGATTAATAAGCGGGCGAGTTCTTCCGCTTCTTGTTCCGATTTTTGTTCGCAAATGCAAAGGATGTATTTTATACTTTCTGATTTGACTAAATAGTTGGTATTCTCATAACCACCGTCTAATAATTTAGAAGATGTAACAGGACCAATTTCGAACTGCTGTAAAACAATCGCAATTTCCTCCTTATTCAATCTGGTATATTGTTCCATCTGTCTTTTGTCTGAATTATCGGTTCTGGACCCAATGATTTTTCATTGCATCAATCAATGCTTCCTCCAGATTAGAATTGTCGACTGTATAGCCTTTTTGACATTGACATCTTGCTGTTTCAATGGAAGGATGAGTTGCAGCATTGGGCAATATATCACAGCCAAGCGATTTCCGTATTGTTTCTGGAAATTTTGCAGGATGTGCTGTTGCCAGACAGATGACTTTATGGTCGCCAATCTCTTTTCTTAAAGAATTTGCAACTTCTAATGAAACGGCTGTGTGGGGGTCCAGTAAATACGAATCGGTTTCAAACACTTCTTTAATCAATTTCATTGTACGTTCGTCTGAAACACTGCCTGATAGAAACCCTTTTTTGTAAGCATTAAACGTTGCTTCATCAAACTTTACAATTCCATTTTGTTCAAACTCTTCAGTCCAATGATTTAGTTTCTCTGGATTCTTATCTATACAGAAGTACAGATACCGCCAGAAATTCAATGGAATCAGAATATCAATAGCTGAAGAAACAGTTTCGTGTATGGCTTCTTTAGAAAAAATACCTTTACTGAAAATACGATTCAGGCATTCATTATTATTATTGGCAACAATCAGGTTTTTAACAGGCAGCCCCATTTTCCGGGCTAATCCGCCTGCACATAAATTCCCGAAAGCACCTGATGGAACAGACATACTAATTGCATCACCTACTGTGTCAGCTATTTGAAGGTACCCATAAAAAAAGTGGACGGTCTGAATCATCACACGTCCCCAATTGATAGAATTTACGCTTGATAGTTTTACTAAATCTTTAAAAGGCTGGTTCGCAAATAACTTGCAGATGACTGCATCCAAATCGGCATCTCTGTCAGGACAGTTGTAAACACCTACAGGATGAACGTTTTCCTGATGCAGAGTGGTCATTTGTCGTTCCTGCTCTTCTGTTATAAATTCTTTAGGATATAAGACCCATGCATCCAGAGTAGATTTTCCTGCAACATAACTAGCAGTTGCCGGGCCCGTGTCGCCTGTAGTGGCGACTATTACAGAAAGTCGTTCCTGTTTCCTTGTGAGAAAAAAGTCAACAAGATTAACCAGGAAAGAAAGACCAATATCTTTAAAAGAAAGTGTAGAGCCATAAAACAGCTCCATGATATATGTATTCTTTTGAGACTTTAATCGCGGAATGGGAATTACTTCTTCCTTTTCGAAGGTGCCATAGGCATTTTCGATAATAGATTTTAGCTCTTCAGCAGAAACAATGCTTCTATCAATAAATAAACTTAAAATTTCAAAGGCTAATTCTCTGTATGTAAAATACCTCCATTGTTCTAATTGTTCATTAGATATCAGAGGAAGGTGTTCCGGGACATATAATCCACCATCCGGAGCATATCCATCTAAAATTGCAGTTTCAATATCTACTGCTTCTCCACCACCTTTGTTACTAATGAACTTCAACATTTTTCTACTTTCTGGCTTCTGAATATACTGCCGAAGCAATCATAATATCCTGAACAGCCACCCCTGTTAAATCAACTACGGTAATCCATTCAGCATTGATGTTCTGAAGCTTAGTGTCTTGCAAGGCATACCCATACTCAACTACCTGTTCTCCTGTAATAGCTCCTGCTTTTACGGCCTGGAATATTTCACCACGACTTTTGCTCTGCGGAATACTATCAGCGATAATTAAATCCGCCTTTTGCAAAATTCCACTCGCCAGTTCTTGCTTATGTTGCGTATCTGAACCGATGGCTACAATGAGCTTTCCTTCAGTGATATCATCCGCCTGGAGCAATGGAGTTTCAGAAGGTGTGGTGGTAATGATTATGTTGCAGTTTAGAGAGAGCTCTGAACAAGTATTTGCTATGCGAATATCAAAATCGTCACCCAACTCAGTTCTTAACTGTTCTGCTTTCGCTTTGTTCCTTCCCCATAACCAATACGTTTTTCCAAACTTGTTTTGTTCAAGTAGTTGAATTTGCATTTTAGCGATAGTTCCTGTTCCTATGATACCAATCGTTAGATTTTCTCCAGGTGAAAAATGTTCCACAGCCAGGGCTCCGGCAGCTACTGTTCGGATGTTTGTCAGGTAGCCCTCATCTAATATTACAGCTTCTAGTTCTCCTGTTTTTTGTTTGAACAGAAGCATTAACCCTTGTCCGGAAGCAATGCCGAGTTTCGTATTTTCATAGAAGCCCGAAGCGATCTTCACGACATAGTAATCCTGATTTTTGATGTAACCATATTTTATATGTACGTCTCCCGGAGGACTGTCAAAAAGTAATTCTCCTACCGGAGGCACAACGGAGTTTCCATTACTATATTCAATGAAACCTTCTTTCATTGCAGTTGTCACGTCAATATTTTTAACGATTGATGTGATTTTATCGAGTTTAATAATCGCTGGCATAATTTGTTATTACTTCTAAAGCATTTGATTTATTGATGATAACGGTTAGTGCAAGTTATCGTACAACTGGCGCGTCTTTTTGCCTTTTCGCAAATGCGTGACAGCCAGTATGGAATTTACATAGTGTTAGACGCTGGGCTTCAATTAAATTTTAGATTTTCTGGATCTTGTCGGTTGTCATAGATTCTGAGCAATTCCACATGGTTTCTCCTATCTCTATAATAAAGAGTATTGTGTTTAGTGAGAACACACCTACGGATTTTAAATTTTTGTTGAATTACGGGGAATTGCCTTGGATTTATAGAAATCTGAACCAGCACCTTTTCTATGAGATCTAGAAATCTGGTTGAAACTGATGGATTCCATCCACTTGATAAGTGCGCAAGAATAATATCAAGGTCTCTCTCTGAATCAGGTGACCAGATTATTTCCTTAGGCATTTGGATACTTTTTCCGGTATTTTGATATTACCTCATCATTCGCAATCCCTTTGCCAGAATCAAGATCTCTTATAGAATTATAAATACCTTCCTTTTGAGCTGTAGAAAGCTTTTCCCAATCATTTAAGTCTTTTTCACCCCTATGGAAATTCTGAATATAGCCATATACCTCCTGGAGTTTCCCTCTATCTAAGGAATCTATTTCCCTGAAAATCTTCAGTTTTAATTCCGATGAATCCATTTCATTTGCTTTTTATCAAATGTAAGAAATTAAGATTATAATGGCAGAAAATCCACAGCCGTGGGTCTAACTTCTGAATAAACGTACTTCTCCGTGATTTTTGATAATTATTAATACAAAGAATTGGGCCTCCTCAGTTAAGCGGTGTAAAAGTTAGTATCTCACCACTTTTTGTGAAAATATCTATCTCTTTTGATTCCATTTTGGTCTGTCCGTCAGAATTTACCAAAAAGCATTTTTCCCAGGGGAGGATCATCTTTAAGGGAGCACCGGCTTCACTTAGAATCCTGATCCCGGAAACCTGTCCGTCCTTCAATGAAGCGCTTACCAGGAATGCTCCGGCAGCTCTTAAATCTTTGAATTCGGCATCACTCTCCATGGGCCAGTTGGGAAACAGCCTGATGGTTCCCTTATAGCTCTGCATCAGGCACTCGTTGATTACAGCGGGTAGGGCAAAGTTTTCGAACCAGATTCCGGCGGTGTTCCTGCCCTTGAAATTGGTATGATCCTTCTGCCTGCCATGAACCTGCAGCACATTCAATCCGGTTGTTCCGGTGGGAAGCAGGTTGTATTTTATGGCCCGTTTAAAAACATCCAGGTCCAGCATTCCTATCCGTGCAGCCTGCAGATGTTGAAAGACCAGTTCGTTCCCGCCTTCAACCTGCAAATTCCTTCTTGTGCCGGCAAGGATTTCCAATGTCTCTTCGTCAGAATGCAGGCCATGATCCTCACCCGGGAAAACGGTCATCAGGCTGTTGGGGGTGTTGTATACTATTTCTGTCGACTCTCCTGGCACCGAAACGAAAACCCTGCCATACTCCTCCGATACTTCGGTTGGATAATCGGGAAAATGATTCAGAATTTCGTTGACCTCCGCCACTACATCTGCCTCATCCTTCCCATAAGCAAGTATTTCAACAGATTCCAGATAGGAATTGAACAGGAACCTGATGAGCGTGAGATCAACCAGACAATCGCTGTTGTACTTGAATCCCGGGCGGAGTCCATTGTACAATTCGGGTGAGACCGTGGGAAATACATGGTATTTATCGTCGTTCCATTGTGGTCCGTGAGCTTCCGGGCGGGTCATATAATCAACGACAAAAAGGGTGGCATCTTTCAACAGGGGGAAGGCTCTTGATGCAAGAAAATCCTTATCACCCGAATAGAGGTAATGCCACCAAACTCCCTGAACCGACCAGGGAGTTTCACAAATCTCCCATCCCCAGCTGGGGACAGGATAAGGATTCATTGTCATATCCACCGGGTAGGCAGAATGGGGGTAGTAGGCCCCCCGCATTTCGTAATACTCCTCAGCCCATTTTTTGGCCACACCGGAAACAAATTCAATCATTTCCACGTAGGGAAGGTTCTTTTCCAGGTGATTGGAAGAAAAGGTTAGCCAGAAGGGTTGCTGGGTATTGTAATTCATGTGGTAGTCGCCATGCCAGGCAGTTCCGATTTTATTAAAAGTCCAGTTGGCAAACAGACCGGGACACCTGACTCCTGATTTCGTAGCACAATTAAAGAAATAGAGATTCCGGTACCAGATAGACTCAAAAAATTTGTCTTCAAGCACCAATCCTGATTTATTCCAGTAATCTTTCCATATCAGCCTATTCTTCGCAAAGGTCTCATCAAAACCATCCTGCTGCAATGCTTCCAGTTCGCTCAAGCCATCATCAAAATTTCTGGCATCACCTTCTTTTACTTCAGCGCACAACCAGAAGTCCTCCTCCTTTCCCGTAGCATATTCCAGATCCGCCATATCAATAATATTTCCATGCCAGCTAATCCTCTGTTCCTTTTCAGTCCTGTTATTTAAGACCACGCTCAAACTGAAAGCCCTGTCTTTTTCATCTCCTTTTTCTCTGTCATACTCATGGGGTTCCAGGTAGGGCATGATCTGTTTAAAGGATATCCCTCTTTTAAACGGCTTCACTTCATATTCCGGAAATTCTTCAGGGGTTGAGGTGTCTGGGATCAGGCGAATCCTGTTGAAACAATTCTTTAAGGGTTTGCCTGCTTCATCAATCAGCTTCATCCAGACCCGGTCCTTTTCCATATCAGAGAAAACCTTCAGGTAAGCGGTATTCCTGTTGTTCAGTAATAATTTAATGGTGACAAGACCATTGGAAATATCCAGTTTGTGATCAATCATTTCAACTTTTCGCCGGTCAAACCCCAATATGAGACTGCCACAGGGAAATGGCCTGGGATAAGGTTTCCTGTAGTTCTCAGCTGACATGCTCACGTACTCTGCGTACCAGGGATCCTCCCGCAAATCCTCAAGCCCGGGATCAATGGCTTTCACCTTATCAAACACTTCCTGAAAGGTGCCAATCTCTTCCTTATTGTCTTCCGCAATCCGGATATCCCACACATTGTTATGCCCAAAGCGGATGACAACCGCATCGGGCCGTGTACAGACAACCGCACCCAGTCCACCGTTTCCGATCAACGCTCCCTCAAAAAAATCGGGAGCAGGACCCTCATGAATAACAGGATGTTGTTTTGCCTGCTGGAAAGATGAAAAAGCCCTGTGTGTTCCCTGGGAGAAACAGGCCAGGGAGAAGAGGGTAAATGCCAATATAAGTGCTGGTTTCTTCATTTGATACTGCCTGGTATATGTTTATAATCTTTTACTCATCCAACTGGATCAGCCGTACACCTTTGACCGGAAGGTGTGTCAACTCACCCTGCACTGCCTCCCTGTTCAGCAGGTCGTAACCTCCAGCCGTCTTCCCCTGGCCATTGGTCAAACGTACATCGACTGCATCGGCCGCCAGGTTGACCAACAATAGAATGGACCTGCCATCCAGGTAAGCGTGGCGGCGCATGACGCCGAAGGCGCTTTGACCCTCGCTGTCCTCCACTGTAACTGGCACATGACCGGCCAGGGGCTGCATCACTTTTCCCAACTGCCTGGCCAGGTCGGGGGCGCTGGCATATTCGAGTACGGGCACATCCTTGAGAAAAGCAAGGCTCTCATGGCTGTGATCGAAACCATATTCGTCGTAAGTGATGCCTTTCCGGCCCAGGTATAGCAAGCGGATCCCTGCACTTTCTGCCTGACGAAGTACAGCAAGCTCGCGGGCTCCTACATATTGCGCATCGGGGATGATGAGCAGCTTAATGTCATCGGGGATACCGCTGTTAACAAGCATGTCTCCGGTAACAAAGCCCAGGGGCAGGTCATGGAAGCAGGCAGCTTCGTAAGCACGGTGCAAAGCTCCAATATGGTTTTGGTTCTGGATGTAGGAAGGCTTGGATACGAAGAGCCCTACGGGCCGCTCCGCTGGATTGGCCAGCGCGGTGATTTCGTCGGCGAACATGTTCAGGCTCAGCATGGTCTGGAAATATTCAGCTGCGACAATCGGCTGGGTGGAGATGCTCCCGTAGATCCACCACTTGAAGTATTCGGCGGGGAAGGGATCTGGACCATAGCGTCGGTGCCAGTACCAGACCATGTTGCCAACCAGGCCGTGCAGATGTGCCATCCAGAGAGTGGCGCGAGCGTGTCCGGGGCCAATGTCCGGCACTCGGATCGGGTTGATGGAAAATGCATGGTACTCAAAATCAACGACAGGGCGGTATGGCTCAAGGGAGGTCAGGTAGTCGTACAGGAACGACTGACCCAGCCAATGAAAGCCGTAAATCGACTCATCGTAATTGAGTACGGCATTGTCTGCATCCGGATCTGTGATTACCGCCATGCGAGGCTCGGTCACCGGCAGTGGCCGGGTGTCCAGACCGTGCAGGTCGATTGCAGGTGTCATCATCTCGCGGTCGATCCCGTCGGTCACGGCCCAGGACTTTGGACCAAGGCTGTTGTTATCCTGGGCCTTGACATGGATCACAGCATCGGGATCGTGCCTGCGGATCTCCGAAGCAATGAATGCAAAGAACGAAGCAGTGCGGTGGTTGTGAAAGGTGACGCGGTCGTACCACTCTCCAACAGAGCAGTTCTGCCTTAGTTTGTCTTTTGGCAGCGGAATCTGCTCATAGGTATCATAGTTTGTTTGCCAGGCTTTGTTCAGCGATGAGATGTCACCATGACGCCCGGCCAGCCAGGTGCTGTAAGCACTCATGGAATGTGCGGTCCAGCCATCCATATTAAAAAAGGGCTCGTTGGCCATGTCCCAACTAAGCAGTGCCGGCTCATCGCTGACCAGGGGAATGAGCTGAGACATTACCTGTTCAATAAGCTCGTAGGTGCCGGGGTGATCAATATCAATGGTCACGCCGTTGCTTGCATGCTTCGTGATACCTGGCCAGAGTTTTTCCAGCGTGGCCTCATTCCCGCCCCAGCCCAGCCCCAGGTTGACCTTGATACCCAGAGCTTCATACTTTTTGATCGCGTCTATCTGTTTGTGGATTTTTGCATGATCGATAGTGCCCTGGCCGGTAATCAACCCAGCCACAGATATACCTATACCAACAGCGCTGACACCCATATCCCGCATCTCGGGAAGGAAATCTCGCGACGCTGCTTCTTCGTCAGCCACAGTCCATTGAGGATAGCGGTCGTGGTCGACCAAATCCCATCCAAGCAATGTGAATCCGCCCGGGAACACGATGCGCCCATCGACCTGGAAGTTGCCGTCCTTGTATACCATGTCGGCCCAGCGGACCGGCTCCACCCCCGCCCTGTTGTCATCTTCGTCGAGCCGCTTCAGCGCCTGGTCCAAAAGCACCATGGCACCGGTCAACTCACCCTCAATGTGATCGTGGTAGCGCTGGTCACGCTGTGCCGGGGTGAGTGATTCCTGTTCGTCAAAAAAATCATTGGCGGCCAGGGCATCCTTCATGATGTCGGGGTGCCCCAGTTCCCATGTAATGTATTCTGCAAAGTATCTGGCAATCTGCAGGTCAATCTCTCCTTCCGTTTGCGCCAGGGCTTCTGCCTGCTGTAAGGAGGTTTCCACGACATCGATCCTCTGCCGCAACTCAAGCAGCCGATGGTCAAAGCCATCGGGTTTGCTGCATGTGCAGCCTGTAACGAGGATGATGAAAATAAGAAAACAGGCCTTAACCCTGTTCGCTGTTCCAGATGGCATGAAGTACATATCCTAATTTTCAGTTTGCCTCTAGATATTCAATTAATTGAATCACGCTTTCCCGGTCGTTGTATTTAATTCTGTGCTTTTTCACATATGCCTTGAATATATCCTCCCTGTCTTTATATAATTTCTTCAATTCCCTCATGTTTATGAACTTATTCATCTCTCCGTTTTTCTTTAACCACAAATAAACATAAGGCTTTACATCATAATTGCTTGGCAGCTTCAATTCATAAAGCGTACCATGGGCCATGAAGGTCGACTGGGAAGAAATAGCCGCAGTTTTAGATGTCCCGCCATATCCAGACGGCTTACCCTGTTGCTCCGCCTTGCACTTGTGCTCAACATACAGATCCCATTCTGAATGGTAGATAACTTCAACAAAATGATCATTCAGTGGAATAAACTTTCTACCCTTGATAAAAACCGTATCTATCAGTGTTATGTCTCTCTCTGAAATAGCCAGTTTCAATCCATTGTTCTCGAAAATCATCTCTTCGGTCAATGAATTATAATTGAGCGAATTTTCATCCTTTGCTCCTGCTTTCATCGAAACAACTCCCTGAGTAAATTCAGGAAAAAGATAGTGAGTAATTTCCTGATCCTCAGTCTGTGCACTGCTTGACATAATTATCAAACCTGAAATCACAATGCCAAAAATTCGTTTCATAATTTTAAATTTTAAGTTATAGCAAAATACTATTTTCTATTAATGCAGCCCCGATTCACCAATATAGCTCCCGTAGGTCATAATAATGAAGGAACCAACCAGTACCACCAATGCAATAACAAGGACTATATAGGTTCGGCGGCTTACCCCTCTCCACTCTTTCATAATAACTCCGATGATGTAACTGAAGAAGATCAGCATTGACATATGCAGCACCCAGCTGATAAACATGGAGTTGCCCATTTTTACATGACCCAAGCCATAGAAGAAGAACTGGGTGTACCACAATGAACCTGCCAGAGCTGAGAGTGCATAATTCCCGAAAAAACGTTTTGACCCAATACTTTTTCTCTGGTACAGGCTTCGTATTGAACCGTCTTTGATTGAAGCAACAGTGAACCAGGTCAGGTTTGTTACGAGGCATCCCAGAGAAGAAACAATCAATTTTGCGTTCCCCTGGAAATGTTCAGCACCATAGCTGGCAGCAAGGTCTGAGATGGGCTGCCCAAGTTCAAGAGAAATTCCCCATACGGCAGAAAGGACGCCTGCAATGATTGTCAGTATCAGCCCCTTTCTCATGTTGAAATGCAAACCGGACCCTCCAGCTTTTTTGGCAAGTGTTTTCTCCTTCATAAAACCGGCCCTGCCACATAAGGCTACTCCTACTACCGAGATCACCATACCTGTTAATACAATCCCTCCCCCTGTTTTCGTGAAATGTTCAACTATCTTTCCATCAATAAGCAGCGGAATAATGGTCCCCAGAACCGCCGAGATTCCGATGGAGATGGTATAGGTTAAGGAATAACCAATATTCCGGATAGCATATCCGAATGAGAGTCCCCCAAAACCGTAGGCAGCACCCAGGAGAAATGCCGCCCGGAAAGCTGATGAAGGTGCTTCAGTTAAAACCGTAAATAGTTCCGGAACTGTGAAATAGCCAATCACAATAGGCATGATCAACCATGCAAAAAATGACTGGACAATCCAGAATGTTCCCCAGCTCCAGTTTTTAACCTTCTCGAAAGGCATGTAACAACTTGCAGCAGAGATGCCCCCAACAGCATGCAAACCGGTTCCCAGGATCGGATTAGGTGTAATCATTGCTGAAGGTATTAATCGTGATGAAAAACTTCTTCCATGTTTGCCCACCATTCCCCTTCACTGCGACTGCTGAGAGGCTTCTGGCAGGGTTCACAAACTTCCCACCACTTCCGGGTGGTAGGATCTGCTGCCATTTTTGCCATATCAGCATCAAAATCTTCTCCCACATATTCAAAGTAGCTGAACAGCTGATTGTCTTTCAGATAGATGGAGTAATTACGGATATTACATGCACTGATCATTTTCAGCACATCGGGCCAGACTGCCGCATGCAGCTCCTTGTATTCTTCAATCTTCTCGGGTCTGATCCCGATTACCATTCCATATCGTTTCATCTTATTGGATATTATTGGGTTAAAGCTCTTTATCAAATTCTTTCAGATCGAGGGGATATCTTCCATATTCCCTCACCAGCTTTACAATATAGTCGTAGGTGTGCCCCGACACTTCGCTGGAGACCGAGTGGTCGGACTGAAAGATGAATCCGCCCCCTTTGGCCGCATTCAATTTTCGCAATACTTCCTTGCGGATCAACTCTTTGTCGCCCGTTTCCCACACCTGGATGTTGCTGTTTCCGCAATACCCCATATTCGCACCATATCTCTTCTTCAGGTCAACGGCATCCATTCCTGCCTTTGCTTCAAGCGGATTGTAGGCATCCAAACCCATTTCTATGAAATCCTCAAAAATCAAATCAACATTGCCGCAACCATGATATATAACGGGCAAGTCATTTTTATGGCATTCATCAATCATGCCTTTCACCCAGGGTTTGAAGTAGGCTCTCCAGTATTCAGGATCGAATAACATGCTTTGTTTGTATGCCACATCGCCCCAGATCACCATGCCATCAAGCAATCCCCCGGCCGCCTGAATCTGTGCTTTCATGCACTGCAGGTAAAAGTTCCCGATCCGGTTTATACATTCCCCCAGGCGGTCGGGGTACATGCCCATCCAGAGAAGTGCATTTCCCTGACCAATAAGCCTGGTGAGACATTCGGAACATTCGATCATACTACCGTAAACCGGAAAATCAGGACGCAAATCCTTTACGGTTTCGGTCCATGCAGGTGAATTGCGTTGAAACCCGTCTCCCACTCCGGCGATCTGGTTATCTCCGGCCTCGAAATAGCGTCTCCTGTCGTATGGATCGTCAAATTCCAGCTCTTCCAGCTTTTCGATGGTGTCAGTGTCCCATGATATAAACTCAGGCATGGGAAAATCAAATTTCTTCCTCATGGTGGTCAGGAATCCTGTTTTCACTACCACCTCGGTATCATCTTCTTTAATGGTCTCGAAAGAGCGGATCTTCGGATCCATGTTGGGCATGGTGACGATCCAGTCCAGATCATAATAGTTATAGGGACTTGTATCCTCGGGCAGTCCCAGCTCTTCTCTCCACCGGGCAATAAAGCTTCCCCAGAAAAAATCGCTGACCGGCACCCGGTCCGGCTCCTGATGATTCAGGGCCTTATTCATCCGATCCAGTTTTTCCAGGCATTTTTTTGTGCGTTGCATATCTATTCCGTTATTTCATTTCGGGAACCGACTATTTCAATGGCTCAGAAAAATTCCACCCGAAGGAATCTCAAATTCCTTTGTTTCCCCGGCATACTTATAAGTACCCGTCTCCCCAACTCTACCTGCTATTTCAGCCATTACCAGTACGCCATCCTGCCATTCCATATTTACCTCGAATCCGCCCCGGGCTCTCAGGCCTTTCACGCTTCCTGTCTGCCATTGAGCTGGCAGGGCAGGTAGTAATTCTATCACTCCGGTGTGCGACTGTATCAGCATTTCTGCAAGTCCGGCACAGCCGCCCATGTTGCCGTCAAGCTGGAAGGGAGGGTGTGTATTCAATAGGTTGGGGTAGGTTCCTCCCCCCTTCACTTCCTCAATGCCTTCAACACCCTTGGGACGCAACAGGTTCCTGAATAAGCGGTAGGCTCTGTCACCATCCTTTAAGCGTGCCCAGAAGTTCACCTTCCAGGCCAGGGACCAGCCTGTACCATAATCACCTCTGGCATCAAGGCTCACCCTGGCTGCTTCTGCAAGATCAGGTGTGCTTTCAAGTGAGATTTGCTTACCTGGATGCAACGCGAACAGGTGTGATACATGACGATGTTCATTCTCCGGATCATCCACATCTTCCTTCCACTCCTGCAATTGTCCCCAGCGACCGATGGTGGGAGGAAAAATCTGATCACGGATGGCGATGGCTTCCTGTTTAAACTCCTGATCCACATCCAACACTTCACAGGCCCGAACGCAATTGTTAAGCAGATCCCAGGCAATCTGGTGGTCCATGGATGCCCCGCGGGAAATTCCTCCATGCTCAGGTGAATAAGAGGGAGACGATACCAGGTAGCCATTTTCATCCTCGATGAGGTAGTCCATCCAGAACAGGGCCGCTTCTTTCATGAGGGGCCAGGCCGTTTCTTTCAGGAAATCCTCGTCGCGGGTAAATTCATAGTGTTCCCAGGCATGCTGGCACAACCAGCCGGCTCCGCCCGGATAGAATCCCCAGGGGAAACGCCAGCCCGGTGAAGTGTATCCAAAAATATTGCTCATGGTGTTCACGATCCATCCCCGCGTATTGAAAAACTCCTTTGCCGAGTTTCTTCCCGGCTCCACCAGGCTCTCCATAAAATCGAACAGGGGTAAGTGACACTCCTGCAAATTGGTCACTTCAGCCGGCCAGTATATCATTTGCAGGTTAATGTTTGTATGGTAATCGCATGCCCAGGCCGGATTCGTCCTGTTGTTCCATTTTCCCTGAAGATTAAGCGGCAGGGTTCCCGGCCTGGATCCCGAGATCATCATATACCTGCCGTATTGAAAAAACAGTTCCTCAAGACCCGGATCTGCAGCTCCTTCATAATAATCAAGCAAACGTTTATCCGTTGGAAAATTGTTCCGGTCTGTGCCGCCCAGATCAAGCTGAACCTTTGAGAAAAGGCCCTGATAATCTTCCAGGTGTTCTTTTCTTATCTGGCTGTACTTTTTTCCCTGTAATCCTTCAACTGTACTTTCGTTAACAGCCCTGTAATCATTTCCTTTATAATCAGGGTATTCGGCAATATAATCGGTAGAGGCTGTATGATACAGAGTAAGTTTTTTTGCCCTTGTGATTGTGAGCCTTCCCTCATTGAATGCAATGTTTCCGTCGGTATCAAAGTGGATACACGTTTCAAACTCCATCCCGTTATAATCCACCTTGCCCCGGTATGAATACAGATCGTCTGAAAATGATTCCTTTATCCCCGTATGAGGCGAGATGTATTGGATATTGTAGTCAGTAATCGCCTCACTTTCGAAATGGTACACCATAATCTTCGCCGGGTAATTTCCGAAATATGTTCTATTGTATTGCTTCCCTGCAACACTGTATGAAACTGTTCCTTCTCCCTTTGTGAGGTCCAGGGCCCTTTTGTAATCTTCAATGTCCCCCGAATGATCCACCTCAATATACAGGTCCCCCATGGGTTGTTGCCCTCCAAAGGTTCCAAAATTGATCTTCTCACCCTTCTCTTCCGATATGCCGGTAAGTTCCTTGCCTGCAAGGGCATGAGCTTCCTCCATTTTTCCGGCATCCAGTAATTCGCGTACCCTGGGAAGGTATTTCCAGGCACCTTCACGAATTCCATAATTATAGGCCTCTCCAACCCCCGGTCCGCCGGCCCACAGGGTTCCTTCTGTAAACTGTATCCGCTCTTTTTCCACGCCTCCGAAGAACATGGCCCCCATATACCCGTTCCCCACTGGAAGCGCCTCCTTCATCCAGTCGGTTGCCGGTGAGTCATACCATAAAAGAAGTTCATCCCCTTGTTGTGAGCCCTGACTGCAGGACCAGCAAAGGAGAATAAGGAGGATTGCAGCAATTCCTGACAGTTGTTTCATCATTTTATAAGAGTTCTGTTTCGTAATATTTCACCCATTTCAACAAGTGTTTTAAGACTCGACTCCGTGATATTTCCATGGAGGTCGGGGCCCACATTGAGTAGTAGATTCGCGTTGTTACTATTTACCTTTTTCAGAAGTTCAAGCATTTCTGAGGCACCCTGTGATTGGGTCTCACCGTTCCAGAACCACTTTTCCTCCAGTTGCCAGCATGTTTCTCCCACTGCAGTATTATCTTCGGGGAAATACCTCATTTCAGTCACCGCGATATCAGCATAGGGTGTGCCTTTTTTTGACCAGTCCCACCAGTTTCCACTGACCAGGATGCCGGGACGAATACCACCCAGGAAAGTCAGCATCTCTTCGGCCTCCATGATCTCCGGATCAAGGGCATCGTTCCAAACATAAAAAACCTCGGGATACTCGGTGATTAGTTCTTCTATCTGAGCCTTCTGGAATGCTATCTGTTCCTGCAGGGAATGAGTTGCCGGATCACATTCCGGGGGCAGGACCCTAAACTCAAAATTTGTTTTGTTCGCATCGAATCCCGGATGCCTCCAGCAGTAGTAGAGGCCAACCTTTAATCCCCTGCTTGTAAATGATTCTATGAACTGTGCCACAAGATCTTTCTGGTATGGGCAATCAGGGTGCATCACATCATAGCTGGTGTATTTGCTGTCCCACAGGCAGAATCCTCCCACATGCTTGGCAGTAAGAACTGCATACTTCATCCCGGCATCTACAGCAGCATCTGCCCAGGCATCTGTATCTATCACATCTACACCAGGTGCGAATTCAGACGGATCAGGATATCCTTCAACCCATTGAACACCCTGATATGTAGCCATATTATAATGTATGAACATCCCGAAATTCAGATCCAGGAAGTCACCTGCAGCCATCAGCTTTGATATTTCCGGGGACAATGCTTCGAATATCAGTTTTTCACCCTCCAGGTTAGGATGCAGATAATCCGGCATCAATTCCCTATTTACTTTCCCCTGCTTATTTGTAAAAAGGTATCCCAGGTCGTAGTAATGAATCTTAGGGTCTTTTTCGGGAAACTTTGAAATAATCTTATTGGTTGATTTATTAAGTTCATCCCTGTGATTGGGCTTGTAACCATAGGGAAGGATTCCAAGTAAAACAATCTCTGTATCGGGCAGCTTTTCCCTTATGATGGAGCAGATCTTCCATATCCCTTCTGACAGCTCTTCCGGTGTGCTGATCTCCAGGTAATGATTCCCATCTGTATTGTTGGTGCCAATCAGCAGCGTTGCCACTTTTGGATTAATACCTTCAAGCAGGCCATTCTGCAATCTCCAGATAACATTCTCGGTTCTGTCACCGGATATCCCCATATTAACCGCATCAAGCCCCTTCAGGTAGCTGTCCCATAATATCTGCCTGTCGGCCCTGTCCAGGTTATGGGTTATTGAATTACCGATCATAATAAGTTGGGGATCGGATTTTCTTACTTTTTCCATGATCTGCTCATGCCTTTCTCTCCAGCCCTTTCGATCGAGATGATGGGCCGGGATAATAGCTGAATTTGGTCTCTGGGCATTTGCCGGCAGCAGGATGACTGACAGTAGCAGTAAGAGGAAGAGGTTTTTTAAAGGTGTCATATTTACCATACTTTAAATGTATTTGTTCCTGGTTTCAGGTATTCAACAGGACCGGGAACCGGATTGTCCGGGTCAACAAATGGTTCATTGGGGATCTGTATCGTCCCCGGCAGGCCGGTGCTTACAAGGTATCGATTCTTTTCGGATAGAGAACCCAAAGACATCAAAACGACGAATACAATAAAGCAATATTTCATGGGCATCTGACTAAATGGAGCAGTCATATTAAATACTCAGCCTTTCAAATCTTGATTCAACAACATCGATATACTTCTCCTTCATTTCATCAGATAGAAACGAATTAGTAATTTCATTGATCCAACCTGGCCTTGCATCGAAAATTGTTTCTACTGTATTAGTGATTACTTTACTATTTATTCCACAACTTTCTCCACCAAAATATTTAATCAGCATCTGTTTTGTTAGATTTTTCTTATTGCCTTTTAGTGATAATGCAATCTCTTCAGATGCACTTTTAAGTTCAATAGTTGTATTTAGTAAATCATAGCAAGGTGATATATCAATCTTACCATTCCGATTAATAATAGAAAAGTTTTTAAGATGCATATCTTCATTCCCCGTAATAAAGCAGAATAATACCAGTTTGAATAATTTCACTTTTTCTATAGCAGGAAAAGTACAATGCGCATTAAAAAGTTTAACTACTTTTTCCATGCTATAGTTATACTTGGTATCACGACTTAATCCTGCCAATTGAGCGAAATCCTCGACAGGGATTTTATCCTTTTGACCTTTCCTATCGAATCTTTTAATGAAATAAGTTAATGTATTGTCTTTTGCCCATATCATACCATGAATTGGCACATCTAAATCTATTGACTCTGCCAAGCGCATTGTCAAATCCTCATTTTCCGGCATTTGAGGATATATATGGTGCTGAGGTTTGAGTATATACCTCCCATTTCTATCTACAATATCAAATTTTTCCTCCTTGATATTTAATACAGCACTTAGTTTTGGCTGAATGCCCTGCAAAGACATTTTACTACTTCGGTGAAATGCTTCTTCCCTTTGTTCCTCAGCAGTATATTCAAGTTGTTTAAGTTGGGATAAACCAGATGCTAATAGCTTAAGTCCTTTTTCATTATATCTATTTTCCCCACATGGTAAATATGTAATTGGACATTTGTTCATTCAATTATCTCTTTTATCGTGACAACTCCAACTACATCATCTCCGACAGAAATTAATTGTGAGAAAAAGTCATTCCTATCAATTTTATTCAATTTCAATAAACCTTCTAATTGAATACCTTCTGGAAGCAATCCTTCAAAGAATGGAGGGAATTTGGTAAATGTGTGTTTCTTTTGGGAGGGTAGTATTGTTCGAGATACTTCAAGTCCATCATATCCTTCATGATAATCAAAGATATATTCAGCACCTTGCATTATTTCACTAAAAATGCCTGCTTCAATTCCGTTTACATACACTTTAGCTTTTCTCATTTATATCAATTTGATTATTGAGTAATGGACTTGTTAATTGCATCTCAATATTTAATACTTTCAATATTTTTCTCAATGTATGGAGCTTGACAGTCTCTTTACCTTTTTCTACATCAAATACAACTGTCTTTCCAACTCCTGCCAATTCTGCCAATTGTAATTGAGAAAGTTTTGCTGCTTTTCGATGCATTTTAACTATGGCTGCTAATTCCTTAGATTCTGACATGTTTTTACTGTTATAGCGGTAATTTAAGAAATTTATTCATAAATATCATGCTTTTTGCTAAATATTACCTCTACAGCGGTAATATTTCAATAAAAGCATGCGCATCATTATAGAATTGACAAAAATTACTGTTGTGGCGGTAAAAATGTTCATTATAAATATTCTAAGGGGCTCAGAATAACTCCGCAAACGATAATGCTCCCACATCAGCTTTCAAAAAATGAGCCTGGGTGATTCAACACGGGGTGGGATCTTCAGCGCCTGTCCTGCGTTATTGAGCCAGGTTCTGCCTCCGTCTACACTGAAGGCATACATAAGATCATGATTGCCCCCCTGAACCCGCTCCCGCCATACCCAGGTCGTATGGAGTTTGCCATCAGGTCCGTAATCGTAGCCATTGGTATATGCATTGCGGCGGAAGTTCTCATCAAGCTCCACCCTGAAGCGACCTTCACGTGAATCGATCTGCCAGGGGAAGGACCATCTGCCGGTCTCCGGAGTATACTCAACAAGCATGTTGTCACCATTGCCGGAACCGCCACGCCGGTATCGAAATTGCAGACCTCCTCCCGGAGTCTGGAAGAAACGGGGATATGTTACATCCAGGATCCGCTCAATGGTATATTTCGTCAGCCTTGGCGAAATATCGCTGAACAGAGATTCGTCCCACTTTAAAGCGTCCGGTTTTGTCGCCACATCTTTATGGGATACCCTGTAATGAAGCGTATCCACATGATGGTCGAATGCCAGGTGGATGGTTCCATCGCCGGGACAGATTCCAATGGAGATTGTATTGTGTGCATCATCGTTTTTGAATTGATAATCGCTGAATCGAATGATCTCCCAGTCTCCGGCAGGGAGTTTTCGTCTTGCCATACAAACCTGCCGTTTCCCATTGTAATATCCCACATACTGGTAATCTAAATGTGTGATCACAGCATCCTGTTGAAAAGCCTGGCCATTGACAGACTGTCCAAAGCGTCCGTTGATTGTCAGCGCACAGGTATCGACCAGAAAATCACCTCTCTTTTTGCACATAAGTTCCGATTGACCGGAGACTGGCAATACAGACCCTGTTATGGCAAACAACACCAACAAAACTATTTCATAAACTCATAATCTGTTCATTGCATCTCCTTCTAATCCGTTTTTGATTTTTGCCTCCAAAATTTTTCAATTTCCTCCAGTGTTTTACCCTTTGTCTCGGGAACGAATCTCCGGATAAACCAGATCGCAGGAATTGTCAGTCCGGCATATAAGAAAAAAGTACCTGATGGTAAAATGGTATCAAGTAGCACAGGATTGGTAAGGGTTATAAAGAAACCGGTTGCCATGAGAGAGAAGCTGCTGATAGAAACAGCCAGTCCCCTGATGCGGTTTGGGAAGATTTCACTGATAATAACCCAAACAATAGGTCCGTAGGAAAAGGCAAAACATGCCACATACATAAGTAAGGGAATCAGAATCAGCCTGGATCCTATGGCAAAGAAAACGCCAACGGCGGACAGGGAGATAAATGCTCCGATTACTCCAATCAAAAGTAACTTGCGTCTTCCATATCTTTCAATATTTAAAATCGCCACAAATGTAAATGCAGAATTTACGACCCCTACAAGCACCGCACCCAGAAAGGAGTTTTCAACACTCTGAACGGCTTCGTTGATGATATTCGGTGCGAAATACATGATGGCTGCAATTCCGCTTAAGTGGGAAAACATGGGCAGGAGTATTCCTATCAGAAGTGGAATGCGTAAAAAAGGCTGAAACAATTCCCTGATTCCTCCTTTTTCGGCCTTTACCATTTCTATTATTTCAACCATTTGTGTTTCTGCCCGTTCTTTTCCGCTTATACTAATCAGCGTTTTCATTGCCTCTGCGTGCCTTCCCTTTGTGACCAGCCAGCGCGGACTTTCAGGAATGAAAAAGAGTAAAATGAAAAACAGGATTGCGATGGGGATCTCCGTTCCGAACATACCACGCCACAATTCCTCCACAAATAACCACTTCCAGATCCCCCTGGCTTCATTTGTAATTACCCCTGCACCTTCACCAGCACGGTTTAATACAATCCAATCCATAAAGAAGGCCAGAAGAATTCCCAAAGTTATTGACAGCTGATATATGGAGACAATTTTACCCCTGTTTTCCGGCTGAGATAATTCCGATATGTATACAGGGGCAACCACCGAGGTGATACCAACCCCGATTCCTCCAATCACACGGGCAACAATCAGCATATTAAAAGCAAACCCTGGGTTTGAAGTCAACCAGACCGCCTGCTCAGGATCACCCAAAAACTGGGGGATTAGCATGGAGGCAATAGCTGATACCCCTAAGGAAGATGCGGCCACAAGTAATGAATTCTTCCTTCCAATCCGGTCGGTGATGGTCCCTGAAATGACACACCCCGCCAGGGTTCCCAGTAAAGCGGATGATACGACCCAGCCCAGCATGACGGGTGTCAGCTGAAAATGCAACTGTATAAATGAGTTGCAACCCGCAATGATGGCAGTATCGTACCCAAATAGAAATCCTCCGATTGTTGCCACAAAACTCACCATTACCAGGTAGAGGGATGTTTTAGTATTCATGACTATCTCTTATTTCATCAACATCTTACAATTGATATTGTCCGTATTTATGTACAGCCTCAATAAATGCATATACATTTTCAGCAGGAATATCGTCATGCAAACTGTGATCAGTGGCGATGATATAGCCTCCTCCCGGGGCAGCAATGTCAATACATTCCTTTACTTCGGCGACCACCTGCTCCGGTGTGCCGGTCACCATGGTGGTTTTATTATTTACATTTCCCACAGGGCATATTCTTCCCGCATACTTTTCCTTGACTACTTTCAAGTCCATGCCAGCAGATTTTTCAACAGGGTGGTATCCATTAATGCCGCTTGCAACAAGATCATCCAAAACATCCCAGATCTGTCCGTCATTGTGCATGAGGACAGGTGTGCCCAGAGCTTTTAAGCCTTGCACCAGCCTTGTGAAAGGTTTCATGAAAAACTCGCTGAAATGCTCAGGCGAAATCAACAAACCATTTGATCCGCCCCAATCATCCGATATCTGGAAAACATCCACTCCCCCGGAATCTACCGCAAGCTTTGCTGCACCCAAAGCCCAGTCCACAA
The DNA here is from genome assembly GCA_024244665.1 of Bacteroidota bacterium. The sequence continues at coordinate 1,554 of JAAEOI010000216.1, read as the reverse complement.
AAGAATCAACCATCTCATGTACCAGGTCAGGATCCATGAAAAGACTCATGGAAAAATTCTCGAAATCCATGAAATACCAGGTCATCATTGTAAACGGGCCCAGCAATCCACCTACCACCGCCAGATCTTTTTCATTTGCATTCACGGTCTCTTTGAATATTTTCAATCTGGCCGCTGTGTCCACCTGCGGAAGTGAATATTTCACCCAGTCTTCCCTGTTCTTAACAGGTGTATCAATCTGGGCAATAATCGGCCAACCATTCTTTTTATAAGTTACACCCCATTCATCCTGGTAGATTTCATTTTCATGATGAACCACATCTTCTATTCCGCAGAATCCATTTAGCGGCGTCCATATGCTATCGATTCCCAGTTTTGCCGCCAGCTTTGCCTGAGCTTCGCCTTCATACAATTCAGTGGAATAACCAAGTTGCTCTTTCAAAAGATTTCGACTAAAAAGGTGCTCATAGATTGGGACCCGGTCAGGGGTCCCCCCCATCATTGCGCATAAAAATCTTTCCCTGGGTGTCATGGCTTATCTGATTATCACTATTTACCGATACTCCCTTGCTGTCTTAATAAACATCTTGATATTTTCTTCAGGTGCACTCGACGGGATAGCACATCCGGAGTTCAGAACAAAACGGTTTGTTTTCGAATATATATCAAGCAGATCAAGGGTCTTTTCCCTCACCAATTCCGGGGTCCCGAGGGCCAATATGCCCGAAGGATCAAGGTTCCCGAAAAATGTACATTTGTCTTTCATCAGGTCATATGCCTTTTGAACATCGGTCTTATAATCGAGTTCCAGTCCATCGGCCCCGGTCTCTATCATCCGGTCAAGGATGATATCGGTATTTCCACATACGTGAAGCACATAATCCACACCTGCCTCATGTGCTACATCCACCACCCTTTTTTCAAAGGGTAAGGCAAATTTCACATACATATCTGCCGGGATCAGCTCCGGACCGGCCGGACTGTCTCCATTGGATACCATATGTGCTCCTGTTTGGGCCATTAAGCGGATAAACTGGCAGCTGACTTCTGTGCAGAATTCCAGGAGCCCGAAAAGCAGGCTCTCCTCTGCCAGGTATAGATCTGTCATCCAGTTTTCAGTGCCACGAATCATACTAGCCAGAGAAAATGGAGCCTGATCACAGTTCCCCCTGATATATATTTCATCTGCAAAGTGATCTTTCAGCAGGCGCACAGCTTCACACCAGACCTGGACATATCTATAGCTACCTGCATCCGGGGGTGGCAGCTTATTAAGTTCCTCATATGAATCCAATATCCCCTTATGGGAGCGAGCAGGTTCGTTTAGCGGGAAATCAACCTTTACACCACAGGCACCGGCGAGAGTTACCGTATCTATATCCACTAATACACCATCATACTCATATTTTTCAATAGACCTGATAAATGCATCCGCAATGGCTGCAGGGTCATTCCTGTATTGTTCCATGGTAAGGCCGGCCTCCCTGGCAACCATCATAAAATTGTGCAACATAACCGGGATTTTATCCGTAGGCTTTCCGGCTAAAGCTGCTT
>JAAEOI010000215.1 GCA_024244665.1 Bacteroidota bacterium | reverse complement strand
CTCCGTACCTGGCAGGATCATGAATTCCGTTGTGAGGAGATGGCCACCTCGGTTATGGAACCCAAAAGGATCATTGTCGGGGCCCGCAATCTGCAGGTGGAACAACCCTACACCCTGGGATTTTCATGGTGGTATGGCCTCCGCAAAGGAGACCCTCAGGATCTCATCCAATCTGTTTTTGTTGAATTTGTCCAGGATGGTATCCTGAAAAAAATTCCCCTGCTTGAGAACCACACCCTCCCCCGCTTCGACGGGATGAAGCAAAATGATGTGGAACAGGTGGAGATGGCCATCCCAGCCGATGCGATACAGGCAGGGAACCTGCGTATCATTGTTGAGAAAGCCGCAGGGCTCCGGGCTGATGGAGAAGATCCGGAACTGGATACAGAAAGGGATGATAATATATACCTGAGTGAGATCTGGCTTCGTGACGGTAGGCATGAGGCCTTGTTGCCCTCCAAACCAACTGCAGTAGCAGAATGCCCGCGGCCCAGGCGAAGGTATACGGCGCAATTATTTGCAGCGGATCCGGTCGGGAAGCGTGTGGATCCCGGTCAACGTTATATGGCACCGGATCAATTCTACATTGATGTGACAGGATCAGATCCGTTCATCGCCCTGGAAAATTATGGTTTGCGTGTTCGTAAAGCTCAGGAAATTGACCTGAGCATGTATGATTTTCCTACGGTTTGCCTCTGGTATGCAGAGATGAACGAATATGGCAATAGCAATGCGGAAAACTCCACCCAGGGCGCGGTGAATGAGATGAAAAATATTGCAGAGAGCGGGTTTTTAAAATACAGCCGGGCCGCAGTAAGGCTGGTTCCGGATTCGTATATGCCTGATAACCAGCAAGGCTGGTGGGATGATAAACACTGGCAAAGGACGGATACTGACCTGGACGGCAACCAGAACGGGCGCTATATGAAACCCTATGAGACCTCCGAAAAGTGGGGGAAAGCAGTGACCGGGCTGGGTGGTATCCCCCTTACCTATTTTCAAACCAGTTTCCGGTCGGAAGATTATGCCAAAGAATTCCCGGAACATATGCTCTTCAACAAACGCTATGCCTGGAAAGGCGAGCCTGTGGATACTGCCAGTGATGTGTTTAAAATCTGGAAAAATACATGGACCCGCAATCGCGACGTGGCCTGGGGTTATGACTATACCGATCCGGATTTCCTTTCCCATATGAACCAGGTGTACGATAATCTTAAAGCAGGAGGCATTAGAGGACTGATGTTTGACTACCCATTCTCAGGCTGGGCCAAAAATGGAGGCATGGAGGATGATTACTCGACCACGGCATCCGCTTACCGCACCATCTTCAAACTGCCTTATGATGGATTGGGACCGGGCTCATACGTACATGAACGTAATATGATTCGGGGAAGTGATATAGCCATCGGCCTGGTGGCATCCAGGCGTACAGAGATGGATACCGATGCAATGGATGGCAATACGGTAACCCGTTGTGGACTGCGGTGGTATAAAAACCGGGTGCTGGTCAACCTGGATACCGACTCCAAGAATCTCGTCCGCCTGCAGGAGAGCCGGGATCAGGTCAGGGCCCTCCTGACCATGGCGTATGTATGCACGGGAAGGCTGCTCCTGGCTAATAGCTTTTCCGAGTTCTCACCAGAAACCTTATGGGACCTGACCCGGGCCTTCCCTTATCATGCAACGGCCAAAAGTGCACGACCCGTCGATGCCTTTGTGGCCGATTCTCCCGCAGTCTATGATTTTGAGGTTGATCGTCAATGGCACCAGGTGACCTTCTATAATCCGGACCAGGACAGTTCGAAGCTCGTAGGCATTGATATTTCAGGCACTCAGCTTCAGGGCGCTCTGGGCCTGAATGAGGATAAGGAGTACTATCTGTTCGATTTCTGGAACAACCATTTCATCGGAAAGCGAGATGGAGATTCGCGCCTGGAACAAGAGCTTCGTCCAGGAGAGGCCCGAATGATCTCTGTGCACGAATGCCTTGACCGGCCCCAGGTCATCTCCACCAATCGCCACATCATGCAGGGCTACCTGGATGTGCTTAGCGTGGAATGGAATGAGAAACGCCAAAAGCTGACCGGTGTCAGTAAGGTCGTCGGTGAGGATCCCTATGTGGTCTCTCTGGCCCTGAACGGCTATTCCCCTGGAAAAATCAAATGCAAAGACAAGGGCACCCAGGCTCAACTTTTCACCCCAAAGGAAGGAATCATCGAGCTAAGCCTGGAAAAGCCGGAGAATGGAATCGTAGAATGGTCTGTTTCGTTTAAACCCCAATAAAAATTATCTCTTTCAATCAACCAAAATATCAAAATTGAAAATGAATATGTCTTTCCTGAAAAGATCACTGAATAGTCTCCTGATAAGCCTACTGGCAATTTCAGCAGGCCTGGCTCAAACATCACAGATCATACAAACCGGAAATGTGGTGGCTCTACAAAATGAGCTGGTCCGTTTTGAGTTCGATCTGTCCCTGGGGACCTACAGTATTTTTAACCAGGAAGATCATACTGCGGCCGTTTCCCGTGCAAAACTAAAGATCAACGAATGGTCTTCGGATGAGCCCGGGCTCGATATTTCCTGGGAGCAGCGCGCAATGGCTGATCCATCGGGCAAAGGCCTCGCCCTTGACCTGAAGTTTGAAGCTGAAGAGCATCCGGACCTGCTTTTCTCTTTTATCCTTTATGAAAACCAGGGTTTTATAAGCGCCGCAGGGGGTCTGATTAATACAACAGGAGAGCCCATCCGGGTCAAAGAAATGTATGTGATGGCCGACGGAATTATGTATGAGGGAAAGGATATGACAAAAGATTTTGCAATGATTGATGGCTTCAGCGGTGGAGAACCCCTTGAGTATGGACAGCGCTTCTATTCACCCCTGACCAGGAGCAACGCCCTTAAATCACGCAACAACATTCTTCTGACCTTTTCAGATGAGAAGAAGAGGCAGTTGCTGGTCATGGGAGGGCTCAGCTATCATGATTTTGAGAAGTTTGCCACCATCGCACAGGACCGGCGAACCGAGCTGGAACTGGGTGGGGATCAAAAAAGCAGCCTCCTGTGCTACCTTGACCTGCCACGGGAAAAATCCGATCATTACCCGGGTGGGGAGATCCTTGAGATGATAAAAGGGAAAGATCTTCGCACATGGCAGTATCATGAATTCCGCTGTGATGAATTGGCCACCTCGGTCAAAGAACCCGAAAGTATCATTATCGGGGCCCGCAATCTGCAAAAGGACCAATCCTACACCCTTGGATTCTCATGGTGGAATGGCCTCTGGCACGGCGATCACCCTGATCTCATCCAATCTGTTTATGTTGAGTTTGTCCAGGATGGTAATTTAAAGAGATTACCGCTTCTTGAAAACCACACCCTCCCCCGCTTTGATGGCGTCATGAAAAAGGATGTGGAACAGGTGGAGATACCACTGCCCGCTGAAGCCATCCAGGCTGAGAACCTGCGCATTATTATTGCAAAAGGCGAGCGTTCAGCAAGCGACGGATCCGACGACCCGGCTGATCAGGAAGAAGCGGCTGATAATGAAAATGCGATTGATGAGAATGTATACCTGAGCGAGATCTGGCTTCGTGACGGAAGGCATGAGGCCCTGTTGCCCGCCATACCAACGCCCGTGACAGAATGCCCGCGGCCCAGGTTCAATTACACAGCACAACTGTTTGCAGCGGATCCGGTGGGGAAACGGGTGGATCCCGGTCAAAGCTATCTGGCTCCCGATCAATTCTATATAGACGTAACAGGTTCTGATCCCTTTACCGCTCTGGAAGATTATGGTTTACGGGTGCGCCAGGCCCAGGAAATTGAGCTGAGCATGTATGATTTCCCCACCGTTTGCCTCTGGTATGCAGAGGTTGAATTTTATGGAACAAGCAATGCAGAAAACACCACACTGGGTGCGGTGAATGAGATGAAAAATATTAAAGAAAGCGGGTTTTTGAAATACAGCAGGGCCGCGGTAAGACTGGTTCCGGATTCGTATATGCCTGATAATCAGCAAGGATGGTGGGATGATAAGCACTGGCAAAGGGAAGATACAGACCTGAACGCCAGCCAGAACGGACGATATGTGGAACCCTATGAAACTTCGGAGAAATGGGGGAAGGCAGTGACCGGGCTGGGCGGCATCCCCCTTACCTATTTTCAGACCAGTTACCGGTCGGAAGATTATGCCAGGGAATTTACCGGACATATGCTGTTTAATAAGCGCTACGCCTGGAAAGGAGAGCCCGTGGATACTGCCAGCGACATATTTACAACATGGAACAAGACATGGACCCGCAATGGCCGGGTGGTCTGGGGTTTTGATTATACCGATCCGGATTTCCTTTCCCATATGAACGAGGTGTACGATAATTTAAAAGCAGGAGGCATTAAAGGTTTGATGTTTGACTACCCGTCCTCAGGCTGGGCCAATCAGGGGGGCATGGAAGATGACTACTCTACCACAGCGGCGGCTTACCGCACCATCTTCAAACTGCCTTACGATGGGCTGGGAACGGGCTCCTATGTACATGAACGAAATATGGTGCGCGGGACTGATATCTCCATCGGACTGGTGGCATCCATGCGTACCGAGAATGACACCGATGTGATGGATGGCAGTACGGTAACCCGTTGTGGACTGCGGTGGTATAAAAACCGGGTACTGGTCAACCAGGATACCGACTCCAAGAATATCGTCCGCCTGCAGGACAACCGTGATCATGTCAGGGCTGTCCTCACCATGTGCTATGTAACAACCGGAAGATTGCTCCTGGCCAATAGCTTTTCTGAATTCTCAAAGGAGACCTTATGGGATGTGACCCGAACCTTCCCCTATCATACAACACCCAAAAGTGCACGGCCCGTTGATGCCTTTGTAGCCGATTTTCCCGCAGTCTATGATTTTGAGGTGGACAGGCAATGGCACCAGGTGACCTTCTATAATCCGATAAAGGATAGTTCGAAGCTCGTGGGCATTGATATTTCAGGTCTCCAGATTGAGGGTGCGCTGGGCCTTAATGCAGATAAGCAATATTACCTCTACGATTTCTGGAACAATCTCTTTCTGGGGAAAGCCGATGGCGATTCGCGCCTGGAGCAAGAACTTCGTCCGGGTGAAGCCCGGATGATCTCTGTTCGCGAGTGCCTTGACCGGCCTCAGATTCTTTCTACCGATCGCCACATCATGCAGGGTTACCTGGATGTGCTTAGCGTGGAATGGGATGAAAAACGCCATGTGCTGACCGGTGTCAGTAAGGTTGTTGGTGAGGATCCCTATGTAGTCTCTCTGGCCCTGAATGGTTATTCCCCTGGAAAAATCAAATGCAAAGAGAAGGGAACCAAGGCTCAACTTTCCACCCCAAAGGAAGGAATCATCGAGCTAAGACTGGAAAAGCCAGAAAATGGAACTGTGGAATGGTCTGTTTCGTTTAAACCTGAATAAATATTTTCTCTTTCCATCAGCCAATAAACTCAAAATGAAAACCATGCAGATAAAATTTCAACTGTTTCTGGGAATGGTCCTGTGGGGACAAATCCTGCATGGTCAAGGGGAACAGGGCCCTGAAGCTGTTGCCAAATGGTCCTTTGAAAAATCGCATAGCCTCGAAATCCAGGGTAACTATCAGTATGCAAAAGGCATTCACGGAGATGCCCTGAAATTTGACGGCTTTACCACTTCGCTGATGCTGGAGCCGGAAGATGCCCCGGAAACCGGGAGCGAGTTTTCGGTGGAAGCATGGATTGCCCTGGGGGCCTACCCCTGGAATAATGTACCTGTGCTTGCACAGGAAAACAGGGCGATCACAGGATATTTTTTTGGTATCGACAGCCGGGGCAGGGTTGGATTCAACCTGTCGGACGGGACATCAACCTGGCATGAATGCTGGTCTGACCTGGACACAGAGGGCAAGGTCGGCCTGGAGCTTAATAAATGGTATCACATTGCAGGAACATTCAGCCGGAATGAGGGGATAAAAGTTTATATCAATGGCCAATTGGCCGCATCAAACCCCAGTCCTTCCAGGTTGGTTCAGGCTAAAGATATTACGACAATGATCGGCCGTAACAACAGGCCTCTGCCCCCATCCGATCCGATCCGGGCGTGGGCTACCTTTCCCTCATGGTACTCTTTTGACGGATTAATGGATGAAATCAAGGTATATGACAGTTCACTATCTCCTGAAACAATTGCCGATACTTATGAAAAAGATAAAACGGAAAACAATCCCCGGCTCGAGGAACGAAAATTCCCAAGCGTAAAACCATCGGGCAGGTTTGGAGCCAGCTATACCACCTTGAATTATTATGAGGAATGGGATAATTTATGGCCTGTGGGTCCCCACGCCGATGTTGTGGTTCAGTTTGATCAATCTCCGGTAAAAGTGATGTTCTGGAGAGGGACCCGCTACTCTGCCTGCTGGGTATCCGAAAATGGCAAGTGGATGGCCGATCAGAGCCGGGAGACGGGAGGAAACTGGTTTCTCAGAGATGGCTCCAGGGATGAACTTGTTACAGGTTGCGTGGAACACATGTCAGATGTGCAGTGCCGCAGCTCCAGGGTCTCCATCATCGAGAATAACCCGGCCAGGGTGGTAGTGCACTGGAGATACCTGCAAATGGATGTTAAATTCAGACAGGTAGACCTTGATGATCAGAGTGGATTTGGCCAGTGGGCTGATGAATATTACTACATATACCCCGATGGTGTTGCCATGCGGAAACTACTACCAGGACATGGTGGCTGGCAGGAGACAATTTTTCTCAATGAACCGGGAACCCGGCCGGAAGATAATGTTGACCTGGAGGCTGTTACACTGGCCAATATGAAGGGTGAGAGCAGAACCTACTCCTGGGAAAGGGGTTTCCCAAAATTTGATTTGGAGGATGCAGTGATCCAGATGACCAATTTTAAATCGGATTACCGACCCTTTACCATTTTCAGGGAAGGAGTAAAATTCAGGGTTTTCAATGGTGAGGTAAGGCCTGAATATTCACATTTCCCCTGGTGGAATCACTGGCCTGTGGCACAAATAGCATCCGACGGCCGAAGTTGTATTGCAGCTGACCGGGCTTCGCATTCTTCCTTAAGCTGGGGATTTACCGATGAGAATGTGGCCCTGTATGGAATGACTAACCTTCCAGCAGAAGAGCTCACAGCTCTTGCTCTCTCATGGAACAATCCTCCTCCCCTGCTTATTGAACCGGGAGAATTTACCAGCGAAGGATATGACTATACAGAACGTATTTATAAACTGACTTCCATAAAAAAGAGAGCGAAAATTGCCTTTAAAGTGGAAGCCACAAGCAATTCACCCCTCTTTAATCCCGCCTTCGAAATCAATAATTGGGGCGATGCCGTACCGGTACTATTTATGAATGGCAAAGAGATTCCTGCGGGGGATCAATTCAGGTATGGCATTGAATATGATGTGGAAGGAGAGAGCAAGCTGATATTTTATGTGCAGGTTCAATCCACAAAAAGCACCTCTTTCGAAATGAAGCAGGCAGTATTTGAATAAATTTATAATTATGAAGACCATTGTAGTGATACTTTCGTTTTTGGCTTGCATTTCATGTTCTCAGAAGACAAAAGAACATTTGCAGGTGCCAAATATCCTTTTTATCCTTGCCGATGATCTCGGATATGGCGATGTTGCCTGTTATAATCCGGAATCCAGGGTACCTACCCCAAACCTCGATAAGCTGGCAGGGGAAGGCATGCGTTTTACTGATGCGCACAGTCCGTCGACAGTCTGTACACCAAGTCGCTACAGCCTTCTAACCGGTCGCATGGCTTTTCGGACAGGATTCCCGGGGGTATTCACCGGGGCTGGAGGACCCTGCCTGATCGAGGAGGATCGACTTACACTACCTGGCATGCTTCGTGATCATGGGTATACCACGGCATGTGTTGGCAAATGGCATGTGGGCCTGACCTTTTCTGATGTAAAAGGGCAACCCATCCTAAAGAATGGACTGGAAGCGGTCCAGCGCATCGACTATAACCGTCCCATTCCCGATGCACCCATTCACCGGGGATTTGACTACTTTTACGGGACAGCCTGCTGTCCGACCACTGATTACCTCTATGCCTTCATTGACGGGGACCGGATTCCTGTGCCACCTGAAGGGCTCCTGGACCGTGAACCACTGCCCGATCACGCTTATTCGAATGACAACCGCATTGGAATGATTGCACCGGGTTTTGACCTGGAAGAGGTCGATATGATCTTTCTTGATAAGAGCAAAGAGTTCCTGGAAAACCATAAAAGGAATAATCCCGACAGGCCATTCTTCCTGTTTCACTCCACACAGGCGGTTCATCTGCCATCCTTTCCGGGCAAAGATTTCAAAGAACGTACCCGGGCCGGTCCGCATGGTGACTTCATCTTCGAACTCGATTTTATAGTGGGAAGCCTGATGAATGTCCTGGACAGCCTCGGACTGGCTGAAAAAACCCTGGTAATGTTCTCCAGCGATAATGGGCCGGAGACCACCAGTGTAATCAATATGCGAAGGGATTACGGGCATGATGGTGCAAATCCCTGGCGAGGCATGAAACGTGACCAGTGGGAAGGTGGTCATCGCATACCATTCATTGTGCAATGGCCAGGCCATATCAGTGAAGGAAGTGTGAGCTCTCAAACTGTGTGTCTCACGGATATTATGGCGACCTGTGCGGAGATAGTGGGAGCAGAACTTCCGGAGGATGCTGCCGAAGACAGTTACAGCATTCTGCCTGTATTCCTCGGTGAGCAAGCCGGTGATATTCCTCTTCGCCAATACACCCTGCATCAGACAAATAAACTTGAACTCGCGATCCGGAATGGCCACTGGAAGTACCTTGATCACCAGGGTTCCGGGGGAAACAACTATACCCGGGAACACCTGGTGCCATACGCTTTAGAGGATACGGAGCCCGATGCACCCGGACAACTCTATAATCTACGGGATGATCCAGGTGAAACCAATAATCTTTACCTTAAGCACCAGGATATTGTGCATGATCTTAAGGAACAGTTAAATATCATGAAAGATTGAAAATTATGAAAATCAACAGGATCAAAACTGTATTGGCTCTGGCTATTATATTGATGCCAGGAGTAGTTTTCAGTGCTGAAAAGCGAAGCACCGAGTCTCCCGAAACAAAAAGTAAGCCTAATATTATTTTAATTCTGGCGGATGATCTCGGTTGTGGTGATATGAGTCTTTATGATGGATGGATCAATACTCCTAATATCGACCGGATGGCCCGGGAGGGAGTAAGGTTTACAGACTTTCATTCCAATGGCTCAGTATGCAGTCCTACCAGAGCTGCATTTTTGACAGGCCGTTATCAGCAAAGGGCTGGGATTGTAAGTGTGATTGTCGGGCGTCGGGATTCGATAGGCCTGGAACCCTCTGAAGTGACCATTTCGGGATTATTGAAGAGCGCTGGTTACAAGACTGCTATATTTGGTAAATGGCATTGCGGAACAGATATTCGCCATAATCCTACAAATCATGGATTCGACGAGTTTATCGGCTTTCTGCCTGGCGGATGTGATTACCTGGCCCATGGCGATTGGATGGACGGAACCGATGTAAAAAATCAAGAGGGGTACTCGACTGATATTATAACAAACCAATCCATTGATTTTATCAGGCGAAATAAGAACAAACCCTTCTTTCTATATGTCTCTCATCAGGCTGTTCACAACTACTATCAGATCCCTTCAGACCCACCAGGAACCAGGGGCAAGGATATACCACTTGAGGGGGAAGTAGCGCAAGCCAGGTATAAAATTATGTTGAAGGGATTGGACGATTCAGTGGGCGAGATATTGCAGGCACTCAAAGAGCTTGACCTGGATGAGAAGACATTCGTCTTCTTCTTCTCAGACAACGGCGATGTTAGAATGAGTCCAAATGAAAGGCCTTACCGTGGTGGTAAATGGAGTAACTACGAGGGTGGCCATCGCGTTCCGGCAGTCGCCAGATGGCCCGGCCGAATCAAGGCAGGGTGGACAAGCGATGAGTTGACTGTGGGAATGGATCTTCTGCCGACAGTTATGGATATTGTGGGTACCGATATCTCCAAAGAAAGAAAGTTTGACGGGATTAGCATAAAAGGCCACCTCTTAGATCAAATCGATTTGCCTGACCGACAGGTATTTTTCGGATGCGAACCAGAACCAGGGACAGCTTTAGGGACAGCCATGAGAGACGGAAACTGGAAAATGCAGACCAAGGGTGATATTGTCGAATTGTACGATTTGAGTAAGGATATTAAGGAAACAACAAACATTGCGGATAAGTACCCCATACGCACAGAAGAGATGAAGTCAGCTATTGAGAATTGGAAATTTGACGTACACTAAATATTATTCTGTATTGCTGTTATTATTCCTTTTTGGGCTTGAAAGCATTGCACAGCCTGCCATGCCACATTATCAGTTGTGGCTACATCAATATTGAGTTTAATCAAATCGTTACCCATATTTATAAGTAGCAAATAAAATTTTCATAAAGGAATATCATGTGGACCGGGAAATCCAATGTACTTGCAATTTTCATTATCTACCTGGGCGACTCGATTCCCGCACCAACCAGCAACCCGGTCAGGATTAAACATGTCTCCAACCCTGGGTCTTGGTTATGATTGCGATTACTGCAACGCCGATGTAATCCTGACACGTATGTCTGTAGAGAATGGACGCATCGTCCTTCCCGATGGAATGAGCTACCACATGCTGGTGCTGCCCGACCGGGATGCCATGCCTGTGGAACTTCCTCAGAAGATAAAGGAGCTTGTGGCAGCGGGAGCAACCGTGCTTGGCCCAAAACCCTTGAGAGATCCGGGACTCAGGAATTATCCACAATGTGATGCAAGGGTACAAATGCTTGCCAACGAGATCTGGGGCGATTGCGATGGGGAAAATATCCTGGAAATTGACGTGACCAACCTCTGGGCCAACCGGCTGGTTGGGGATTGGAAACTACCCGAGGCAGAGCGCTTCACTAAAACGAATGTATGGCATCTCTACAAGGATAAGACTTTAATATAATAGCCTTCCTGTTTTCTTCATCAGGACACTCTGATTAACAAAAATCTTAGTCTGGGTGGATGATATATGCGTATTTATGGGGATAAGCAGATCAAAATTTCCTTGCTGTACGAATATAAAAGTTATCCATCGAAGCATATTCATTTGCACCACCGATTAATCATTTCTCAGTTCTTTAGTTTGTTATTTAGTATTTCTTCTATTCCGTTAGTATTAATGTTTGTTGCTAATATTGTTCCGTCAAAATCGATTAAAAAATTTGAAGGAATGAATAGAATCCCTAATTCATTTAAAATTGGTGTCCAAAATTAACACGATAATTGTCCCATTTTAAATTTTCCCTGTTTATGATCTCCATCATATCTCCCTTATTTTCATCCACCGATATTCCTAATATGTCAAAGCCAAAATCATTATATTTGTTGTAAAGTTCCTTTAAATGATTGTTTTTTTCTAAACAGCCCCCACACCAAGATGCCCAAAACTCAATCAACAAGACTTTGCTTTGAAAATCTGAAATAAAAACCTCGTTATCATTTATATCAGGTATTTGATAATTTTTAAAATGTTCACCAATAGCAAATTTCTTTCTTTTCTCAATTTCTATGTTGAGCATTTCCATGTCTGAAGGAATTTGAGTATTGATGTCAATCATATTGTACAGATTCAAAAAGTTCTCCGTGGATAGGTTATTTAAAAGTGGAAAAAGGCACAATAACAGTCCATTAACTTGACTCTTGGAGTTCTCTGAAAATCTTTGTTTTAATTTTTCAAAGAGGTATGATTCAAAGTCAGGGTCATTCTGCAATGAGTCAGTGAATAATCTAAATTCATTGATTATTCCATTAAAAGTTTGACCAGAGTAATTTTCGATGGTAAGAGTATGATTAATTTCTTTTAGACTAATATTTTGAGTTTTATTCTCGATAATTAAGGATTCTCCATCGAGAGAGGAACTATAGATATAGGCATAAGTAGGATACTCAGGGTTCCCTTTGAATTCGAAATGCTTCGAGTTCACGTAAAAACTGTCAATTTTGTCATCATATTCCAAGTAAATTAATCCTTCGAAATCAGCTTTTAGCTCCCCGACTAATTTGAAGGATTCTTCGTACTTACAATTTGTTAGTGTTAAGAGGGTAATTGAAGTCAAAAATATAAGTGTTTTCATTGTGTTTTTTTGTTGACGAACGCTACTTACGAAGTTGTGCAACTTTTTTTCTGTAAAATTATCTAAGCCACGGATATTCTTTTCTCTTTCTTAGGGTTTAATTCACCAGGAGGAGGAGGAGCAGGAGCGCGCTCCAGCTCATCCTTATTCAATATCAAATGATCCAATAGTTGAATATCAATAAGGTTCAGCGCTTCCCTTAAATTCTGTGTTATCCTCCTATCTCAAAAGATTGTTTGATTGATTTTCAATTACAAATCTAAGATATCTTTCCCTATATTAACCATTGTCGTCCGTAATAATGTGTTTAGTCACATAATGTCGTCCGAATAAATGTATATTTGTACAATAATTCTATCGAAGCCTATAGTTATGGAACGTCTAGCAATGCAATACCTGATAAATTGGAAGGAGAAAAAAAACAGAAAGCCGGTCATTATTAAAGGGGCAAGACAAGTTGGTAAAACCTGGCTCCTGAAAGAGTTCGGAAAAAGAAACTATAAACAAACGGCATATGTGAACTTTGAAAGCTCCAAATTGCTCAAAAACCTTTTTGTTGATGATTTTGACATTAAACGAATTATCTCAACTATTGGAATTGAAACCGGATTGCAAATCGTTCCCATTGATACCCTGATAATTCTGGACGAAATACAGGAGGCAGACGGGGGAATTACTGCTTTAAAGTATTTTCATGAAAATTCCCCGGAATACCATGTTGTTGCAGCAGGCTCCTTGCCGGGAATATCATTACATAAGCAGACATCTTTCCCGGTAGGTAAAGTTGAGTTTATCGATTTATATCCGTTGAACTTTCACGAGTTTCTGTTAGCCAGAAATGAGCAACAATTGCTTCAATTGATCACTGAAAAAGACTGGGGGCTGGTTAAGCAATTCAAAATAAAATATATTAACCTACTAAAGCAATACTACTATGTTGGCGGAATGCCAGAGGCCGTACGGTATTTTAGTGAAACTGATGACTACAACGAAGTCAGGCAAATTCAAAACCGTATTCTTGCTTCCTACGAGCAGGATTTTTCGAAATATGCACCATCAGAAATTGTACCGAGAATTAGAATGCTATGGAATGCAATTCCAGCCCAGCTGGCAAAGGAAAACCGAAAATTTATTTACAGTGCTCTTAAAAAAGGTTCAAGAGCTAAAGATTTTGAACTCGCCCTATCGTGGCTTACCGATTGTGGATTGGTTCACAAAGTAAACCGTATTACTAAACCGGGAATCCCGCTGAAGGCCTATGAAGATTTTAATGCATTTAAACTTTTTACTGTTGATGTTGGCCTTTTAGCAGCAATGGGGAATATCAATCTTAAAACATTATTGGAAGGAAATGTCATCTTCGAAGAATTTAAAGGAGCAATTACCGAACAATATGTACTTCAGCAATTGAAACCGATTGAAGGAATGGTTATATATTATTGGTCTTCAGAAAGATCATCAGGTGAGATCGATTTTGTTTTACAGTATAAGGAAGATGTATATCCTGTTGAAGTGAAAGCAGAGGAAAACCTACAGGCCAAAAGTTTAAAGTCGTTCAAGCAAAAGTACCCTAATACAACTGCCATACGGACATCCATGTCAGACTACAGGGAAGAGGACTGGTTGACTAATTTACCATTGTATTCAATTTCTGCAATTTGAACTGCAATATGACCCTCCCCTACGGAATTGAGCTTTGAACTCTTCCGATTCCATGCTTCGTTATCAAGAACTGGGAATCTGATTCCAAGGCCCGGATCAGTCAGAAATCAGATGGGAAGGTAAGCTATGATATCACTTAATTGTAGTATTTGAAAAAAATGCCGGATAAATCTCTGTTATGATGGCCTTTTGTTCTGATGAAAGCTTTCCTGTTGGAACTGGTTTGTCCTGATCGCGTGTTTGCTTCTGGTTAATATCTCCAAATAGAGTCCAGTTGCGAGTACTGCCCGATTCCGGTTCTTCAGCCTTTCTATCGTAAGGGGTAAAGTCAATTATCATTTCTTCTTTTGTATTCAGATCCTTTAGTATTGCCAGTCTGAACTTCTTATTCATATACCAGCTAATCTCCTTATCCGCATCAGATCCTCCTATTCCCGACCCTGTTTCACTAAAGCGGTAATTAAAATCATTGCTTTCATTTTCTGCCCTCCATATCAGTCCGAATTCACCCTGGGTAATAAACTTCACATCCGGCCAGCGCTTTTTAATCTCGCTAAGCCAGCGGGTCAGCCCTTCATATTGATAATTGGATGATTTGACTCCGTCTTTCCCGGTGTTTGAAAGTGATATTTCCCAACAATTGGTTACCCAGGCAAAACCATTTAGATGAAACCCATGATCAAAGTGGATAGCCGTTGTATGCATCATCTCCTCCAAGCCAGTCTCTAATCCATATTTCCCCAGTGTTTCAATGGGACCTACACCCATCCTGCTATTAAATCCCCCGGCAAACCCCTCCCTGCGTGCAGCAAGAAAATCCATCGTCCAGCCATCAAGGTTTACACAATCGATGAAGTCTTCTTTTCCCTGGGCAGGTTTACAAAAATGTTCTTTTGACGGGTAATACGGATAACAAACGGATCCGTCACCATCCTGGTTATCTATTGCATACTGACTCCAGATATTTCCCTGGCATACATGGATGCCCTCTTTCGTTGCAAGGTATTCCAGGTTCTTTGCTGATAAAAACCCGGCCACTACGCTATTGGGGCGGTAATCATTACCTGTCATAAACGATATTATATCCAATGCCTCTTTCAGGTCCCTGTTTACCTGCTCAGTTGAATTGTATGCATTTGCAAAATAGGCTCCGGGAATAAATGTAATTTCATCTCCGTATCTATTATGGTAGCCAACAACTAATTCCCGGATTGTTTTGTAGTTAGTCGTTGTATCGTGCAATGCCAGCCAGCTAAACGCCCATGTAATCCGGGAACCGGGAAATCCCTTTTCTATTGCTTCCCTGAATCCTATTACTTTTTCGGGAGTATGCAGGTGGCGTTCATCACGCCCTACATCTCTATCTCTTGCAACTTCGATTTGATTAACCCTGATCACTGTATTAAATGTCAAAAATCGATTCCCCATAAGGGGTATGCCAGGATGCTCCGAAATCGTTTCTTTGTTGTTACAACCGATTATACCAGTTAAAAGGATAACCAGACATGATATTAAGATGGCTTGTCTCTTTGGTTTTTTCATCACTAACATTCAAAATGATCACCAGTCATATATTAAACTGCATATTTTTTATAGATAGATGCCCAGGGTTCTCTCATCTCACGTGAGAGCATAAGGTTTGCCTGTTCATCATTCAAAAATTGTTCCTTCACCGGGTCCCAATCAAGATCACGGCCCAATATCATGGCAATATTACCAAGATGTGATATAGTAATCGACCGATGCCCTATTTCAGCCGGAGCTGAAGTTTCTTTTCTTGAAATTACACAATCAATAAAGTTTTTATGATGTCCACCATTGCTTCTGTACAACTGGATCTCATCCGGGCCTATGATTGTATCAAGCAAAGACTCAGGATTGGCACTATCGCGTCCTATACTACCTTCCGAGCCTTCAAATTTAATCCCGAATTCCTCATCTGTTGAAACAATTAGTTTCACTCCGTTCTCATATACACACTCAAAATAGAATTCAGTGGCCGTATTATAAACAGGGTGATCAGACCACCTGGCTTTAGCATTTTTTACCCTTACAGGGCCGGTATTATCGGTACCCATACCCCATTGTGCCATATCTATAAAATGGCCTCCCCAATCGGTCAGCTGCCCACCGGAATAATCGAGAATCCACCTGTAGTTCACAAGAGTTCGTGCCGGGCAATAGGGTTCTTCAGGAGCAGGCCCCAGCCATGTATTGTAATCTAAGCCTTTAGGCACAGCTATTGTGTCGGTCAGATGACCTGTCTTTGCATAGTCCGGTGTTCCTGAAGGCAGGCCAACCCTCACAGTTCCCAATTCTCCAATACGACCATTCCTGACAATCTCACAGATCCTTCTGAAGTGGTCATCAGAACGTCTCTGGCTTCCGGTCTGGAATACCACATTAAATTTACTTGCCGCGTTACTCATCGCCCTGCCTTCCGGTATCGTCAGCGACAAGGGCTTCTGGCAAAATATATCTTTGCCTGCTGCTGCAGCCATTAACACAGGTATCGAATGCCAGTGGTCAGGCGTAATCACCTCAACTGCATCAATGTCCTTTTTCAACAACACTTCACGAAAATCAGTATATGCCTTACATGATCTGTATTTCTTGCCGGATTGTTCAGAATACTCTTTATTGACCATCCACTTCATAAAGTCTCTGCCGCCAAGCCTTCCATCCTGATATTCGCTCTGCCTGTTCACATCACATGCAGCAGTAACCTGAACCCTGCTGTCACTTAAAAAATTCCTGACATCTATACATCCCATATTCCCTGCTCCAATAAATGCCAGATTTATCCTGTCAGAAGGAGCCTTATGCCCATCTTTTCCACGAGCACAAGCGGGAATAATCGTAGGTACAACAATAGCCCCTGCAGTCACAGCTCCATATTTTTTCAGAAATAGTCTCCTGCCAATTTTATTCATATTCAATGATCATTTATTTCAATTTTGCTCAGGGTCCATTTGAAAGGGGATTTGACTCTGGCATCGGTGGAATTGAACTCAATCATCCCAATGTTTATCAATGATCGCCTGGATATGCGGGTAGTTTGCATCGGTCTCATTAAGCTCACTCCGGGCCCGTGCCAGTCGCTGTTTCAGGTCGACAATTACCTTGATATATTCAGCCTTGCCGTACACGTTATTCATTTCCTTTGGATCTTCCTCCAGATCATACAATTCCCATCCCGGAGGTGTTTTAATATCGGCCTGAGAGCCCCAGTAATCGGTTCGCGGAGGATCCTCATAATCGACTCCATAGAAGAAGATGAGTTTATATTTTTTGGTTCTAATTCCGAAGTGACCCGGATTACCCAGGTAATGGGCCATATGCATCCAGTAGCGGTAATAGGTTTCCGTTCTCCAATCCTTCTCCTTTTTTCCCTCAATGGTACGTTTAAAACTTCTTCCCTGCATAAATGCGGGCACCTCACCCCCGGCAAGCTCAATCATGGTGGGTGCAAAATCAGTATTATTGATCAGCAGGTCCTGGCGACCGGGTTCTTTAATGATTTTTGGGTAACGGATAAAGAATGGCATTCTCATTCCTTCCTCGTACATCCATCGCTTATCGAAGTAATCGTGCTCTCCCAGGTAAAAGCCCTGGTCACCGGTATAGATTATCACTGTATTATCATAGATTCCCTCCTCCTTCAGATAATCAACTATTCTTTTAACATTGTCATCTACCCCTTTTACACAACGCAGGTATCTTTTAAGAAAAAGCTGGTAGACCTCATGGGTATATTCCCGTTCAGCGAGTGATTCATCAATCTCAAACCTGCTTCCAAATCCCCAGGCATTACATCTTCGGGATACGGAAGCACCGATCAGATGGGTCAGGCTATCATTGGAACCACGCGTGGATATTGACCCGTGATTACCTGGATCATAGAGACTCTCAGGTTCCGGGATTTCAACATCCTCAAGGTAGGAATCGTAGCGTTTTGCATTCCGGAACAGGTCATGGGGAGCTTTGAAATGATGCATCAGGAAGAAGGGTTTGGACCTGTCCCTGCTCTTTAACCACTCCAGACTGAGATCGGTAATCACATCGGACGAGTGTCCCTGGTGTTTTATAAGATTATCAGGCCACTGCCCCTGACCTTTCTCCCTCAATCCAGGATCGAAATATCTCCCCTGGCCTGGAAGAACATTGTAATAATCAAAGGCTGCAGGCTCCTTTTTCAGATGCCATTTACCAATCATAGCAGTCAGGTACCCGGCTTTTTTCATCTCTGCCGGAAGGAATTGCCTTTCAGCAGGGATATTGCCGTCAAGGTCAAGGACTCCATTGTTTTGTGAATATTGCCCTGTAATAATGGATGCACGACTGGGTGTACAGATGGAATTCGTGCAAAACACATTATCAAAGATCATCCCATCATTTGCAATCCGATCAAGATTAGGCGTTGGATTCAGGGATGCAAGCCTGGATCCGTAAATACCAAAGGCCTGGGAGGTATGATCGTCTGACATGATAAACAGGATATTCGGTTTTTCGAAGCCCTTATCCACCCTGGAACAGGAAAAGCTTGTCAGTGAGAGAATCACAAGCAGTGCGAGCTTGGTTTTATTTTTCACTTCCATAGGTTTGGGTTTTAATAAGCTCAAGCGTTTGATTTAGCTCCACGACGATTTCGGGGTATAGATCCCACTGGTCATCCTGTTCAAAAGGATCAATATCAATATTATACAACTGGCCAAGTGACATCAATGAGTCAGGATCTGCAGCATCCCTTCCTGCTCCCGCTCCTTTGGTCCCCTGTATCAGCTTCCACTCTCCCTGCTGGATGGCAAACACCCCATTTGCCGAATGAAAGACCCGCGGTCGTTTGCTGTTCTCCGGCATCGCCTGTCCGAGCAATGCGGGCAAAACATTATAGCTATCCTCCGCATACCCGTCCGGCAGGTCCCCATGCACAAGAGCCGAAAAAGTGGCCATCATGTCAGTCAGACTAAATATCTCCTGACTCAATGTTCCGGGCTCTATTTTCCCGGGCCATCTGGCAATAAAGGGAACACGGTGCCCGCCTTCCCATATCTGTGCTTTGTAACCCCTCAGATCTCCTGCAGATTTATGACCGTTTGCTCCTCTTCTTGGTCCATTGTCACTTGTGACAATCACCAGGGTATTTTCCTCCAGCCCATATTCTTCAAGGGTCTGGGTGATCTGTCCCACACACCAGTCTACCAAAGCCACCAGATCGCCCCTGGGCCCTTCATCGCTCTTACCCTTCATTGATTCAGGAACCAACCAGGGGATATGTGGTGAGGAGGGAGCAAAATAGAGAAAAAA
Source organism: Bacteroidota bacterium (assembly GCA_024244665.1). Next base: position 1,528 of record JAAEOI010000215.1, on the reverse strand, counting down.
TGGCTCATCAGCCCTTTGTGCCTGGTGTCGCTCGATAAAGCCAATGGCCTGATCGGTCAGGCGGATATCCACCTCCTCCTGTGACCAGTCGGAAGCCATCAGACCTGTAACCACTCCAGGCATCAGATCTATCTCCTCGGGGATCATCTCCGTGGGGATGGATACTGACTTATCATTTTCGATAAAGCAATAGGGCGGATCGCTTGTGGAGCAGCCGGCTGTACCATAGAAATAATCGAAACCTCGTTCCAGTGGTCCCCCGATGACGGGCTTGGTAAAATCGATATTAGCCTCATCTTCATAAGAAGCCGGGCTTCCATCTTTGGTATTCCAGGAGAGACCGACATGCCACTTCCCGATGCAGGCCGTCTCATAACCCTCCCGCTTCAACATGGTTGCGATTGTCAAACGCTCCTTCTCAATCAAAGGCTGATCTCCGTAAAATTCAACCAACACCCCTCTTTTTAAGGAAGTTCGCCAGCAATAGCGGCCTGTTAATACGCCATATCTTGTGGGTGAGCATAAGGATGAAGGAGTATGTACATTGGTAAACTTCATTCCCTGCGATGCCAGCGCATCCATATTCGGAGTCGCAATCTTCGATTCCGGATTGTAAGAGCTGACATCGCCATAACCCATATCATCGGCCATGATAAAAACAATATTTGGCTTTTGCAGGGGCTGATTTTGTTGGCAGCCCGATAGAAGCGACACTAATCCCAGCAATAGGAATATTCCCGAATTTAAGGTCCAGTTTCTCATAGTTAATTGCTTTGTACTCTTAATGATGTACTGATGTAGGTATCTGAAGATCCTCCCACCTGAATTTCAAACAGTCCGGGTTCAACGATCCACTCTTTTGTTTCCGTATCAGTGAATCCCAGCATGGATTGATCAATGGTGAACTTCACCTCTTGCTCCTGGCCCGCTTGCAAATGAACTTTCCTGATCCCCTTCAGATCTTTCAAGGGCCTTAGCTCCGAACTCTCCAGGTCTTTTACATACAACTGAACAACCTCACTCCCTGACCTTTTACCGATATTTTTTAAGGTAAGAGAGACTTCTGTACAATCGTCCTGATAAATACGCTCATCAGCCACCTTCAGGTCGCTATAATCAAAAGAGGTATAGCTTAATCCAAATCCGAATGGAAAAAGGGGCTCTTTGTTGAAATAGCGGTAGGTTCTCCCCTCCATAAAATAGTTATCAAATGGTGGCAAATCCAGTTCTGATTTATAAAAAGTCACAGGCAAACGGCCTGAAGGATTATAATCGCCAAAAAGTATGTCAGCAATGGCCGTACCTCCTTCTTCACCGGGATACCAGGCCTCGAGAATGGCCGGGATATTTTCCTTTTCCCAATTTATGGCGAGGGCGCTTCCATTGTTCATTACAAGAATGGTCCTTGAATTAACAGCCGATATAGCGCGTAAGAGGGATCGCTGAACTTCAGGAAAGTCAATGTTGCTTTTGTCGCCAGTCTCTCCCTCCATACCTGGCGAAATCCCGCCAACAAATATCACCGCAT
>JAAEOI010000214.1 GCA_024244665.1 Bacteroidota bacterium | reverse complement strand
GGTCAGGGAGAATCATGAATACCTCGCAGATGATCAGGCCCGGAGAGAACCAGGTGCCCTTGCCGGCTACCTGGCCTGTCTCAGGGATGAAACAATCAGGCGGTATTCCCCTGCAGTCGCGAGCTACTTTAAAAGTTCAACCATAAAAAAACGAATCATCATGTTAACAAATCATCATACCAAAAGCCATAAGAGATGGCATTACCTTGCAGTGCTTCCCGTTTTCGCACTGATGCTGCTTGCATTCCAAAATTCTGAATTTGAGCAGGTTGCCAATACCCCTGTAAAAGTTCTGGAAGTGATTCCGGGTGTTTCAGAGAATTTACCTGTTGGTGAGATACCTACCCTTTTTCCGCTTCCCGAGGAGTGCCGGGATAATATTACCTGGGGATATGGTAAGACCATGATTCACCCCATCTCCAAAAAGAAGGTTACCCACCAGGGAATTGATTTCAGAGCCCCCGCGGGGACCAGCGTATATGCAGCTTCAGGAGGTGTGGTAAAGACTGCAGAATTACTGGAAGGCTGGGGAAACCTGATAATTATTGAGCATGGCGAGGGTTACACAAGCCATTATGCTCACCTGGAGGGATTCAAGGTAAAAAAAGGCGACAAAGTGACCAGAGGTCAGTTCGTGGCCACTGTGGGAAACACTGGTAAATCAACCGGTCCACATCTTCACTACGAGGTGAGGAAAGATGGATCTCAGATGAATCCGTCAGATTATTATTGATTCCTGTAAACCCTTAGTTGTTTTGCTTGTTATATTCACGTAAATTCGTGGTTTCAAATTTTAATATACAAGTAAAATGAACTTTGATCTGATCGTTATTGGCAGTGGCCCCGGGGGTTACGTGGCTGCCATCCGGGCTTCACAGCTTGGATTGAAAACAGCTGTTGTTGAACGTGAATCCCTTGGGGGTATCTGCCTGAACTGGGGCTGTATTCCCACCAAATCCCTGCTGAAGAGTGCGCAGGTATATGAGTATTTCCTGCATGCGGCTGACTATGGCATCAAGCTGGATGGATCGGTGGCACCCGATTTTGAAAAAGTGGTTGAGAGGAGCCGGTCTGTGGCCAATGGAATGAGTAAGGGAATTGAGTTCCTTTTCAAGAAAAATAAGATTGAAGTTATAAAGGGAAGCGGTAAGCTAAAGTCGCCAGGTGTGGTGGCTGTTACCGATGCGGATGGAAAGGAGAGCGAAGTAAAAGCGGCCCATATCATTCTTGCCACTGGAGCCCGCTCCAAAGAACTTCCCAACCTTAAACAGGATGGAAAGAAGATCATCGGATACCGCCAGGCCATGACCCTGCCCAAACTGCCCCAATCGATGGTGGTGGTTGGATCAGGAGCCATCGGCAGTGAATTTGCCAATTTCTACAATACCATGGGGACAAAAGTAACCCTGGTGGAGTTCCTTCCAAATGTGGTTCCCGTTGAAGATGAAGAGGTATGCAAACAGCTGGAGCGTTCTTTCAAGAAGGCTAAAATGAAAGTAATGACCTCCTCGTCTGTGGAGTCAGTGGATACATCAGGAAAGCTGTGCAAGGTGAAGATCAAAACCCCCAAGGGTGAGGTTGAAGAGGAAGCAGAAATTGTCCTTTCGGCGGTTGGCGTTGCTCCCAATGTGGAGAACATCGGTCTTGAGGAGCTGAAGATCGAGATGGACAAAGGAAAGGTGAAAGTGGATGACTACTACCGGACCAATGTGAATGGTGTATATGCCATCGGGGACATTGTTGGGGGTCCCGCCCTTGCCCATGTGGCATCGGCCGAGGGTATTACCTGTGTGGAGAAAATTGCCGGACACACTCCCCAGCCAGTTGATTATTCCAATATTCCCGGATGCACCTATACCAGTCCGGAGGTTGCTTCGGTTGGAATGACTGAAAAGGCAGCCAAAGAGGCAGGCTATGAGCTGAAGGTTGGGAAGTTTCCCTTCACGGCTTCAGGAAAGGCAGCTGCCGCGGGAGCCAAGGATGGTTTTGTAAAACTTGTCTTTGATGCAAAATATGGAGAGCTGCTGGGTGCCCATATGATCGGTGCTAATGTAACCGAGATGATAGCAGAACTTGTGGTGGCCCGCAAACTGGAGACCACAGGTGAGGAGATTATCAAAGCGGTCCACCCGCACCCCACCATGTCGGAAGCAGTTATGGAAGCTGCAGCTGCAGCATATGGGGAGGTGATACATATATAGCTCGCCTCGCTAGCAGTAATTGGGGAAGAAGGAAAAAAGGCAAGAGTGAACGAGGAAAGTTTATAATGAAAGAGCCGGTTGCAATACGACCGGCTCTTTTTAAGTACTGCCCACTGAGTACTGTGTACTGAGTACTGTGTACTGTCTACCGTGTACTAATAAGATGGTTCACTGACTTTCCCCATGAACAGGATCGACTTGCTGCTGTTCTCGGTGATGGCAAAGAGGAAGGGGCGGTCAAAGCGCAGGATGGAGCCGGGTCCGGCTGAGGTGACATCCATGATGACGGCTGTGACTGCAGCTGCTTCGGTGCCCTCTTCGTTCACCTTAATGTAGGTTTTGTGGATCACATCGGAGATAAGAAGGCTAATGTCGCTTATCCCGGAGAAGTCGGCATAGTCGGTGAACGCCACCTCCAGGCCCATGGCTTTCAGGTCCTCCTTCAGGGAACGGCCGAATTCAAATTCGAACCTGGGCAACTCGATTTCATAATCTTTTACTTCTGAGAAACTCTCCCGCCACTGGTTCCAGGTCTCCCCGTCCAGCTCCTGAACCAGGTCGTCTACGGTGGTGCCTTCGTCGGGAAGGAAGAGAAACATACTGAATTTGTTGTTTTTGTAAGGCAGCTCCACGGCTCTGAAATTGTCGGCCCAGGCCACATTGAAGGTACTCTCCAGTTGCATCATATCCACAACTCCGAATTTTGTTCCGGTTTCGGTGTAGAAGGGGGCATCGTATGTGTCTTTTGGATCAAATTCCACCTTCCAGACACAATTAAAATATATGGCATTGATCAGGATCATCATGGTACTGGGATCAATACTATCTATAATCTCATCGATCTTTTCATGGGTTTTACTGCTGACCCAGTTGTTGATTGTACTGACCGCGGTGGATTTGCTGAAATCCAGCTCCTTTACCCGTGCATCATAGTAGTTAGTGTTGAGGTCGATAAATTCCTGTTTCACCGGGAATTCTTCATCGTGCCATATGGAGTTAGCGATTTCCAGCAGGTTCCCTTTTGTGTTGGTGACCAGTACTTTGATCAGCTCTCTGGTGATCTCATTGGCCTCCTCCCGGGTAAGTCCTTCATAGTTGAGCACCTCTTCGAAAGCATCCATCGTGGTGGTCTCCGCCCCGTTGTATGTCATGCCGAGCGCTATACTTACAGAGGCTGGGGAGATCATAATATTGGGCTCGTCGTCATTCTCAAAAACGCTCTTCAGAAGTTCGAGGCCGAAGTTGTTGTTGGTCTCGATTACTTTGGCCGATTTGAGGTTATAGTCAAAGACCGGGTCAACTTCCTGATTGCAGCCTGCAGAAAGGAGGCTTAAAAGGAGGAGTGAGGCAGTCAATTTAATTGCTGGTTTCATTGTGCGCTTTTTTTTAGATATATACTGAATAGATGCCGGGACCCGGATTTTGGTTGCGTTTGCCAGCTGCATTCCTGCTGTTTTTCTTTCACGCAACCTTTTTTAACCCCGGCTCATCATGTATATGAATTCCAAGGATGTGATATCCTGCCAATTTGCATAAATTTGTCATTGGAGGAAAACTTAATTGGCAGAAAGACTGGAGATATTATTAGAAGGGTGCGTGAAGGGAAAACCGAGGAGCCAGGAGGCTCTTTATAAGCGGTTCGCACCAGCTATGTATGGAATTTGCCTACAGTATGCCTCCAACGAGGAGGATGCGCAGGATATCATGCAGGAGGGATTCGTGAAGGTGTACGGGAAGCTGGGCCAGGTGAAAAAGCCGGAGGCTTTCCCGGGTTGGATCCGGAGGGTGATGATAAATACGGCCCTTGAGAAGTACAGGAGCCGGGTTCATCTTCAGCGGATCGATGATGTTAAAGAGGAGGCTGATGAGGCAATGGATGACGGGATCTTTGAAAATCTGACCTGCCAGGAACTGGTTGCGCTGATCCAGACTTTATCTCCCCAGTACAGGTTGGTATTCAACCTTTACGCCATCGAGGGGTACAATCACCAGGAGATCAGCAAGGAGCTGGGAATTTCGGTAGGTACCTCCAAATCGAACCTCTCACGGGCAAGGGCCAGTTTGCAGGAGAAGATCAAGAAAATTTACGGAGCAGTAATAACACCATGAACGAGCATACAGATAAGGGCAAAGGGTTTTTGAAGGATAAACTGGGCGGGTACCAGGCAGATCCTCCTCAAGAGGTTTGGGACTCCATATCTGCAAGCCTGAGCGGACGAAGAAGGAGAGGCTTGTCCATTATTCTCCTCGCTGCAGCTGCTTCTATTGCCCTTGCAGTTACTCTGGGGATCACCTATTTTGGGAGAGATATCCCTCATGAACAGGAGCTCGCAGGGCAGGAGGTAAATCCCGTCCGGGTGGAGTCCGGGGAGCTTGATCAGGCTGTGGAACCGGAGATTGCCCTTAAGGAGCCTGCAGCATCCACTGAAGGCCGGTTGCCAGCACGCAAATCGCAGAGGGTGAGGCTTGAAGACAGGGTTGCCCAAACCCTGACTGAAGTAAGCACTACAGAAACAATTGAAGTGATGATGGCGGATCAGGAGATCAATAGTCAGGTAAGTCCCGGTCAGTCCGAAGAAGAGCTGGGGAACAGTAAGGCCTCCCTGGCCCTTACAGAGAATCTTCCTGAATTATCCGTGGAGACCGCAGAACCCAGAGAGACCGGAGAATCGGTGGAGACCGCAGAACCCAGAGAAACCGCAGAATCCATGGAGACCGTTGGTGATGATATACCGGAAGAACTTATACTAAACGCAGGAGAGGTTAAGGATGTTGAAATACAGCCGGACATCGGGGAGATGCCGGACAGGGATCACAGGTGGGTGCTGGGTGCAATGCTCTCACCACTTTACAGCTTCAGGGATGCTGAACCAGAGGCCCTGGCCGGAACTGCCGGACAAGAGTCGGGGATGATCTCATATGCAACTGGTGTGCATGTGGGTTACAGGGCCACCCGGAGGCTGGCTTTGGAGTCGGGTGTTATTTATAACAAGATGGGGCTTTCCATTGGCGCCCCGGGCATCCAGGTGTTTGAGGAAAGAGTGTTAATTGATGCAATGGGGCCTGATTCCTGGGGGGAAAATGTTATGGCTATTGCCAATACAGTTGGAAACATCGTGTCGCATTCAGGTGAAATCTATGTTAATAATTATAAGTTGAATGCCAGCCCTGGTTATAACAGTTCTAATGAGGTTTTTGCCGGGGCGGCTATGGCCGACCAGGGCATCCGTCAGCATCTCGATTACCTGGAGGTCCCCTTGAACCTCAGGTATACTATGCTGGACAGGAGTTTTAAGATTCAATTGATCGGGGGGGTGAGTACCAACCTGCTGGTGAACAATTATGTAACAATGGAGACTCCCGACGGGACTACTGAGATCGGGTATCTGACCAATATCAGGAATGTGAACTATTCGGGAAATGCAGGGATCGGGTTTGTATATCACTTTCTCGATCAGCTCAGTCTGAACGTTGAACCAAGGTTCCGTTACTATCTTAATTCGGTGAATGATGCCACACTTCCCTCCACTCGTCCCTATACCTTCGGAATTTACACCGGGCTAAACTTCTTTTTTTAGTCAGGCCGCGAGAACTAATTTCCTTTTTAATTGTTTATTTTTGTGGCTTATGGACAGGAGGAAATTGATCAGAAGGGGAATGATTTTCACTTTTTTCACGGCAGCAGGTGTGGCAGCGTTTTTCATTGCCACCACCGCTTATTCGGGAGGGAGTGAACAAGATCCTGTTACGACAGGTAACAGGGATACATTTACAGTGTATGGTGTGCAGATGCCCGAACAGGTCTCCTTTGCCAGGGAACCGGTACCACTGGATATGTTTGATGTGAAGGAGTCCCTTGACAGGGAACTGCTCTCCAATACCTATTTTCACTCCCAGACCATCCGCCTGATTAAACTGGCAAACCGTTATTTCCCGGAGATAGAACCGGTTCTGAGAAGGAACCTGGTTCCCGATGATTTCAAGTATTTGGTAGTGGCCGAAAGCGGATTTACACAGGCAGTCTCTCCGGCCAAGGCGGTGGGTTTCTGGCAGCTGCTGAAGGGAACTGCTCAGGAGTACGGATTGGAGGTGGGCCAGGAGGTTGACGAAAGGTACCATGTAGGGAAATCCACCGAAGCTGCCTGTAAATATCTGGTTGCTTCCTATAAGAAATATGGAAACTGGAGCATGACTGCGGCATCCTATAATGCTGGCAGAAGGGGCATGGACCGCCAGATCCAGAGACAGAGTAAGGAGAATTACTACGATCTTCTGCTGAATGAGGAGACCGCCAGGTACCTTTACAGGGTGGTGGCTTTCAAACTGATATTTGAGAATCCTGAGGCATATGGTTTTCTCATTCCGGAAAATGAACTCTATCCTGAAATTCCGTCTCATACGGTGACTGTGGATAGTACGGTGTCTGACTTCGTGAATTTTGCAGCGGAGCACGATACCAATTATAAGATATTTAAATTCATGAATCCATGGTTGCGGGATACCAGGCTGACTGTTTCGGGTGGGAAATCCTATGAAATTGTCATCCCGGAAAAAGGATATCGCCGGCCTGATGCCTGGGAGTTGCAGTGAAAAAGAGAGAACAGAAAATAGAGGTACTGGGCGCCAGAGTTCATAACCTGAAAAACATCGATGTAAGCATCCCCAGGAACAAGCTGACGGTGATAACCGGACTGAGTGGAAGCGGTAAATCCTCCCTGGCATTTGATACCATCTACGCGGAGGGCCAGCGCAGGTATATTGAAACTCTAAATGCATATGCCAGGCAGTTCCTGGGAAATATGGAGCGCCCAGATGTGGATAAGATCACAGGGCTTAGTCCGGTAATTTCCATTGAACAGAAGACGACCAATAAAAATCCCCGGTCCACTGTAGGCACTGTTACGGAGATCTATGATTTCCTGAGACTGCTTTATGCCAGGGTGGCTGATGCCTATTCCTATGTGACCGGGGAGAAGATGGTCCGGTACACCGAGGAGCAGATCCTGAACCTGATCCTTGAATCCTTTACTGATAAGAAGATCTATATCCTGGCGCCGGTGGTCAAGGGTCGAAAGGGTCATTACCGGGAGCTGTTCGAACAGGTCCGGAAAAGTGGCTACATCTATGTCAGGGTGGATGGTGAGATTGATGAGGTGGTCCCGGGGATGCGGGTCGACCGATATAAAAACCATGACATCGAGGTGGTGGTTGACAGACTGACCGCACGTGAGAAGGATCGGTCCAGGCTGAAGAAGTCCCTCTCTGCTGCAATGAAACAGGGGAAGGGTGTGACCATGGTCCTCGAGAAAGATGGTTCGGAGCCCCGCTATTTTTCAAGCCAGCTCATGTGCCCTACCTCGGGGATATCCTACAATGAACCGGCGCCGCACAGCTTTTCGTTCAACTCCCCTCAGGGTGCCTGTCCCCATTGCAACGGATTGGGAACCATTAATGATGTGGACCTGTCAAAGATCATCCCCGATGATGCCAAAAGCATCCGCAACGGCGCACTGATTCCTGTTGGCCCATATCGTAATGCGCTGGTATTCTGGCAGCTGGACGCCATTGCCACTCGCTATAAATTTACCCTCGATACCGCGGTCCGGGAGATCCCGGAGCAGGCCCTTCATTGCATTCTTTACGGTTCTGAAGAGCCATTGAAACTTCAGAATACACCACTGGGAGCAACCTCCAATTATTTTCTCAGTTTTGATGGGATCATTAATCTTATTTCCAATGGTAACGGGGATGGTAACGGGCGCGGTGAGAAGCGGAAAATCAGCCAGTTCATCCGGAAGATTACCTGTCCACACTGCAAAGGTACCCGCCTGAAGCCGGAGATGCTCTATTTCAAATTGAAGGAGAAAAGCATTGCTGAACTCTCCTCAATGGATATTGGTGCACTGGCCGAATGGCTCAGAGATATTGAGAAGGATCTGACCGAAAGGCAGAACACCATTGCCAGGGATATCCTGAAGGAGATCAGGAGCCGGCTTGGATTTCTCCTTGATGTGGGCCTGAATTATCTTTCACTCAGCAGGAGTGCCCGTTCATTGTCGGGCGGTGAGAGCCAAAGGATCAGGCTGGCCACACAGATAGGTTCTAGGCTAGTAAATGTGCTCTATATCCTGGATGAACCGAGCATCGGGCTGCACCAAAGGGATAACCGGAAGCTGATAGCCTCCCTCCAGAGCCTGCGTGACCAGGGGAACTCGGTTATCGTGGTTGAACATGACAGGGATATGATCCTTTCGGCCGACTACATTGTTGACCTGGGGCCGGGAGCAGGAAGGCTCGGCGGTGATCTGGTGGCAGCCGGTTCAGCCAAAGAGATCCTTGCAGGTAGCACCCTTACCGCTGAGTATCTGAATCAGACCAGGGAGATCGCTGTCCCTGAAAGCAGAAGGCCCGGGAACGGAAATGAACTGGTAATCAAGGGGGCGGCCGGGAATAATCTTAAATCGGTGGATGTTGCATTCCCCCTTGGGAAATTCATCTGCATCACCGGGGTGAGCGGAAGCGGTAAATCCACCCTGATCAACGAGACCCTCCACCCGATCATCAGTCAGAAACTCTATCGCTCGAACCGTGATCCCCTTGCATTCGGGTCCATCGAGGGACTGGAGTATATCGATAAGGTTATTGAGGTGGACCAGTCGCCACTGGGCAGGACCCCCAGATCCAACCCGGTTACCTATACGGGGGTATTCAGTGATATCCGGAAGCTGTACGAACTTACCCCCGATGCAAAAATCATGGGCTATAAGTCTAGCCGTTTCTCATTTAATGTGAAAGGCGGAAGGTGTGAGACATGCGGTGGGGCAGGATTGCAGACCATTGAGATGAATTTTCTGCCCGATGTGTATGTCCGGTGTAAATCGTGCAATGGGAAACGGTACAACCGTGAAACGCTGGAGGTCCGTTATAAAGGGCAGAATATTAACGATGTGTTGAAAATGACCATCAATCAGGCTGTTGATTTTTTTGCCAGCGTTCCATCCATCCTGAGGAAGCTAAAGACCCTGCAGGATGTTGGCCTTGGCTACATCAGGCTTGGCCAGCCCTCCACCACCCTGTCAGGGGGAGAGTCTCAGCGGGTGAAGCTTTCAGCCGAGCTGGCTAAAAAAGACACAGGGAAAACCCTTTATATACTTGATGAGCCCACCACCGGATTGCACTTTGAGGATGTGAGGGTGCTCCTGGATGTAATCGAAAGGCTGGTAAACCGAGGGAACACGGTGATTATGATCGAGCACAATATGGATGTAATCAAAGTGGCCGATCACCTAATCGATCTTGGAAAAGAGGGGGGCCGAAAGGGCGGGACCATCCTGGCCATAGGGACCCCTGAGGAGGTGGCAGAGGAGAAAGAGAGTTTCACCGGGAATTTCCTGAAGGAAGAGCTACCTTTGGATTTAAATGAGTAATTTGTGTGAACAGACCAATCAGAGATACTATGAACGCCAGTGAAGACAAGATAAAGAAAGCATTCAAGCAGAAAACCTGGAACGAGATTAAAGCCTCTGATTCCTGGCAGATCTTCAAGATCATGGCCGAGTTTGTGGAGGGTTTTGAAAAGATGGCTTCCATCGGTCCCTGTGTTTCCATCTTCGGATCGGCTCGTACAAGACCTGAAAACAGGTACTATAAGCTTGCTGAGGATATCGCCTATAAACTGACTCAGCAAGGGTACGGGGTGATTTCCGGGGGAGGCCCCGGGATAATGGAGGCCGCAAATAAAGGTGCCATGAAGGGAGAAGGGGCCAGTGTGGGGCTGGGTATTCAGCTTCCCTTTGAACAGGGATCCAATCCCTATATAGATCATGATAAGTTGATTACGTTCAAGCACTTCTTTGTCAGGAAGGTCATGTTCCAGAAATACGCACAGGGTTTTATTGTCCTGCCGGGAGGATTCGGTACCTTTGATGAGTTTTTCGAGTCAATTACCCTGATCCAAACCGGGAAGATCGGGAAATTCCCTATCGTGCTGGTGGGGACAGATTTCTGGAAGGGTCTGGTGGACTGGATCCATGAAGTGGTTCAGGAGGAGGAGGAGAATATCAGTACCGATGATCTTGATCTTTTCACACTTGTTGATAGTGCGGAAGAGGCTGTGGAGGTAATTGACAGCTTCTATGCGAAGTATATGTTGAGCCCCAATTTCTAATCATATAGTACGTTACAGTGTTGGTAAATAGGATGAATCGTGATTAATTATTTTGTACATTTAACAAAATTCAGAATCCGATGAAGAAGATTAATTCATTTTGGGCAGGTATTGTACTGATATGTCTGTCTTTCTCACTTTCAGGTCAGGAGGTAAGTATTTCCATGGATCACCCTAATACGGTGAAGGCTGGGGAGATTTTTGAAGTGACGGTAACCATCAGTAAAGGCACGCTCACCGATTATTCCCGTTTTTCCCAGGATCTGCCGGGCGGCCTTACTGCAACTAATGTTCACTCACCCAATGCCGATTTTAGTTTTGATAATCAGCGGATTAGAATCATCTGGCTTAAGCTGCCTGATGAGCCGGTGATTAATGTATCCTATAACATCATGGTGGATGAGCGCCTGACAGGTAAATTTCTGCTTCCTGCGGGAGTATTTGCGTACGTAGTGGATGAGGAGAGGAAATTTTTGAATTTAGATCAGTCAAATGAAATTACCATTATCCCCAGTCCCAATGTTGATCCTACCCTGATTGTTGATATCAAGGATTTTAATGGTGAGACAGCAGCAGTTGCCGTTGCAGCTACTGCTACAACAACTGAACAGGAACCTTATGCCATGGCGGTCAGACAGAAGCCTGTGTTGTTGAGTTCCGGTGGTTATCATGTGAAATTGCTCCTGAAAAATCCAACAGAGAGCAAGTACGCAAAGATCGAAGAGATTATTCCTTCAGGTTACCTCTTTGAGAGTGTGGATCCTCATGACGGAATTGAATCATTCTCCTCCTCAACAGTGAAATTCATCTGGATGAAGCTGCCTCAAGAACCTGAGTTTGAGGTAGATTACAGATTGGTTCCCAAGAGAGACGAGCCACAGGGTGATATGGCCATACAGGGCCAGCTTACCTACTCTGTAGGAAATGAGAATAGAGTTGTGGAGATAAAAGAGATTGATACTGACCTTGAGTCGCTCTCCCTGGCAAGTAAAAGGACACTTCTGCTAACCGGAGAGATCCCGTCAGTTGCAGTGAAAAAGGAGCCGGTTGCACAAAAGGAGCCCGAGCCTGTAAAAGAGCCTGTAAAGGAACCTGTAAAGGAGCCTGTAAAAGAGCCTGTAAAGGAGCCTGTAAAAGAGCCGGTTGTTAAGCCTGAATCTGTGACTGCTTCAGGTCAGACCATAGTCAATACTAGTGTTCTGGCAGCAGGTAGTGGTCTATATTATCGGGTACAGCTGGCAGCAAACAAGAAGGCTTTTGATGCGAAGAATCACTACAGGAGGGCGGGAGTAGACCAGGAGGTATACGTTGAGAAGCACAATGGACTGTTTAAATATACAGCAGGTTCTTTTGCAAGCTACAGTGAGGCAACAGCTTATAAAAAGAGCGTTAAGAAACTCAGTCGCGTATCCGGTGCATTCGTAGTGGCATACAGGGACGGGAAGCGTGTTCCGGTCTCATCAACCCTTTAAAATCAAACTTTTATCCCCTTGTTCAGATCTGCACTATATCGCCTTCTCCTGATGACAATCATCATGCTGCCCGTGCTTGCACAGGGGCAGGAGATTGACTTTGATTCCCTTTTGCAGAGGGTTGATACGGTGGAGAATCCTGTCTTTAAACCTGTGATTTCATTGTCTTACGGAGTACTTAATTTCAGAGGAGATGTGAATAACAGCCTGATTTCACCTGTGAACGGGAGTGGGGCAGGAATGCTGAATGTGGCCACTTTCATTGATCGTAAGAATCAATTCTTCACCGCCAATTTTAATTTCCTGGGAGGTTCGCTGACTGCTAATGAGTATTCTCATACCGATCTGGCCCGGAACCTCAATTTTAAAACCTCCATTTACTCCTTTGGGATTAATGTGGAGTACAGGTTCGGACATCTTGTTTCTGAGGATTCTCCAATCAAACCTTATATACTGGCGGGTCTCGAGAGTATCAATTTCAGCTCCAAGGGAGACCTGATGGATGGAGACAGCGCCACCTATTTTTACTGGTCCGACGGGACCATCCGTGATCAGTCCGAAGCCACGGGTAGTACCAATCCCCTTTACCGGGATTATGATTATGAGACCGACCTGCGCCTTCGAGAAAGCAGTGAATTCGGACTGGGCAGTTACAACCAGCGATCAATTGCCTTCCAGCTTGGAGCGGGTGTGCATTTCAAGATCAATGAACGTGCATTTTTCAGTCTCAGTATGGCCTATCACCACACATTGACAGATTACCTTGATAACGTAGCCTGGGAAGGCACCAGTGTCCAGGGTGAAAAAGGGTATGACGGGTATATTTTCACCTATCTATCTCTCCATTTTGACCTCTTTTCGGACCCGTCGACCCGAAGGATTGACCTGCTTTATGCCGATGTGGATTTCGATGCACTCTTTTTTGATGATGAAGACGGGGACTTTGTTCTGGATGTATCAGACCATTGTCCAGGCACACCCTTCGGTGTTGAGGTGGATTCGCTTGGATGTCCCCTTGACGATGATATGGATGGTGTTCCGGATTACCTGGATCAAGAACTTAACACTGCACCTGGTGCCTGGGTGGATGATGAGGGTGTGACACTCTCCGAAGAGGCTTTCTACGCCAGAATTGGATTCAGGGATGATGCTATGGACCGTGAAGATGTGGAAGCCTATCTGGCCACAATCAGGAAGGATTACACGGTTGGGGCCTCAAAGGAGATACCGGAGAAATTTATGACTCTTGATGAGGATAATGACGGCTATATCTCTTTTGATGAACTGCTGAAGACTGTTGACCTTTATTTCGACTTCCAGCTTGACCTGGAAATTGATGAGGTGAGGGAACTCAATGATTTCTTTTTCTCCCAGTAGCTATTTGATTTTGTGGAGCCGGTCCATCTGGCGCTGAGTATCTTTGCGTTTTATGGTTTCACGTTTGTCATACTCACGCTTCCCCCTTGCCAGTCCGATCTCAAGTTTGGCATAGCCAGAATTGGCGATAAAGACCTTCAGGGCAGCAATAGTGAGGCCGCTCTCCTTTACTTTTCTCTGGAGTTTTTTCAGTTCCTTCCTGTTCATCAGAAGTTTCCTGTCGCGCCCGGGAACATGGCTGTTGAAACTGGCCCATGCATAGTCGGCAATCTGCATGCCCCTCACGTAAAGTTCGCCATTCTCGAATACGCAATAGGCTTCGCCCAGACTGGCTTTCCCATGCCTGATGGATTTGATTTCTGTGCCCGATAACTGAATTCCTGCGGTATAACGGTCCAGGATTTCGTAATCGTGGAAGGCTTTTTTGTTTCTTATGTTTATTCTGTTTGCCATTTCTATTTCAGATGCCAAAGGTATAAAAAACCGCTTATTTGGGTATATTTGGATTGCATGGAGAAGAATTCCACAACCCTGGTCACCGTCCTGGGCCCTACAGCTGCCGGGAAGACTGCTTTTGCTGCTCACATGGCCCGCAGTCTTGACGGGGAGATTATCAGTGCTGATTCAAGGCAGGTTTACCGTGGAATGGATATCGGGACCGGTAAGGATTATGACGATTACCTGGTTAATGGTAAACGGATGCCTGCACACCTGATTGATATTCTTGATGCAGGCTATGAATACAATGTTTACCTGTTCCGACAGGATTTCCAGAGAGTTTACCAGGAAATAACTGAGAGGGGGAAGATCCCTCTTCTTTGTGGCGGAAGCGGACTCTACATCGAATCAGTCCTGAAAAATTATAAGCTGCTTCATGTACCACCTGATAAAAGCCTGAGGGCAGACCTGGAGGAAAAGGATTTGAAGGAGTTAGAAGGGATGCTGAAGTTATACGGACCGCTTCACAACCAGACCGATATCACTTCAAAAAAGAGGATTATCAGAGCTATTGAGATTGCTATGCACCAATCCACCCGGCTCGAACCGCTTGTGGAAGAAAAGGAGCTGAACCCGATCGTTTTTGGAATCGGGCTGGAGAGGAGTGTCAGGAGAAAGAGGATCACCGAGAGGCTCATGAAACGGCTGGATGATGGGCTGACGAAGGAGGTTGAGGGCCTGATAGCCGGTGGTTTAACACATGAAAAGTTGGACTACTACGGGCTCGAGTACAGGTATATCTCCCGTTACATCAGAAAGGAGCTTAATTACGATGAGATGGTCAGGAGGCTCAACTCGGCCATACACCAGTTTGCAAAGCGGCAGATGACCTATTTCAGGGGAATGGAGCGAAGGGGAATCATGATCCACTGGATCGACGGGCTGAAACCTGTAGAGGAGATGACAGAAGAGGCGATGAGCATCTGCAGGACCGAATTGAAGGCTACCTGAATTGCCAGGGGAGGTCCCTGATGAACCAGATCAAACCAATTGCTATTACAATGTTGAACCATGAGATAATGTAGTTGTAGGAGATACGCCACGATACGATGCGTCTCCTGATCATGATCCCGATATTTGGAATAAAGAATGCCAATACGCTGAAAATCGTAAGGCTGTTCAGAATCCTCTCTTCGTCCATCTCCTCAGTGGGTTCGGCTGAGGGAAGGAAGAAAAGAATCAGGTAGGCCATTAGCAGGAAACAGGCCAGGTAGGCCAGGTAGCTGGATTTGATAAAGATGGTGGAGACCGGTCGTTTGCGATGAACTCTGAATGGTTTCAGGATAATTATAGCAATGATGTAGATCAGCAGAAAAGCCGCAATAAATATGAAATGAAGCAAAAAATTCATGCCCTCTTCACTTTTTGGATTTCCACCAAAGTACAAAAAAAACAGATACAATTCCTGACAGGGCTACTCCGCTGAGGCAAGCAGTGCTGATTTGATCTTTGCTTCAATCTCTTCGGCAAGTTCAGGATTGTCCTTCATTAGGTTTTTCACAGATTCTCTACCCTGTCCCAGCCTTGTCTCTCCGTAACTGAACCAGGAGCCGCTCTTTTTAAGGATATCCAGGTCAACTCCCAAGTCGATCAGCTCGCCGGTTTTGGAAATCCCAACACCATAAATGATGTCGAATTCAGCTTTCCGGAAAGGCGGGGCCAGCTTGTTCTTGACCACCTTTACCCGCGTGCGGTTACCCTGGATATCATCACCCTCTTTCAGTTGCCCGATACGACGGATATCCAGCCTTACCGATGAGTAGAATTTCAATGCATTTCCACCAGTGGTGGTTTCAGGGTTCCCGAACATAACACCGATCTTCTCCCTGAGCTGGTTGATGAAAACACAGGTGGTGTTGGTCCTGTTAATATTGGCTGTAAGTTTTCTCAGAGCCTGTGACATAAGCCTGGCCTGGAGTCCCATCTTCGATTCACCCATCTCCCCCTCGATTTCAGCTTTTGGTGTAAGGGCAGCCACGGAGTCAATCACAATAATGTCAATTGCACCCGAGCGGATCAGGTGATCGGTGATTTCAAGGGCCTGCTCCCCGTTATCGGGCTGGGATATGTACAGGTTTTCAATGTCAACCCCCAGCTTGCTGGCATAAAACCTGTCGAATGCATGCTCGGCATCGATAAATGCAGCAATTCCACCGTTTTTCTGAGCTTCTGCGATGGCATGGATGGCCAGGGTGGTTTTACCGGAAGATTCGGGACCGTAGATCTCAATCACCCTTCCCCTGGGATAGCCCCCAACACCGAGAGCAATGTCAAGGCTTATTGAGCCTGATGGGATCACCATAACATCCTCAATGGCATTATCCCCCAGTTTCATAATGGTTCCTTTTCCGTATCCCTTCTCGATCTTGTCCAGGGTTAGCTGCAATGCTTTCAATTTCTCCTTGTTATTGCCATTGCCGTTTTCTTTACTCATGCTCTTTTCTTGTTAATGTGATAAATCTGTAAATATCTGCCTGCTGTGCTCTTTTGTATTAACTTTCTCGATGATGAAGGTTTTCCCGTACAGTTTCTTTTCGCCACAGTCTCCGAAATCTTCCAGCACCTTCCTTTGGTATCTGCGATCAGGCGAAAGGGCAACGTGTGCTTTGCGATGAATTTCTGATGCGACTTTTCACGGTCTGCACTTACCCCGATCACCTCAAACTCCTGCTTCAGGAACTGTTCATAATTGTCCCTGAGATCGCACGACTCGGCGATGCATCCCGGAGTGTCGTCTTTCCTGTACTCTTCAAGTGTGATTCGTTTTCCCTCCTGGTCCACCGAATCAATAGCTGGAGCCAGGTCTCCTGCGGTTAAATCCGCCATGTTAAAATCAAATTATAAATGTACAAAAGTTGCTCAATAACCAACTCTATTTATTGCTATTTTTGGCATATGTCTATTCCATCTTTACACTCGGTTTTTTCTGCAGGCCTCTTGTTGGCTGCAAGCCTTATATCCGCACTTTCAGCACAGGACCTGATTATTGATGAGGCAGTATCATATGAGGGGTCCCTTCAAAAGTTTGAGGAGGGCAGATACAGGGAATCACTTAAGGGATTTCTTGAGATGCAGCAGCAGCAGCCTGCTAATGTTATGAACTTCTACTATGCGGGCAGGTGCCTCGTGGAGTTATATGAGGAGCTTGATGATGCTATTGAGTATCTCTACAGTGCCTCCAAAAGAGGGGCTCCCGCCGATGCGAATTTCTACCTTGGCATGGCGTACCACAGGGATTATAATTTCGCTGACGCGAAAAAGTATTACAGCAGGTTTGAAATGGAGGCTTCGCGTCAGCAGGTGAAGGATCTGAGGGTGAGTCATATGATCAATACCTGCCGGAGCGCAATTCAGATTACCGCTACCTATAATCAGTACGAGGTAATGACAGTGACCTTTCTGGATCTGACTGACTCTGTCTCCTTTTCACAGATACACATGAAGGGAGGGCAGCTTCAGAGAAAGCCTGCGGAGTACTTCAGACCTGGTGAGGAGAGGGCCGGGCTTGGCAGCCTGATGTTCATGCCCAATAATCCGCTGAGAGGGGATTATATTTTCTATTCCGGACCTGATAAGCAAGGAAAGGGTGGGTTACAGCTTTTCAGAGTGAAGAAGGGTGCAGGAAGGTCATGGGGCGAACCACAGAAGATCAAGGAGCTATGTACAGAGGGGGATGAATTGCTCCCCTATTTTGATCCCATTGAAAATGATCTTTATTATGCTACTGACGGAGGTTTAGGAGTGGGGGGCTTTGACCTATACAGGGCCCATTATGATCCCGAAAGGGATGAGTGGACCGAGCCCATCAATCTTGGATTCCCGGTCAATTCGGTTATGGATGAATATCTTCTTCTTCCGGGTTCTGACCTTGGCATGCTGATGTTCTTTTCCAACAGGCAGGGGACTGATAGCACACTGACAGTATACAGGGTTCACCTGGTTGAACCTAAATTGAAGACCGATGCCAATGATACTGAGATGCTCAGGAAGGTTGCAAGCCTGGGAGATGTGGCTGATGAGATCCTGACCGAGATGGCTGCCATATCGGAAAAGGAAGAGGCAAGGGCGGCTGAGATACTGACCGGGGCTGAGGAGGGAGGTGTGGCAAGCGATCCCGACCGTGTCTATACCCCGGTGAAGATCGTCACACACGATGAATCAATGTTACCGGATGCTTCACATGGCAGTGAGTTTCTAACTGAGGCCCTGATGCACCAGGCCTTGTCAGATTCCCTGAAAGATCTTGCCTTAGGGGCACGCGCAAGGGTAAGGGAATCGGAGGATCCCAATGACCGGTGGGTCTGGCAGAAACAGATTATGGTCTGGGAAAAAAGGGCTCATGACGAGGAGGAGCTGGCTGATGCCCTCTATTCCATGATGGAGGAGAAGAGCCCGGATCCCGCGTCACCCTCTGTGAATGCCCCGGAACCAGTAACGCTGGCAGCGGACTCCCCCACTGTAGTGGAGGGAGAACCGGGAACTCAGCCGATCATGAAACCTGTCCCGGCAGCAGGGGGTGTTGCATATATCAATCGCTTCGATATACTGGGAAGTTCCCCCTATACGAAGTCCAATCCCATACCCGCTGATGTAGCCCTTCCGGACGGAGTTTTTTACCGGATTCAGCTGGGCGCTTATGGGAAGCCCGTTGACCCTGGTACATTCCTGGGTATCAGCCCGATTACTGCGGAGACCCTTGAGGAACGGGCGCTTATCAAGTACTACGCAGGGAAATTCACTAAATATGAGGATGCCTCCACAGCCCTGTCCAAAATCAGGTCCCTTGGATATGAAGATGCTTTCATTTCTTCATGGTACAATGGAAGTCCTGTTTCCTCACAAAAGGCAAAGCAATTAGAGTAGCTATGGTATAGATAAAATGTTTATATTTGAAAACAAGTGATATCCTTCCAGTATGGACAGTAATTTTACAAGCCGGCCACAAAAAGTGGGTTCTAATGAAACAGATGACCTGCAGCAGGGAACACTTGTGCTCCACAATGACGATATCAATACTTTTGACTACGTGATGAAAATCCTGGTTGAGGTGTGTGACCACTCTCTTAACCAGGCTGAACAGTGCGCCACCATCACTCACTACAAAGGCAAATGCGAAGTGAGATCCGGAGTGCTTGAAGAGATGAAGGAATTGAGGTATCAGCTGATCTCAAAAGGATTGAACGCCTCCGTAGATAATTGACAATGTATGACAGTCATCATTATTCTGATCGTTTTAGGGATCCTGTTGTTTGTGATCGAATTTCTCCTTGTTCCCGGAGTTACTATCGCAGGAATTGGTGGTCTTGTTCTAACAGTTTTCGGAGTTTATAAGGCTTTCAATGACTTTGGCTCCCCTGTAGGTATATGGGTTCTGATCGGAACCGTTATTCTGAGTGTTTTTGTGATTGTGATGTCGCTTCGAGCCAGGACATGGAACCGGCTGATGCTGAAAACCAATGTGGAAGGGACTGTGGATAAGGATCTGACCGAGGATCAGGTGAAGGTCGGAGACCAAGGTATTTCTGTAACCCGCCTGGCTCCCATGGGTAAGATCAGGATTAAAGAGCTGGTCAGGGAGGCCAAGTCCATTGAGGGCTTCGTCAACGAACATACCGGAATTGAGGTTGTATCCGTCGAGGGTACGAGGATATCCGTTAAAATACTGAAGCCTGCAGACGATAGTGAAAAGTAGAAAATCAACAGATAAAAGATAGAAATTATGGAATTGGTAAATATTGTGAATGTGGAATTCACCTGGATTATTATTGTGGTGGCCAGTATCATTGGCCTCTGGATCATTCTTTATTTTATACCAATCGGATTGTGGTTTACGGCACTCCTTTCAGGAGTACGCATCTCACTTCTTCAACTCATCTTGATGCGCTGGAGGAAGGTCCCTCCCACAGTTATTGTCAGATCCATGATCGAGGCTTATAAGGCAGGGCTTGAAACAATAAAGCGGGATGAACTGGAAGCTCATTACCTGGCGGGAGGGCATGTGGAACAGGTGATCCACGCACTGGTTTCAGCCAGTAAGGCGAATATTGAACTTTCGTTTCAGATGGCTACGGCCATTGACCTGGCAGGCCGTGAGGTGCTGGAGGCGGTGCAGATGTCGGTGAATCCAAAAGTGATAAATACACCACCAGTGACAGCAGTAGCCAAGGATGGAATACAGCTGATTGCCAAAGCAAGAGTGACTGTCCGTGCCAACATCAAGCAGTTGGTTGGTGGTGCTGGTGAAGAGACCGTATTGGCCAGAGTAGGTGAGGGGATCGTCTCCTCCATTGGTTCATCCAAGTCACATAAAGAGGTTCTGGAGAATCCTGATTCCATCTCGAAAATCGTACTGGATAAAGGATTGGATGCCGGTACAGCATTTGAAATTCTCTCCATTGATGTGGCCGATATTGATATTGGTAAGAACATTGGCGCGGTACTTCAGATGGACCAGGCAAACGCGGATAAGAACATAGCCCAGGCTAAGGCTGAGGAACGCAGGGCCATGGCTGTTGCAACCGAACAGGAGATGAAAGCCAAGGCCCAGGAGGCCCGTGCCAAAGTGATTGAGGCTGAGGTGGAGATACCACTTGCCATGGCAGAAGCATTCAGAACTGGAAACCTGGGGATTATGGATTATTATAAATTCAAGAATATTGAATCTGATACCTCCATGAGAGATGCCATATCAAAAGGTACACAGAATAAACCTGGTATTGGAGACCCGGATAAGAAGAAGTAGGGGATTACCTTTTTCTGTAACCTCCCTTGGGGAAACCTCCCTTTACACCCCTTGTTGCTGATCCGTTCTCATCAGGTTCGGGCGATATCCATTGCTTGAGATCATCAATGGCATTATCATTGAGCGGTGGGGCATCAGTTAGGAGAAATCCGCCTGTGAGATAGGCGAATGGATACTCATCCTTAAATGCATAAAGATGTTCTTCATTGTGGACCGTCAGTTCCGATCCTTCCATTCGTGACATTTTCAGGTAGATAACCTCATCTTTCGTGCTCGGCGTAATGGTGTATGTGACCATGAAGTCCTCTCCCTTTCTCATCCATGTGGTTTTGCTGTTGGGTAGGATTTCCAGTCTGATGACAACCGGATTATTGAGATTTCCGTCAATATTCAGGTGTTGTGAAATTTCCGGGATCGAGAAGGTGAGCCATCCGTATTCATCGGTGTAGGTAGCGTCAGAATGGCTCCATAACTCTGTTTTTCCCGGATCTGAAGAGATTAGTTTCACAGTGAAGTCAAAGGCTTCACTGGTGATTTTCTCTCCTGCTGCATCGGTTAATAAGCCCTGGAAGTTCAATTCGATGGATGGTTGAGCAAATGCGGGCATAAAAAGGGCGAGAAGTGCTGCTGTGATCAGGGTAATCTGCTTTCTGAATGGAGTCATGACGATATAGGTTTGAAACAAAGTTAAGAAAATCCAGATATTGAGTTATACGCAGGAATCCCGACAGGGTTATTAACAATTGTTAATAACTATTGTGGATTATTTGTTAATAGAGTCAATGCAAAACGACTTGACTTATGGCTCAGGATGATTTAATTTTGGTAGTACCGAGTAAGAGATAAAAGGCCGCTCGAAGTTTCGCCCGGTGTAGTGAGCCAGTCCGACAGGATACTGGGGAGCGAACCGGCCGGCAAAGGGATTCCCCCCAACACCGGAGATTCATCCAGAGCCAGGCACAGATCATGAAACAGCGTTTCCTGATCGGTTTAATTTGAAGATTTCTTCTTGGAAGCTCTTTAAAAGGTTGATCCTAAAGGCTGAAGAGCCAAAACGAATCCCTCGGGGTTCCACTAAGCTTTCTCACTCTGGCGCGGGCAGAGCGTACGAACTGACCGTTGCAGGGGCCTTCAGGAGCCGGTCCCGGAAATCCAGCTTTTTCCGCTGGGTGAAAGGACGGTTGCAAGTCTTCGTTCTACGGAACAAAGGCCGAGAACCAGGGTTCGAGTGAAACTAATCCCCAGGGATTATTTCAAACGAACCGGCCATAATAACTGTAGCTCGGCACTGATTGATGGCTATGGGTATCACTCAGTGGAAAGGGAGTAAACGACAAGTTTACTCCCTTTTTGTGTGCGGTGTGCCCGGTAAGAGTAACAGCACTATCAGAATCAGGAAGATGTTTATTCCTTTTTAAGTTTATTTTTCCATCCATTTATCAGATTCCACTTTAAAAATGGAGTGTATCTACAGTCCCCGGTTCGATCTTCATTCAAATAAAAGTAAAAAATTATCGGGCCATAACTGGTCTGTACACAAGGATGAATTATTGAAAATCAATGGATTCGATGAAGACTACAACAGGCCTGCTAAACATTAAATATGTCAACTCCTTACTTCAACAGAAGAAGAAGGATAATCAGGTAACATGGCTGAGCGGGATAGAAAAAATGTAAAAGCCTGTTTGGCTCAGACCCTAGCCCCTGGATTTAAGAAAGGGATTCACGATTATACCAATAACAATACCTCCGATACAGAATGCAAAGGCCCAGAGCACCAGGTCTTCCGATATGCCTATAAAAATGGCCGGGACGATCACCCCAATCAGGCAGAGGAGGATGGACAGGCTTACGCTCAGTTTGTTTATTTTCGGATAGATCCACAGGACCAGGACCAGCAGTCCGAGAGACATGGTGAGCGATACGAAGAAGAAGGTTGCATCCACAATATCCCGCAGAAGAAGTGACATCGAAATTCCGAGGATCATCAATACCAGCATGCTCCACCTCATGGTTTTCCTGAGATTCTCCGATTTCGTTAAACCAGCCTTCTCCAGGAAATCCTGCGTTACAGAGGCCGACGCTGTAAACATATAGGTATCGGCCGAAGAGGATACCGATGAATAGATTATTACCACAGAGAGTCCGGCAAGTCCCACCGGCAGCAACCTGCTGAAACCAACAATCAAGGAGGTGTCAGGCGCAATATCCGGAATATCAGCACGGATCACCAGTCCGATAAGAAGCAGGATAAATCCCACGATGATGTAAAATACAGAAGACAAGATGATGCTTCGCCTGAAGTTCTTCTTGTCTTTGATGGCATAGACCCTCTGCCATAATTCCGGTGAGGCCATGGGGATGAAGAATCCTGCCAGGAAGAAAGAGATGATCTGCATCGGAGGAATGCTGAACAGATCCATGAATATCACTTCAGGTTTGGTGACAGTGGTAGAAAGCAGGTACATCATCAGTATGAAAAGGAGGAAGATTCCGAAGGTCTGAATGATATCGGTTTTAACCACAGCGTCGAATCCGCCTGCCACAAGGTAGGCCAGGATGATGACCCCGACTATGATCACGGAAATATCGTAGCTGATGGGTGTGTATTCGGATACCAGCTTTGCACCGGCCGTGAAATTCAGCACCACCCATCCGAACATGATGATAATGGTGGTGATGGTCGCCAGGTACCCGGCTAATTTCCCTTTAAAGAAGAAAAAGAAGTCGGGCATGGTATAGAATTTCTGCTTGTCTGCGATCTTCTTCACCTTGAGACCGAAGAAGTAGAAAACAAACAGCCCGAAAACCGATCCCACGAAATACCACAGGGCTCCCATCCCATACATATAAACCAGAGCTGTATAGGTGAGCAGAATTGCTGCCCCGATCCGGCTTGAAAAGATGGTTGATGTGGCCTGCAGGGCAGTCAGTTTCCTCCCGGAGATCAGGAATTCTTCTTTTTCCTGTTTCCTTCCGGTAAGCGCTCCAACAACAAGGATTACTAGAAAATAGGCAATAATAATCAGATAATCGGTGAGGATTAACATAGTGGTTTGTTTTTGGATTCAGATATGTAAATATATCAAAATATTCATAAGAGCATTTTTGCCGCCTTTCAATGAAAACAAAGAACGCCAAAGAGTGACCGGGTAAGGTATACCCCCTGATTGACCCCCTTTTAGTTGTCATATACCCTTAGCAGGAATCCGATAAAGCGAAAACCTTACATTCTGTCAGGCTATAGACTGTTTAACACCCACATACAACCGTTTGCAGCCGGTAAACGGATTAAAACAGAATTTTAGGGGCAGAACATCATCGGATAGCTGCCATTGCTTGATATTATTAGATAAACATTCTGCTTTCTGCTTTCTTCAATATAATTTCTGCTAAGACAGCGGAAAAACAAGTATTAATCTAAAACTAAGTCTATGAAAAAAGTATTATGCTTTCTGCTATTCATGGCGTTTGGTACCCTGACTATGTTAGGTCAGGCCCGGGTTGTTTCCGGTGTTGTTACCGGCGCTGAAGATGGTTCTCCCTTACCAGGTGTTACGGTAAGTGTCCAGGGAACCACCATTGGTACCATTACGGATGCCAGTGGAAATTTCCAGATTGATGTCCCCGACAGGTCCGACGTACTCCTTTTTAGTTTCGTGGGCCTTACATCCCAGAAGGTGAGCATTGGAAGCCAGAGCCAGCTAGATGTGGTGATGAAGTCCGATCTGCTGGAGATCGACGAAGTGGTGGTTACCGCCATGGGAATCAGGAAAGAGAAGAAGGCTCTTGGTTATTCAGTCCAGGAGCTTGATGAGACCCAGATTTCAGGTGCAAAAAACATGGATGTGTCCAAATCACTTCAGGGCAAGATTGCCGGTGTGAATGTGAAGCAATCCAGCGGTATGCCGGGAGCTACCTCGCATGTTACCATCAGGGGTAATGTTTCTCTTACAGGTGATAACCAACCCCTCTATGTGGTGGATGGAATGCCCATTGCCTCGGAGAAGGCCTTTGTGGAGAATGTTGGAGAGGGTACCAACCCATCCTCCAGGATTGTTGACCTGAACCCTGAGGATATCGAGTCCATCTCGGTTCTGAAAGGTGCTACAGCCGCCGCATTGTATGGTTTGAGGGCCTCCAACGGGGTAATCGTGATCACCACCAAGAGTGGCTCTGCTGCCCGCACTGCCGGGAAGAAAACACTGGTTACTGTGAACAGTAGCTTCACCTCAGACAGGATCAGTCGTCTGCCAGACCTACAATCCACCTATGCCCAGGGCAACGCAGGAGAGCTGAATTTGTATTCCTCAGGTTCCTGGGGCCCGCGCATCGATACCCTTCAGAATTATCATTCCCAGTGGGATAACGGTCTCGGTCTTGATATTTATGAAACATCTGACGGTAGTGCTCCCGCCCAGGTTCCCAGGGTATATGACAACCAGGAGGACTTCTTTCAGAAAGGATATACCTTTTCCAACTCGGTTGATATCTCATCGGCAACAGACAATGCCCATTACAGTCTTGGAATCGGCAGGACCGACCAGCAAGGTATCATTGAGACCACAGGGATGACCAGGAACAATGCTAAATTCAATGGCTCCTTCGACCTGGGTGAAAAGTGGACTGCAACGGTTGCAGCCAATGTGTCCAACGTGGATATTGATAAGATTCCCGGGGGTAGCAATCTGTCCAATCCACTATTCACGGTCTACTTTGCTCCCCGGAGCTATGACATGACCAACAAGCCTTTCGAGACCCCGGAGGATCCATATATGGAGTATCACTATCGTTTTGCCATGGATAATCCTTACTGGGCATTAAAGCACAATAACTACAATGAAATCACCAACAGGTTTTTCGGGAACACATCCATCAGCTATCAGCCTTTCGATTGGATGCGGATTAACTACCGGATCGGTCTCGACAGGTTCTTAACTACCGGTCACGAGGTGATCTCACTTGGATCAGGTGGTCAGGGAAGGGGATATCCCGAGTTTGGAATGGTACCCGCAGCCGGCCAGGTCGATGACTATAACTACCAGCGACAGGAGGTGAATTCCAACGCATCCATCAGTATTACCAAGGACTTCGGTGATATTGGCCTGGATGTGATTATTGGTAATGAGTTTTACGATATTACTACACAGACCCACAGCATGACGGGTACCAATATTACTATTGGTGGCTTTGACCATATCTCCAACACTGGTGCCCAGACTGTATTCCAGGAGTTAACCCGCCAGCGGGTGGTTGGATTTTATGGAAGTGCAACAGCTGATTATGCTTCCATGCTGTTTCTTACCGTAACGGGAAGGAACGATATTGTATCCAACATGCCTTCCGGCAACCGTTCCTATTTCTACCCATCGGTTTCAGCAGGATTTGTCTTTACAGAGCTTGACTTTATGGCTAGCCAGCAGGTACTGCCCTTTGGAAAGATCCGTGCTTCCTACTCCCAGATGGGACAGGCAGGTGCTCTTTATTCCACACAGACCCTGTTCACATCCAAGGAGGATAATGAAGCGCTTGGAGACGGTTTCCTTGACAATGATTTCACCTTCCCTTACCAGGGGAATCCTGCATTTACTCAGCAATCAACACTGTTGTCAAGAGACCTGATGCCTCAGAATATCACCACAATTGAGATTGGTGCTGACCTGCGGTTCTACGAGAACAGGGTTGGGATAGACTACTCTTATTACTCTGTGAATGCCACCGACCAGATCTTTAATGTTCCACTGGCAGCTTCTTCAGGTTTCCGTGGAGAATACAGAAATGCAGGGGAACTGGAGTCCAAAGGACATGAGGTGATCCTTTCCATTGTACCCATCCGGACCAGTGACGGATTGGAATGGGAACTTTTAGCCAACTTCTCCAGAAACGAGAACATTGTGATATCACTTGCTCCTGGAGTGGAGCGGGTTCAGACCGGCTGGCAGAACTTTAACAGTATTGGAGCCTATGCTTATGCAGGACACCCATACCCGGTTATCTTTGGTAGTTCCTATGTGCGGGATGAAAACGACCGGATCGTGGTTGATTCAAGGGAGACCGTTGCAGGTGCAGAAAACCCATTTTACGGGATGCCCCTGCAGACCGGCGATGAGAAAATCCTTGGAAAGGTGAATCCCGACTGGGATGCCAGTCTGACCAGTGTTTTAAGGTATAAAGGCTTCTCCTTTACAGCCCAGTTATACTATTCAAAGGGTGGATATATTTCCAGCGGCCTGACTGCACTGCTCAGGAATTATGGTGCAGACAATGTAACTGAAGACAGGGAAACCCTTGTTGTACTTCCAAATACGGCCAAAGGTTACACCGATCCTGTCTCAGGAGATCTGGTGCTTGAGGGTGACAATGATATTGAGATCCTGAAAGGGGAAGACTACTACAGCACAGTTGAATGGGGCATCGGAGAATCAAGGATTTTTGACAAAACCCTACTCAGACTGAAAGAGGTTGTGATCAGTTATGATATGCCTCAAAGCTGGTTTACCAATACCTTTATCAGCTCCATATCCATTTTTGCCAATGGAAGGAACCTGGCACTCTGGACCGACTATCCTAACTTCGATCCCGAAGCGAGTACGGCTGAAGGAAACGGAATTGGTGCATTTGAATATGTGGCATTGCCCAATACCAGGTCCTTTGGTGGTGGTCTAAAAATAACCTTTTAAATACCCATAAGATGAAAAAATATATTTCAATATTCAGTGTTCTCCTGCTCATGCTGTTCGCTTTTTCGTGCAGTGATGAGATCATGGATGAGATCGATACGGATCCGAACAACCCCACCGATGTACCCATCAGCATGCTGATGTCGGGTTGTACGGCCGCTACCCCCTACTGGGTTACGGGCACCTCCATCGCCTGGTATAGCTCAGTCTTTGTTGAACAGACAGCCGGTGCACACGGACAGATGAGGGATGCCGACCGGCGTGCCAACCTCACCTCACAGATGGGTGAGAATCCCTGGGCCTTTTTTGTATATCCGCGTCTTTTACCTGACCTGAAGATTATTATTGAGAAGGGATCAGAAGGCGGAAGCGAAGAGGGAAAATGGATTGATGTGGGAATTGCCAAAGTCATGAAGGCTTATACATATTTTGCTTTCACCGATACATGGGGAAGAGTACCCTGCAGCGAAGCAACCATGGGTGCCGAAAACAGGAAGCCGGTATATGATACCCAGGAGTCCATTTATGCAACCATGCAGGCGCTGCTGGATGATGCGATCACCGACCTCCAGAAAGAGAATATCAGTACCACAGGAGGAGAGGATTACATCTATGGTGGAGATCCCGATGCGTGGATTATTGCTGCTTACTCCCTGAAGGCCCGATATGCCAACAGGCTTAGCAACAATGATGCCGCTGGTTCTGCAGCTGATGCGCTGGCTGCAGCTGCCAATGGATTTGCATCTTCCGCGGATGATTTCACCTTTGATAACTGGTCGGATGACCTGGGCCATGAGAACACCTGGTACCAGGAGGAGAATGAGAGAAGACACCACTCATTGAGTGTGACCTTCTATAATATCCTTGATGGGATCAATGATCCAAGGATTCCTCTGTTTATTACACAGGTGAATGGCGAGTATGTACCGGCCCAAAACGGAACCTCCGAAGAGGACCAGGCTGGTACTATTTACTCAAAAATCTCAGATAACGTGATCTATCCCACGGCTCCATTGCCCATAATGACCTATGCCGAGTTGAAATTCATCGAGGCTGAATGTCACTTGCGGAAGGCCGCTCCCGATGCAGCTGCCGCTCTTACAGCGTATGAAGCCGGACTGGATGCAGCTCTTGTCCAGGCTAATGTTGATTCTGCAGATGCAGATACCTATAAGGCGCAGCTTGAAGTGATGCCTGCTGATGCTTCCGGTCTCACTACTGATATGATCTATACCCAGAAGTATATTCACCTCTGGCCCTATGGATCGGTCGAGGCATTTGCCGAGATGAGAAGGACAGGTTATCCGACACTGACCAACCCCTTTGAAGCTCCACGGAGATTCGCCTATCCTCAAAACGAGGTTTCAGGTAACGCTGATAACGTACCCGATGTAACCGTTTACAACGGAGTATGGTGGGATGATGGAACGGAGGATTAAGTAAACAAGTAAATTAAAAAACAGGCGGCTCATACGGGCCGCCTGTTTTTTGTAAATAGTAATAGTAAGTGAGTAAGTGATGAGATTAGTAAATGGTGATGGTTTTGCCTGTTCCACCTGAAATATAGCCCTTACCGAAGGATTCGGACAGGAAAGATATGGATTGGTCGCCGGTACAATGGGTGGGACAGATTTGCTCAATTCCCAGCTCTTTCAGGGAGGTGGCTATCTTTTCCAGCTGCCCCTGCGATTTACGGCAGGTAGCATTTCACTGATGGATTCACTTCAGTGATCCACGACATCCCTGCGGTGTGGTCCCCGTGCTCATTTTAGATATCCTGTTTGTAGTGAAGTGCGCTGAAGACCTGGTTCTTATAGTTGCGGCCAATTCTCAGTTTAGCGTTTTCCAGTTCGATGGTGGTAGCGTTGAATGCCCTGATCCTGGGGATGGATACGATATAGGATTTATGGATCCTGATGAATTGCTCAGAGGGTAGTTTGTTTTCGATGCTTTGAAGGCTGCTCTTAACCACCACACGCCTGTTGTCGGTATGGATCCGAATGTATTCGTTCAGTCCCTCGATAAAATGGATCTCTTTCAGATAGATCTTAATGATCTTCTTGTTCTCCTTGACATAAATGAACGCCTCTTCTGATGATACGTTGCCTCCCTCAACCTCCACATTCTCGGACTGTCCCGATTGGAAATACTTGTTGACTGCTTTAAAAAACCTTTCGAAGGTGACCGGTTTCATCAAGTAATCCACCACATCCAGTTCAAAACCATCCAGGGCATACTGACTAAAAGCGGTGGTAATGATTACTTTGGGGGGGCGTTTGAGCGTTTTAAGGAAGTCAATGCCGGTCATCTGCGGCATTTTGATATCCAGAAACATCAGGTCGACCGAATGATTGCGAAGGGCGTCCATGGCTTTCATGGCGTTATCACACTCAGCAACAATTTCGAAATTCTCAAGTTTCTGGATATGTCCTCGGATCAGCTCCCGGGCGAGCGGTTCGTCATCGACAATCAGGCATCTTGTCCTCATGTGAAATAGCAGTTTTTACCGGATGGAGGGGTTTAGTTCCAATGCCGATTTAGGGT
Organism: Bacteroidota bacterium; assembly: GCA_024244665.1. The sequence goes on along the minus strand of JAAEOI010000214.1, from coordinate 6,656 downwards.
TCATAAACTCAAATACACGAAAACAAGCCTTACAAATCCTTATGAACATAGTAAATTTACCAGCTTTTCTTAAAAGAAATCAGTGAAATGCAATTAAAATAGTGCAAGCGACATCAAAATGTCAGTCAAAAGCCTTCACTCAGGTATTTTCCCGTTTTGCAATGCACTTCTGGTAGCTTATTGATAAAAAGTGAGTTTAACCTCACGCATGGTTATTTTTAGAACATGATGAAGTTGTTCACGGATCAGAGATGGATTTTCAGGATTCTTCGCCACGTATTATTATTCATGTCTACAGTCCTGTTATTTTCCTGGCTACTCTATTTCAAATCATTAGATGCAAGCAGCTTTCTCCAGAACCTTATGGTCGTCGTGATAAATGCATTCGTTTTTTTTGGCTATGCTTATCTGAGCGTTTACATTTTCATTCCGAAACTTCTGTTGAGGAAAAAGATTGGGCTTTTCATTGTTGTTTTTCTCATATGTGGGGTGGCTCTTTCAGGATTAAAATACTTCTTCTCCGATCTGGTATTCTACCATGTGATTTCACCGGAGAACGGACTGAGCAACGGTATTGTCATGCTCTCAGATCTGCTGGTGAATACCAAAGATATGACATTCATTGTTGCACTTTTTGCCGTTGTCAAGTTTGCCAGGGATCATTATCTTCTTGAATCTAATATCAGGGAACTTCAGCAAAAAGGAATGGAAGCAGAGATTAAGTTGCTGGAACACCAAATGGATCCACATGTAATATTTAATAATTTCAACAGTCTCTATTCCATTTCTCTGAACAGGCCAGCACTTCTTGGACGGACTGTAAAAAAACTTCAGTCTGTCCTACACTACCTTTTCAGGGAGAGCAAGTTTGGCGAAGTAAAGCTCTCCAGGGAGATAGAAATGATTGAGAACTATATTGGGCTGGAAGAGTTAAGGTTTGGAGATCGCCTGAAAATAACATTTGAGATGGAAGGTAAGGCTCAGGGCTTGAAGATTGTCCCGCTGATTCTCTACCCCTTTGTTGAGAACTGTTTCGTTCATGGTGCAGGTGAGGATCCCGACTGTTCCTGGATAAACATAAGTATATCCATCAATGGGGATAATCTTCAATTCTGTGCTTCTAATTCTGTTTCGGGAAGAGGGCAGAGTAATTCAAAAAATGGGAAAAGCGGGAATGATAACAGTGTGAGGCGGCTTGAGATCCAGTATCCGAATAGTCACAGGCTTACCATTCTTGACCGTGAAAATAAACATGAGGTGGAATTGAATATCCGCCTGGGGCGATGAAGGAAGAGATATCACAGCTGTTTGAAAGCAGGAGCCGGAGACATATTTTGTTCTGGATATGTTGGGTATTGGGATTCACTTTTATAAAGAGCTTTGGACAATCTTTAGAAGTCTATTTTGGATGGTTCTCCTACTATGTGGTAACCCTGCCCATATTCATTGCTCACACCTACCTCATTGCCTATTTCCTGATTCCCCGCTATTTCAATAAAAAGCAGTGGCCCATTTTTGGTGCTCTTTTCATTCTTTTATTCTATGGATTTTCAGTTCTGGAGCTGATTCTCAGTAATGAGTTCATATACAAATGGTACCCCACAGGATCGATGATTTCATACCCTTATCTGGATGCGGGAAATGTGGTACGGAGCGGTGTTGGTAATCTATACATTGTCCTGGTATTCCTGGCATCCAGGACTGTGAGAAACTGGCAAGTGGCCGACAAGCATCAAAAGGAGCTGATGCAGGTGGAGCTGAAGCAGCAGATGGAGGACACAATTACGAAGGTCCAACCCACGATGCTGCTGTATGCAATAGACCAGATCGATCATATGGTGGAGAATTCCTCCCCTGATGTAACCCGGGCCATCGCACAAACTTCTGAATTACTGAGTGAGTTAATGATGTACCATGAAGAGAAGAACCGGTGGTTCTCGCGGGAGATCGAACTGGTTAAGAAACTGGTGGACCTGGTGGAGCTTCTTAAAGGAGAAAGGGCTGAGGTTGAGTTTTTTATCTCAGGTGATCCCGGGAAAATTGATCTGCCTCCAATGATCCTTTTCTCTTTGGTCGATATGATATTCAGGAAGTTTGAACATCAAGAAGTTATGCCAGAGTTGAATATTGAAGCTTCCGGCTTTTCAAACATGATCACCATTCAACTGCTTTATAGTGGGAAAAGGGAGCATGCAGAGAGCCTTGATGCTTGCATGAATACAATTTCACAGCTTGAAAGTCTTTACCAGGGAAAGGTTTTCATATCCTATTCAAAACATGCCTACGGATGTTCCGTTGTTATACGCAACAGTTTACAGCAGGGGATGAATGACACTTACAGAAAAAAAGGCGCCGTTGATGCGGTCAAATCCGCAGCTGACTGAATAAATTTTTATAGTCGGATCCGGGCATATACTTTTGAATTGACTCTATGCACATCAATGACAAACTTGCCGTCAGCAGTTTTACTTCAAAGTTTTAGGTTTAATAAGTAGCTTCCCCGACGGCAAGTTTTTTTATTTCCCCCCATCGTCATTCACTGCCGGATTCCCAAATTCTCAAAATTGTTCCTGTGCGTACAAACTTGTACAGTTTCGGACAATTTTAACACAATCAGCAGCATGGTAAAAATTGTTAAACATCACATAAAGAAGCATATGAGGTTTTTGGCATGATAAATGAATTATAGAATTCAAAATATGTATGTACAGGGACGGTACATTAAGAGAGGAGAAGAAAATGATTTTAGATCAATACCAGGTTTCTCGGAATTTTCAGCAGCAGGCAGATAAACACAACAACCTCGAGTTGTTCAAAACTCTGCTGCAGCCCCATTTCCTGTTCAATTCACTTAATAATCTCTACGCACTCTCATTAAGGAAGTCAGACCAGACGCCGGAAGCAATTGTCGGCCTGTCTCATTTGCTTGAAAAAGTTGTGACATATTCAAGAATGGATCTGATCAGTCTCTCAGAGGAGGTTGCGCTGATCGAAAACTATATCGCTCTTGAAAGGATATGGCTTGGGGAGTGCTCTTTTCTGCTGGATTTTCAGGTCAAGGGAGAAATTGCCGATGTTTCTATACCACCACTGGCCATGTATACTTTAATTGAAAATGCTTTTAAGCATGGAATCAGGAAGTGTGAAGGACAGGGATGGATCACAGTCCACCTGGTAGTTAAAAAGGATAAGGTGCTTCTTAAGATTCGCAATTCGATTGAAAACTGTGAAAATTCCGTTGAGGATTCATCTCCTGTTCATACAGGTCTTGGAATTGATGCAGTCAAAAAACTCCTTGATGGTTTCTACAGAAAATCCTACTACATGGATGCCCGTCCCATAGGCAATGTATATGCTGTTGACCTTATCATAGGGCGGGCGGCAGCATAATCACGGTCACTAACATTGATATTTCTTATGTATCTCTATAGGCATTTTTTACTACAGTTGATTGATCAGTTTTTTGAATGTGCTAATATCCAGTTAAATTTATTCGTAACAAACAAAAGGTATAGCTATGAAAACAAAGGTTGGTTTTATTAAAAGGGTGACGGCCCTGGCCGCTGGACTGTTTGTTTTTACCTTGTTTGCATTTGCAGATGGTGAAACAGCAGAAGCGTTCCTATCCGGAAGTTCAAACTCATCCGCTGGTGATTTCGTGGTGCAGACCACAAATGACAATTTTCATTACCAGGGGAAGGTGTATGAAATTTACCGGGTATACTATGATGATCCGGATATGAATATGAAGATCGCAGTAAATACTACAGATGGAAAGTGCAGATCTTTTGTCGCCTTCAATGGTGAATTCATGTTTTTTTACAATTGTAGCAAACACGGATTTGGCGTACGGAAAGTAATGTTTTCAAATCCTTGGGTAAAAGATGATTTTGATGCCCAGCAGTTTCATGACCAATCGGTCCTCATGAAGGAAAGGAAGATTGAGAAAAAGGAGGCTGTAGGACTCATCGCATCTTATGTTCCACAATTAAAAGGGTAGCCATTTAGACCAACCTTTTTCTTCTTTTAGCACCTTATCACCTGTGAAATGGGCCGACGGTAAACCGCCGGCCCATTGTTTTTTGTAACATGCAGGGAATCATAATTATAACAAGTATTTACATTCATCCGCTTTCGTACAAAGGTGTCCATTTCCGGTCGTATTTAACATTTTTTATATTTAGCGGAGATGATATGTAAAAAGCTAGTAAAGAGGCACATAGAAATTATGGCACGATGATTGTATTATTGTTGGCAGATAAAACGAAAACAAAAACACTAAAACTTTATACCATGAAAACAAAAGCTAATTTACTCAGGAGAATCGCAATCGCCACTCTTTCACTTATGTTCATCTCTTCCGCTGTGTTTGCAGACGGTGAAGCCAATGAAGTATTTCTGAGCGGAACCACCAACACTGCCGCCGGTGATTTTGTTGTTACCGGGACCGATGATGTATACCATTTCCAGGGGGATGAGTACGCAGTATTCAATGTTTATTATGACAATCCCCAGCACAACATGAAGATTGCTGTCATTGAGGGAGATGATTGCAAAAGTTTTATTGCCTATACCAAAGGCTACTGGTTCAAGTATAACTGCACCAAAGAGGGATTTGGTGTTCGCAAGGCAATGTTTAGCAGCCCCAACGTTAGGGATGAATTCAATCATATTGAGTATCGTGACCAAAGCGTACTGGTGAAGGAACGTAAGATCGAAAAAGACCAGGCTATTGGTCTCATCGCAGCTTACCTTCCCAAGTTGCAAGGATAAGTCTAACATATACGGGATCTTAGATCCCCCGGTCATTATTAAACGTCCGCCTCGGTGGACGTTTTTTTTGTACCACTACAATTGGATTAAGGGACTTGTACAAGTGGGACTAATTATTTACTTTTGTCCTGCTTTAAGCAAATTCCCGGAGAGGTGGGAGAGTGGCTTAATCCACCAGTTTGCTAAACTGGCGTACTCGATTAGGGTACCGGGGGTTCGAATCCCCCCCTCTCCGCAAATCGATTTTAACACCCCTTGTATATCAGCATTATACAGGGGGTGTTTTATTTTTACATACGAAATAACTCACGATGAAAGCTTGCTTGATTATTATTGCGTCGCCGGCGTGCCTCGTTCCTCACAGGTTTGACCCTTGTAAAAGGTCCAGCTGACTCCGTTCACCCCAAGATCATCCCACTCCTCACACTCTTCCTTGGTCCAGCCATCCTTGCAATAGGTGCTGTTGTAGGTTGCATTATAACCTGTACAAACACCAGTACTCATTTTTCCACAGTTACTAACCATCAACAGGCAACATATGAATCCAGCGGCATAAATTATTGGTCGTATTGTTTTCATAAGCGGGTGATTGGATTAACAGTAATTTATGAATACCTCTAAAATATGAAATTAAAGCTTCGGAGTCAAATGGTGGGAATCACAACCAATTCCTTAAATTAGCGGATACAAAAATCCAGAATCATGAAAATCATTTCCCTTTCAGAAGTGGAGAAAAAAGAGGTGCATATGGAAGGTGCCGTGGGTGCCTGGAGACAACTTCCCCTGGGAAGTGATGATGGGACCCCTGTTTTTTCATACAGGGTATTTACCGTGGAAGCGGGTGGGTTTACTCCATATCACACCCATCCTTATGAGCATATGAATTATGTGATCGAGGGCAGCGGCGCACTCGTAAACGAGGCAGGGGAGGAGCAGCCACTCAGGGCCGGCGACTTTGCTCTCGTAAATCCCGACGAAAAACACCAGTACCGCAACGAGGGAGATAAGCCTTTCAAGATGATCTGCGGGGTGCCGAAGGATTTTGAGTGAGAGTGGTTTTATTTGTCACCATAGTGACCAATGGCTGATACTATGAGAACAACAACCCTCTCTTCGTAGACCCTGTAAATGATCCTATTCTTTTTATTTATCCTTCTCGACCAATAGCCTGTAAGTTCATACTTAAGTGCTTCCGGATTCCCAGTCCCTTCGTACGGGGTTCTGGATAATTCCAGGAATATTTGCTCAATCTTCCTGATGTCTGACTTGTTGCCTGATTGATAATGCAACTTTAATTCTTTCCTGGCTTTCGAAGAGACCTCTATCGAATACTTTCCCATATTTTTCCAGGATCTTTGATGCTGGTGGTCTTGCGTTTTGAGTATTCGGCCTCAGCTTCATGAACTGTGTGGATCAAGTGCTCGTTTACTGATAATCTGTCTACATCATTAAGTGGTACAATTACGTAAGCTTTGTCCTTACCACGCTGAACAATAATCTGTTCATTTTGATCCACAAGATCAAAATACTTTTTCTGTTGGTCCCTGAACTCTCTGCTGCTAATAATCATCATATCACTGTATATGTACCAATATGGTACAAATATAGTCAATAATCCGATGCGATATCAAACCCAAATTTATGTTTCACATGATATATGTGATCGAAGGCGAGGGCGCGCTGGTAAACGAAGCAGGGGAGGAGACCCCATTGAAGGCTGGAGACTTTGCATTGGTTGATCCTTCTGAGAAACACCAGTACCGCAACAAGGGAGATCAGCCCTTTAAGATGATCTGCGGGGTGCCCAAGGAGTTTGAGTAAGATTATTAGCGGACTCTCACTGGCTATCAGGAGGTAGTCTCAAGTATCAAAATTCAAATATT
>JAAEOI010000213.1 GCA_024244665.1 Bacteroidota bacterium | reverse complement strand
TCTGTGCAATTCTTTGCTACATTTTGATGATTCCTGGATAAGACCGGCCACCTCTTTTACGGTCTCCCCTGAAAGCAGACTTCTTATATTCAGTTCTTTGTCTTTGTTGCCTATGACAGCATGTGCCTCAATGGTGGATGCAGCCAGGTTTCGTTTTGCGGCAATCTCTTTGATCGATTTCCCCTCTTTAATCAGGGCATAGGTGATTCTGTAAGTTTCTCCTTTTTCTAGTTTCGCGCCTTTCTTACGTTTTCGTACGCTTTTTCTTTTTGTGAACTTTGGATTCTCATCAGCAGCTTTCTGTGCCATCTCCCACAGTTCATTTCTGCGGCTTATAAGCGATATGTGTTCTGAGTCTGTTTTATCTATCCTGAGGTCCGATATGATGCATGCGGCTATATGTTCTGCCTGTCCCATCTTTCCCATGGCCATCATAATCTGCTGATCAATTTCACTCAAAGCGTTTCGGTAGGTTTTGGTACGGGTCAGGAGCATCACTTCGGCCAGGTGGATCAGGACTTGCTTCAGGTTCTCCTCCATAAAGGCTCCAAAGTATTCGCTTCCCTTTGCCACACGCTCAAGCAGCAATTCCCGGTCATTCTGCTGAAGCAATCTCTGCAGCTGCCTGCGGAATGTAACTGTGTTCTTCTCTTCATCCCTGAAGCGTTTCAGCAGGATTCCCATTGCTTTTTGCATCGCTTCATCCTCGAACTCCATTTTATCAGCTTTGAAGTTCTGCACATACTCCAGCTGCCGGGACAGAAGGGAAAAATCGAAGGTAGATGTCAGCATCTGTTCCAGGTATTGACTCTGCTTCACTTGCAGCAACTCAGGCAGTGGTTTCTGCTGCTCCATATTTCCGGTGTATTCATGAACATCCGGGTCGATGGAAATGGAAGAGGTATTGATCCGGGTTCGGAGGATTAAGCCATCCAGGCTCTGTAGCCGGCTCAGCGCAACGTAAACCTGTCCGGGAGCAAAGGCCTGCCCCACATCAATAATCGCTTTCTCGAAAGTCAGGCCCTGACTTTTATGGACGGTTACAGCCCAGGCCAGTTTTACAGGATACTGCTCAAAGGTACCTGCTACCTCCTCTTCCACCTCTTTACTCTCTTCGTTGATGGTGTATTTTTTATGCTCCCACACCTCCTTTCGAAGTGTGTACTCCTGACCAGTTCCGGACATGCTCACTGTAATTCTGTCATCCTTGATGCGATCCACGCGAGCCAGTTTTCCGTTGACATAGCGTTTCTCTTCACTGGAGTCATTCTTAACAAACATGACCTGGGCTCCTGCTTTCAATTCGATTTGCAGGGGGAGGGGATAGAGTTTTTCCGGGAAATCGCCCAATATCTCTGCCTCAAAATAGGACGAAGCATGGGAAATCTCCTCCAGCTCACTACTGTTGATGCGTTCGGCAATGTAGTTGTGTGTAGTAATGGTAATGATGTCCTGTTTGTTTTCAATCTCCTCATTACTACGGTAGTAGCTGTTGAGCAAAGCAATATCCTCCTGGGTGGCAATGTTGTTGCGCAGATTGTTGAGGATCCGGATAAAGAGCTCATCGCTCTGCCGGAATATTCTGTCCAGTTCAATAGAGACCATCTTCTCTTCTCTGAATGCCTGTGCCTCAAAGAAATGCATGCTCTTGTAATGCCTCTGCAGCACCTGCCACTCTTCCTCTTTTACGATGGGCGGAAGCTGATACAGGTCTCCTATCATGAGTAGCTGCGTACCTCCGAAACTCTGGGAATAGTTGCCCTTTGCCCTACGCATCCGGAAATCGATGGCATCCATGATATCGGCACGCAGCATACTTACCTCATCAATAATCAGCAACTCGGTTGCCCGAAGCACCTGTTTGCGCAGACTGTTCAGGGTGTGCGTCCTGGTGAGTGTGTGTTTTGTGAAGAAGTGAGCGTTGCTTTCGAATGTTCCGGCCGGTTCCTGCACAGGGATAAAGCTGCCGAAAGGGAGCAGGAACTGTGAATGGATGGTAACCCCCCCGGCATTCAACGCAGCAATGCCTGTTGGAGCCACGATGAGAAAACTTTTATGCGTCTCAGAAGCAAGCTGTCTCAAAAAGGTGGTTTTCCCGGTACCGGCTTTACCAGTTAAGAAGAGATGACTGTTTGTGCTGCTGATAAAACGGGCAGCCATCTCCAGCTTATCTGTTTGTTGAAGTTGCATACGCGAAAGTAATAAAATAGTGCCTGAGTAATAAAATAGTGCCTGCCCCTTATGTTATATTTTATGCTAAAATCTAATTTAGTACTTTTTCATCTACAACAACATTCAGGCAACTTTAGGGTATATGTTAAGTATGACAGTTTATTGATGTACTATTGCAGTAAATTTCAATTGATAATATAACGATGAAGATTATCTCAGTAGTGGGTGCAAGACCCAATTTCATGAAGATAGCGCCCTTTATCCGGGCCATTGAGAAACATAATGCCGGTGTTGAATCTGGTTCAGGCGAACGGGTTGAGCATATGCTGGTGCATACGGGTCAGCACTACGACCACCAGATGTCTCAGACTTTTTTTGATGCCCTGAACATTCCGCCGGCTGATATCCACCTGGAGGTTGGATCTGGTTCCCATGCCGAGCAGGTGGGGAACACAATGATTGCCTTTGAGAAGGTGGTGCTTGATGAGAAGCCCGATTGGGTGGTTGTGGTTGGTGATGTAAATGCTACACTGGCCTGCTCGGTGACCGCCAAGAAACTGCATGTGAAGGTGTGCCACATTGAAGCTGGATTAAGGTCAGGCGATATGACCATGCCGGAAGAGATTAACCGTTTGGTGACCGACCGCCTGTCGGACTTGCTGCTGACTCCCGACACTTTGTCCATTGAGAATTTGAAAGGGGAGGGTGTTGACGATTCCAGGATCGGGTTTGTGGGCAATATTATGATTGATACCCTTGAGGAGCAGCGGGAGAAGGCGGCTGCTTTGAGTATTGCCGATGTGCTAAAGGAGAACCTGCTGCTGGAGGATACGGTTGTACCTGCGGTTGAGGAGGAGAACTACGCCGTGATGACCCTTCACCGGCCCTCCAATGTGGATTACCCGGAGGTTTTTGGTCCGCTGATCGATTTTCTCTGCAACGAGGTGGCCACAGAAATGCCGTTGCTGTGGCCCATCCACCCACGGGCAAGGAAGCAGCTGGAGACCTTTGGTCTGTGGGATCAGGTGGTCAATACACCCAACCTGGTGCTGCTGCAACCCATCGGGTACCACGATATGCTGCGGCTGAACATGAATGCAAAGATTTTTCTGACCGATAGCGGCGGATTGCAGGAGGAGTGTACGGTGCTGGGGACTTCCTGTCTGACCTTGCGGTGGAACACCGAGCGACCCATTACCCTCTGGGAGCACGGTGGAGCCAGTGTGCTGGTGGGGAACAATGTGGAGCGGATCCGCGAGGAGTACCACAATGCACTTGCCAGGGGCCGTAGGCCGGTCAGCCCGGAGCTTTGGGACGGCCATACGGCCGAACGTTGCCTGGGGGCCATCATCAAGGCTTCTTGATCAGACCCTAAGATTGCCCCTAGACTTTATAGCCCGAATTTTGATGATCCTCCCGGGGATATCATTCGCCGCAATCTGTTTGAAGTACTCTCCCTGCTTTACCCGGGAGCCCTTCAATTTTAATCGTCCGAAAACTCCCTGAGTAGTTTGCGGTAGGAGGAGAATATTTTTGAGCGGCTGATGAAGCCCTTGTATTTTCCGTTTTCTGTTACCGGCAGGTTCCATGCACCGGTCTCCTCGAACAGTTCCAGCACATGCTCCATTTTTTGGCCATTCTCGATGATGGCCGGAGGGATGTGCATGATCTCGCTGATGGTGGTTTTATCGTACAGCTCGGTGTTGAAGATGATGTCGCGTACATCGTCCAGGCTGATGATTCCCACCAGCTCTTTTTCTTCTGTGATGACCGGGAAGATGTTGCGCTTTGATTTGGCGATCGCCTTGACCAGGTCGCCCAGGTGGCCCTCCTTCTTCACCTTTTTAAAATCTTTCTCCAGCACATCCTCAACCGAGAGCATGGATAGCACGGTTTTGTCCTTGTGGTGGGTCATCAGCTCGCCCCGCTGGGCCAGGCGCAGGGTGTAGATCGATTGTTTTTCGAAGGCCAGGATCGTGACGTACGACAGAGTGGCGGTAACAATCAGGGGGATGAAAAGGGTGTAGCCCCCCGTGATTTCAGCGATGAGGAAAATGGCGGTCAGCGGGGCGTGCATCACACCCGCCATAACTCCGGCCATGCCCACCAGCGCAAAGTTGTTTTCTGAGATCACGGCCGGAGAGAAAAGGTTAACGGTTCTCGAAAGGGTGGCCCCGGCCATGCCGCCCACAAAAAGGGCAGGGGCGAAAATACCCCCAACACCACCGCTCCCGGTGGTGAGCGCCATGGCGATCACCTTGAAGAGCATCAGCAACAGGAAGAATACCACGATGAAATGGGAGTTATTTGCGATGATCCCCTCAAAGAGGGTCCCGTTAAAAAGGGCAGATGATTGCCCGGTGAGCAGTATCTTCAAAGTGGTGTAACCCTCCCCGAAGAGGCGGGGCATCAGGAAGATCAGCATGCAGAGTATGAGTCCGCCGCTAAGGGTTCTGACCCACCCGTTTTTTATCTTTCCCATCATTCCCTCCACCCAGTTGTTCATGCGGGTGAAGTAGAGGGAGACCAGGCCGGTAAACACCCCCAGCAGGATATAGAAGGGGAGATTCTCCATGGCGAAAGGCTCACTGATAGTAAAGAAAAAGACCACCTGTTCGCCCATCAGGAAGGAGGAGACGATGGCGGCGGTGACCGATGCGATCAGCAGGGGGACGATCGACCAGGCGGTGAGGTCCAGCATCAGCACCTCGAAGGCGAAGATCAGGGCTGCAATGGGAGCCTTGAAAATTCCTGCTATGGCCCCGGCTGCTCCGCAACCCACCAGGAGGACCACGGTTTTGTAGTTGAGCTTCAGCAAGCGGCCTATGTTCGAGCCGATGGCTGAGCCTGTGAGGGTAATGGGCGCCTCAAGTCCAACCGATCCGCCCAGCCCCACAGTCAGCGAAGAGGCCAGCATACTCGACCATGTGTTATGTGGTTTCAGGTGCCCCTTGCGCTTGGAGATGGAGAAGAGGATTTTGCTTACACCGTGACCGATGTCCTGCTTCAGCAGGTACTTCACGAATGCCATGGTGACAAAGATGCCCGCCAGGGGCAGCAGGAATTTGAGGTCGGATGAGTGGTCTCCCAGAAGCCAGGTCTGCGATTTAAGCTCAACGAAGTGGGTGAGGTTCTTCAGGAGAATGGCGGCCAGCCCGGACAACAACCCGATAATCATGCTGAGTCCCAGGATGAGCCTGCGCTGGTTGATACCCCGGATAAACTCCAGGATTTTTTCCTGTATGATTGGGATATTCATTCTAATACTTCTGTAACTTAAGATAGGCCATTTCTCCCTGGGAACCAACCAGCCCGACGATATATACTCCGGGCGGGAGATTGTTTCCTGAAAGCCGGATGCTTTTTCTACCCCCTGTTTCCATCCGTCTGACAATACTTCCCTGCATGTTCATCAGGAGCAGCTGGCGGGATTCAGCCGCATCTCCTTCAATGGTAATGGTGGTTTCGTGCTGAAAGGGATTGGGACCGGCCTTGATGGAGAGCGCAGATCCGGCTTCGTATACTGCCTTCCGGCCCAGACCGTTAGGAACCCATTCGGACACGAAGATCTCCACACCCTCGACGGGCAACAGGTTGACCAGGATGTAATCCCCGGACGGACCGGAAAGGATGGGTGCTTGCCGGAGGGTGTCTCCCACGTAAACCGCGGCGTGATTGCCCCACAACTGCGGCACTGCGATGTGAAGAGTCAGCTCTACATCGAAGATTGAATCTGGCAGGTTCTCGTGGAGGATCAGAGAGAATGAACCATCTTCGCCGGTGGGAACACGCGCCTCTATTTGTAAAGCCTCTCTTTCCCGAATGTATTTATAAACCCGTGCATGGCTGTCGATCCATACATCTCTCTGCCTGGTAAGTTGGATGGTCTCTTTCAGAAGATCGAGGCTGTAGCTGTAGATCATGCTCTCCTGGTCGAAAGGCTCATCCAGTATATCGTGGTACATGAGGGGGAGGTAGCTGCCGTAGGTTTCGGCGGTACTGACCAGTCCATCCACAAATGCAGGCGAGGTGGTGCTCAGGATGGGCCACGACCTGAGGGCATAATAGTCGTAAGGAACGGAGAGGTTGAATCCGAACTGACTGGTGCGGGCGGTATAAAAGTGCTTTGAGATGGAATCAAGGGCCTCCTGTCGAAAGCTGCCGAAAGGGATCGACATGGAGATGGCCGGCTGATTGAAGCGCTTTTTCAGCTCCAGTGTTGATTTTGTCAGTACAGCTGAAAGGGAATCGGGATCTTCGGCTGCGATATGGCCCAGGTTGGAATGGTTGTATGTGTGCGAAGCGATCTCAAACCCTATCGCTGCGTACTCTTTTATCAGCTCTGTTCCGGCCACCGGGGCATCATATTCGAGGGTAGTGTCGGTGAAAATGTAAAAAGTTCCGGTGAGACCGGCTGCCTCCAGTGCAAGGGCTCCGTTTTCAAAGGCTCCCAGGGTACCGTCGTCGAAGGTGAAGCTGACGGCGCCGCTTTTGTCATTTTTCCAGGTGGTGGGGAAAACCTCCGGGAGGGTATCAAACTTTCCCTTTTGTATAAATGATATCTCCTCAAAGGGAATCTCTGTGAGCGGGGTGTCTTCCAGTTTCTCCGGTTCTAAGAAGGATCCCGCACGCCCTTCAAGTACAAGCACCTCCTGTGCACCGGTATCGGAATCTTTGGAGAGCAGTAGCAGGTCAGGATTACGTTCCTCTGCAAAGTCGGCAGGGACAGCATGTGTGATGTGTGAGAAGTCTAGCTCTGATGTTAGAGTGGTGAGGTAATTTGCCGGGATCAGATCGCCTGCTTCTGATCCTTCAAAAACCAGAAGTTCATGGTCCTGGCCGGGAAGGATATTCCGGAGAATCGCTATGTCGCTTACCCCGTCGCTGTTATAGTCTTCCGCGAGGGCAAAGCTAATGTCCGAGAAATTGATCTCACTTTTGATTCCGGTGTAAGAGGCGGCATTCAGGTTCAGGGCACTGCCGTCCGATTCAAAATGGAATATAGCCTGTTTGGTGGCCGGATCGGTTCCAAAATAGTTGTAGAAAACGGCTATGCCTGGATTCCCGTTTCCCTTGAAATCTCCCGCACAGGCAAAATTGACGGCTGTAAAATTGAATTCGTTCCTGTTGGTGCTGAAATATGTTTTGGGTGCTGAGAATCCTGTGCCTGTGGATTCAAGTACGTAGATGGTCTGTTCCTCTTTGGAAGGATCGTTGTATAATAGCGCGATGTCGTCCAGCTGGTCATTGTTGAAGTTGGCCACTATGGCAAATTTCACATACTCCCACTTGAGCAGCGAGTCGGCCCTGTTGTACCAGGTCCCTGAGGGTACCATCCTGCCTCCGCCCGGGCGAAAGAGTTTAGCCACAGCATTGGTATAGTGCGGATTCATGTTGGGGGTGTAGGTGAGATCGCCAAAGCAGACAAGTTCAGTGATCCCGTTGCCGGTAAAATCGCCCGCTACTGTCAGGCGCGGATAATCAACCGCCAGGTCTGCTTTCCTGGCTTTGAATACCTCGTCTTTCTGAGAGAAGGGGAGAGGGAGTTGATCATAGAGCTGTATTGTGAACTCTTCGGCCGTGCTTTGCCCGGTGACAATACCATATTGCTGTCCCTGCAAGAGGGTAGCCCAGAGCAACGCGGTGACCAGGCAGTATATTTGTCTCACTATCCTTATAATTTCGCTGGGTCCACTTTCATGAACCTGACCATTTTCAGGATGCCCTCGGGAAGAGACGCCGTGACATCCTTGCGCTTCCAGAGGTTGATGTACCATCCCAGTTTCTTGGAGACCGGTATTTTGTGGGTCTCCACGAACTCAATGAGGGTTCCGTCGGGATCCTCAATGTATGAAAAGTGACCGGCTGCCTCGCCCATATCGAAGGGCTTGCCTGAAGGGTGTATGTCCGAATCTACGGTGAAGGGGAATCCCTTCTCAGTACACTCTTCCTTCAAAGTCTTCATGCCCAGGATGTCAAAGCAGAGATGGATGAAGCCCGGATCTCCCCAGAGCCTGCCCTGGTAAATCTTTTTGGGCATGCGACCCAGGGTCATCACCAGTTCGATTTCGGACGGACCGAACAGTTTCGAAATGGGACCCTTGCGTACTTCGTTATGCTGCAGGAGTACCCTCCTGAATTTGCCCTCGCCGCCGGGAATCCCTTTCAGGTCCGCAAAGGTACCCTCTCTGTCATACACTACCTTGTCGTATCCAAGGATGCCGCTGTATAGCTCCATCGCCTTTTCGGGGTTGGTGGTTCCGATTATGGCACCATATGCCCCGCCGGTGGGCTTGTTGTACTTGGTCATGAACGTTGAAGACTCCTCCACGATCTGCCAGGTGTTGTTGAATGGGTCCTTTATATAGAAGTTCTCACGGCCCGAGGGGTCCTTTGTGATGCCGGTGAGCATGGTGGCCTCTTTGGAGAGGTGTTCGTATGCTGCCTTTACATCAGGCGATTTGATTTTCCCGGCAAAGATCCCCAGGTCACCAATCTGTAACTCAAAAGCTGGATCCTGCGGGGTGTGCTGGGTGTGCTGCCAGATCTCGAATCCGCCGCCGCCCTGCATGTTCATGGCCAGACAAGCGTGCCGTTCAAGGGGTTTTCCATCGGTGTAAGGGAGCATGTACTCGGCCATGGCTTTCTCTTCAAACATCCTGATATCCATCCCGAAATTGGGGATGTACCACTTCCATCCCTCGTGAAAATTTTTAACACCCACGCCTATTTGCTGAATGCCGGTTATATATTTCTTGTCCAATTCTTTCCTATGTGCCATATGGGTTGTAAAGATAGGTGAATAAATTGTTTTTGTAGAAAAAATCTATCTTTGCGAACTGATTAATCACAACGATTTTATGGCCAGAAAAAAAGTGAGAGGTGCCCAGAAGGGAATTCATAAGCGGAACTTGGTCTTCTACATGATCCAACCCTATGTGAAAAGGGTCTTTTATCAATACTATGGGAAGATTGAATTTAAAGGATTGGAGAACATTCCCAGGGGCGAGCCGGTAATCTTTGCCGCCAACCACCAGAATGCCCTGATGGATGCGCTGGTTGTGCTCTTTGCCTCGCGTCAGGATATGGTATTCCTGGCCAGGGCCGATATGTTCAGTGGCCGTTTTATGGCCTATTTTTGCAACAGCATGAAGATCCTTCCGGTGTTCCGCCAGCGTGACGGGGCCTCCGAGCTTGGCAAGAATGAGGATATTTTCGATATCTCTGTGGGCATTCTGAAGCACCGCCACTTTATGTGTATTATGCCAGAGGGTAACCATGGTCACCAGCACAGATTGCGGGCCTTCGGTAAGGGGATTTTCCGCATCGGTTTCACCGCCCAGGAGGATCAGGGTACCGAGCCCTTTGTAAAGATTGTACCGGTGGGAATCAATATGGGTGATTACGTGAAGCACAATACTTCTCTCTTATTGAATTTTGGAGAGCCCATTGAGCTGTCCGACTACTGGGAACAGTACCAGGAGTCGGCTCCACGTGCTATTAATGCGGCCAAGAAGGACCTGATTGATGCCATGAAACCGGGGATGATCCATATCTCATCGGAAGAATACTACGAGACCCTGATGTCGCTGCGCGAAATATACAACGATACTATGCGTGCTGAGTTGGGCATTGTCGGGACGCGACTGAGCGACCGCTTCAGGGCTGAAAAGGAGATACTCGCACGGCTCGAGGATGCTTCAGCCTCAGCGATGAATCCGCTGGCTGATCTGATTGAGAAGTATACTGCCGGTGTGAAAAATATGAACATCCGTGATTGGGTGGTGCGCGACAAAGGATATGGTGCCATGAAGAGCATTGGGTCTTACATTGCTTTGTTGCTGACCTTCCCCTTCTTCCTTTTCGGCTACCTTACCAATATTGTTCCTTACTTGCTTCCGGTACGTTTGGTGCGGAATATTAAGGACCGCCAGTTCCACTCATCGGTGAAGGCAGGTTTAGGAATGCTTGTGACCTTCCCGCTCTTCTACCTGATCATCACACTGCTGGTTGGAATTTTTACAGGACCATGGTGGATCTGGGTAGCCTTCCTGGTTTCGCTCTTCCCCCTGGGAAAGTTTGCCCTGAAGTGGTACGGTTGGTGGAAGAAGACCTCACGCGGAAGCTGGTTTGCCAGGCGACTGAAGCGTGGAGATTCATCGGTTGTTGAGCTGGTGAAGCTGAGGGAAGAGATTATTGAGGTGACGAAGGGACTGATGGTCAGGTAGAGTTATCTCAGTTGCCGGAATGTTTTCAGAAAAGTCTCCCGAGGCTTTCTCTGACCCTGGTATGGGAAGCATGTTTACTCAATACATAGTAAAGATTACTGAAGCTCAATGATGAAGCATACACCTGCAGGCACTCTTCCTATGCTTCTTACAAAATCCTATGGTTAATGTATTACCGATCGGTAATATCGTCCAACAAGCGGCGTTCTTTTTTGGTGGGACGTCCGGCTCCGCGGTCACGCTTTGTATAGAAATTATCCTGCATCTCCAGTTTGACCAGTTCATCCTGCGGGGTAATGTCCTCAACATGATTGTGAACAATTTTTGCACCCACCCGCTTTTCGATGGGTTCTTTTACGCGGTAGGAGTAAATTACCGGCATCTTCCTGACTTTGATTACATCATCGGCGTTGACGCTCCGTGAGGCTTTGACCGGCATTTCATCCACCAGCACCCTTCCCTTCTTGCAGGCTTCGGCGGCAAGGGCCCGTGTTTTAAAGACCCTTACGGCCCAGAGGTATTTATCGATTCTGACAGGCATAAGATCAGTTGGCTTTAACCCTGCCCACCACCTGGTGGTAAAGGGGTTTACAGTATTTGTGGATCCACACCATGATCAGTTCAGAACTTCCCACCAGCACATCTTTTCGGTTGCGTTTCATGGCTCTGATCATCCTGCGGGCTGCTTTCTCGGGTGTGATCCCCTTATCCTGCCCGGGATCCATTTTCCCGTGTTCCTTCCCCTCCTTGTTCAGGGCGTGGATAGAGATGTTGGTGCGAACCCGGCCCGGACTGAAGATGGTGACCCGGATGCCTTTGCTTTTGTTCTCGGCCCAGAGGCTCTTGTAGAAACCAAAGAGTGCATGTTTGGCAGCGGCATAGGCGCTTCTGAGCGGCCAACCGAATTTTCCTGAGATGGAGCTGGTGACACCAATGTGGCCGTATCCGTTTTCGATCATTTTTGGAAGCAGCACTTTGGTAAGGATCACTCCGCTGAAGTAGTCGATCTCCATGATGCGGCGGTCAATCTCCAGTATAGTCTCCAATGCTTCGGAGCGGGTTGAGATCCCCCCGTTGTTCATCAGCACATCCACTCGGCCAAACTCCTGCAATACCTTTCGGGCCGTGGCAGCCACCTCTTCCGGGTTACCCAGGTTAAAGACAACCGGGTGGACATCCTTTGAAACACCTTCCAGCTCTTTCCGTACACCTTCCAGCTCTTCAGCCTCGTGTGAGGAGATAATTACCCTGGCACCCTCCTGTGCAAACTGCCGGGCCAGCTCAGCCCCAATCCCCGAAGACGCACCGGTGATCCAGACAGTTTTATCCTTGTAGTTCATTCTGCAAATATAAGAGATGCAAAAATAGCTGATAATCCGGAAATTGAAAATGCGATTCCTTAGAGACCGGTTCCGTCGTTTACCTCCAGTTTGAAGCCCATGCGGTGGACATTCACAATTGATACTCTTTTGTCCTCCGACAGTTTTTTCCTCAGGCGGGCGATGTAGACATCCATGCTCCGGCCCATGAAGTAGTCGTTTTCGCCCCACACATCGGTGAGCACCCTCTCGCGTTTTACCACGTTGTTTACGTTGGCGGCGAGCATATGCAACACATCAGCCTCTTTCTTGGTGAGGTTTACCTGATCTCTGTCTGTGCAGAGCACCCGGTTGGGGTAATCGAATGTGAATATCCCGAATTTGATGGTTTCGGGCAGATTATCTTCCACAATGGCCAGTTGGGTGCGTCTCAGAAGGGCGTACATCCTCAGAGAAAGCTCTGTAACACTGAATGGTTTGACAATATAATCATCCCCTCCCGAGCAGAAAGCCTGGATCATGTCCTTGTCATTGTCTTTGGCAGACACGAACAGGATGGGGGTTGTGAAGTCGCTCCTCCGGATCTCCTTTGCCAGGTCGAGCCCATTCATACCTGGCAGGATCACGTCCAGAAGCAGGATATCATATTTGGCTGCCTGGAAAAGCTGAAGCGCACGCTCACCCCTGGATTCAAGGTCTACACGGTAGTTCTTCAGCTCCAGTGAGTCTTTCAGCATAGGGCCCAGTTGAGGGTCGTCTTCGACCAGAAGAACGGTGGGCATTTTCTCTGCCATTATATTATAGTATGTTTAAGGTTATTCTTTCACATTGAGTTTAACAGCCATTTTAACACTTTGTTCACGATAAAAATTGTTATCTCTGCCGGTTGGGTCATCAAAATATTCTTACTTTTGCACTCACTATGGAGAGGACTGCACCAATCAAGTTTTTTTCAGGCCGGGCATCGACCTACCTGGCTGAAAAAATCGCAAAGAATTTCGGAACTGAACTGGGGCGCACCAGTGTTTTTCAATTCAGCGACGGTGAATTTCAACCCGCTTACGATGAGAGCGTTAGGGGATGCACAGTGTTTATTGTGCAGTCGACATTCCCACCGGGCGACAACCTGATGGAGCTGTTGATGATGATTGATGCCGCCAAGCGTGCATCGGCCGACAAGGTGGTGGCTGTAATTCCCTATTTTGGGTTTGCACGACAGGACCGCAAGGACAGGCCGCGTTCGGCCATCGGGGCCAAATTGGTTGCCAACCTGCTTACCGCAGCCGGGGTTGACCGGATCATGACAATGGACCTGCATGCTGACCAGCTGCAGGGTTTCTTCGATGTGCCGGTGGACCACCTCTATGCCTCCTCTCTTTTTGTACCCTACATACAGCAACTTGGACTGGATAACCTGGCCATTGCTGCTCCCGATATGGGAGGAACAAAAAGGGCCAATGCCTACTCCAGGTTCCTGCACGCATCCATGGTAATCTGTTACAAGCTCCGAAAGAAGCCCAACGTGGTGGAGGAGATCAAGGCCATTGGTGATATGGAGGGAAAGAACATCGTAATTGTTGATGACATGGTCGATACGGCCGGGACAATCACTTTTGCCGCCGGTATGATGAAGAGTGAAGGAGCCGCCAGTGTCAGGGTTGTGGCCACCCACCCGGTACTCTCCGGACCGGCCTACGAACGGATCGAGCAGAGCCCCATCGATGAACTGATTGTTACCGACACCATTCCCCTGAAGCAGCAGAGTGACAAGATCAAGGTTATATCCGTGGCCGAACACTTCGCTGATGTGATCGAGAAGGTCTACACTTTTAAGTCGATCAGTGACACATTTCTGAATTAATTCATTACATTTGCAGCCGTTTTGCAATTTTCCCACAGTGTGATGGGGAATTAATTATTCAACTTAATTCTGAGTAGCACAATATTATGAAGACAATTTCAATTAACGCTGAAAAGCGTACCGAACTGGGTAAAAAGTCTACCCGCGACCTGAGAAAAACCGATCACGTTCCCTGTGTCATGTACGGAGGTGCAGAAGTAATTCACTTCCATGCCCACGAGAATGATTTCAGGCACATCGTCTATACTCCCAATGCATATGTTGTTGAGGTAAACCTCGATGGTATGAAGCACAGAGCAGTTATGCAGGAGCTTCAGTTCCATCCTGTTAACGACAAACTCAACCACATCGATTTCGTGGAGGTATTTGACGACAAGCCGGTGACATTAGAGATTCCTATCAACCTGGCAGGAGACGCAATTGGTCTGAAGGATGGTGGTAAACCCCGTCAGAGAAGGCGTGTAATTAAAGTGCGCGGCCTGATTAAAGACCTGCCTGATGTACTGGATATTGACATCACCGATGTGGCCATTGGCGATGTGATCAAGGTTGGTGATCTCGAATATGATAACCTGGAGATCCTCGATCCTAAACGTTCCATGATTTATGCAATTGTATCCTCAAGGATCAGTGCCAAAGGAATGGAAATGGGTGAGGACGAACTTGAAGCCGTTGAGGCCGCTGCTGCTGCTGCTGCTGCTGCTGCTGAAGGTGAAGAAGCACCTGCTGCTGATGCTGCACCTGCTGAAGAGAGCAACGAAGGTTAAAGACTCTGATCCGGCCGGCCCCGGGCTGAACCGGATCAATACCTGATCTTATCACGATGAAATACCTTGTAGTCGGATTAGGAAACATTGGTAACGAGTACGCTCACACGCGTCATAACATAGGATTTGATATATTGGATGCCCTTGCCGGGGCGTCCAATATTTCGTTTAAGGACAAGCGTTACGGGTTCGTGGCTGAGTATAAGTACCGTGCACGCACCTACTGGCTCCTTAAACCATCCACCTATGTGAACCTTAGCGGCAATGCAGTCCGCTTCTGGCTGAATAAGCTGAAACTCTCAGAAAAGAACCTCCTTGTGGTACTCGACGACCTTGCCCTTCCCTATG
Source organism: Bacteroidota bacterium (assembly GCA_024244665.1). The sequence continues at coordinate 30,942 of JAAEOI010000213.1, read as the reverse complement.
GAACTCTTCGCTTGAGAGCAAAGGGGGGAGACGCGGGCCACAACGGCCTTTCCCACATCAACACAATCCTTGGAACCAGTGCATACGCCCGGCTCCGTTTCGGGATCGGGAGCGAGTTCCATCCCGGGCAGCAAGTGGATTATGTGCTGGGTGGCTGGGAAGGCGAGGAGGCCAGGCTTCTCCCTGAACGCATGGAGATGGCATGCGAGATCATCAAGTCTTTCGGGGTGATCGGACTTCAACGGACGATGAATGAATACAATGGAAAATAGCAAATGGCAAATAAGTAAGTGGATAAATGGGTAAGTGATTTGCTTATTTACTAACTTTCCTGTTTAAAGCGAGTAAAACGAGCTAAAATGCTTAAAGATTTAATCCTGAAAAACCGTTCCTACCGACGCTTTGATGAGTCGGTGGTTGTTCCCATGAGATTGCTGCGTGAGATGGTTGAGGCAGCCAGACTGTCGGGTTCCGCCCGCAACATGCAGCCCCTGAAGTACATGTTATTCAATGACTCGGAATCCTGTAGAAAGATCTTTCCCACCCTGGCCTGGGCTGGTTATATAAAGAAGTGGCCAGGACCGGCAGAGGGGGAGCGCCCTTCGGCCTATATTGTACAGCTGGGTGATCTGGATCTTTCAAACGACTGGTGGTGCGATGATGGTATTGCTGCACAGAGCATGTTGCTGACCGCTGTGGAGCAGGAGTTCGGCGGATGCATCATTGGATCGGTGCAGCGCGAAAAACTTCGCGACATCCTGGAGATTCCCGAAAACTACAAGATCATCCAGGTTCTTGCCTTGGGCAAACCCGCCGAAGAGGTGGTCATTGAAAATGTGCATGGAGGCAACATCAAATACTGGCGCGACGAAAAAGAGATCCACCACGTACCCAAACGCAGCCTCGATGAACTGATCATTGGCTGATCATTGGCTGAATATACCTCCTCCCGGGACATTAGGGTTAGTAATATTTCCAACTATTCAGTAAGTTTGGAAAGGCCTTATCAGCATATAAATTATTGTTTTGACTACACTCAGCGTAAATATTAATAAGATTGCCACAATGCGCAATGCCAGGGGTGGAAACGTTCCGGATGTACAGAAGGTGGCGGTGGATTGTGAGCAGTTTGGAGCTCAGGGCATTACCGTGCATCCAAGACCCGACGAGCGGCACATCCGTTACAGCGATGTGGAGCTGCTGAAGCCTCTGGTAACCACCGAATTCAATATTGAAGGGTACCCATCGGAGTCGTTTATCGAACTGGTGACACGGATCAAACCTCACCAGGTGACACTGGTTCCCGATCCGCCCGAGGCGCTTACCTCATCCGCCGGATGGGATACGGTGCAGCACCACGACTTCCTGGTGGATGTGATCGGTGCTTTCCAGGTTCATGGAATCCGCACCTCCATCTTTGTGGGAACAGAACCTGAGTTTATTGAAGGGGCAGCTAAAGTTGGAACCAATCGTGTGGAGCTCTATACCGAACCCTACGCCACAAATTACCCTGCCGACCGGGCTGTGGCGGTGAAGCCTTTTATGGATGCAGCCCTTATGGCCAGGGAGTTGGGGCTTGAGCTGAACGCCGGTCACGACCTTAGCCTGGAAAACCTACGCTATTTGAAGGAGCAGATCCCCTGGCTCATGGAGGTTTCCATCGGGCACGCCCTCATTGCCGATGCCCTCTACTACGGCCTTCAGAATACCATTCAGATGTACCTTCGACAGTTGAGGGATTAACTCATTTCCAATCATATTTTTTGATATTGGCTGATCAATGATTGATTCATTCCATTAAGGTTATATATATCAGGTTGCAGCCAACGCTTCTTTAAACAAAATATTTGGCAAATGTTACCTGTTTAGCTAACTTTGTCATGACTCAGAATGGATATCAGAGGGAAATTGTAGTTCATAAAGATTTCTTCTTGGATTTTTACAGGTCGTTAAACAGACCTGCGCAGAATAAGATTGAATGGACTTTGGGATTAGTACGGGACTTGCCGGTTATACCTGAAAAATATTTCAAATCAATACAAGGTGTAAAGGGCTTATTTGAAATACGAATTCAATTTAGTAATGATGCCTATAGAATTTTTTGTTGTTTGAATGAGAGTCAATGTGTTGTTTTACTTAATGGTTTCAAAAAGAAATCAAATAGAACTCCAAAGAGGGAAATAGTTAAAGCAGTCAAACTCAAAGCTGAATACTTTTATGAAAGAAGAGATTGATTATAAGAAGATTCACTCGTTTAATGATCTCCTTGATGCAAAATATGGCAAGCAGGGACAGCCTGATCGGGATTTGTGGGAGCAGGAGTTTGAGGCTTTTAAAATAGGAGTGATCATTCATGAGATGAGAAAGAAGAAGAATTTGACTCAGCAACAATTGGCTGATAAATGTGGAACAACGAAATCATATATTAGTAGAATTGAGAATGATGCCAGTGATATCAGACTATCAACGCTTATGAGGATTATCAGGCAGGGTTTGGGTGCGAATTTGCATATGTATATTGACTAAGTTTTTTTTATATGATTATTGCCGAACAGAAGAGAAAAGAGAATGTAGCCGAGTATCTGTTGTACATGTACCAGGTGGAGGATATGATCCGGGCCAATAAGCTGGACCTGGACAGTATCGAGCTGACGCTGATCAGTAAGTTTGATGTGCCCTACGGGGTTAAGCGAGACATGCGTGAGTGGTACGGGGTCCTGATTGGGAAGATGCATGATGAGAACAAGGAGGAGACCGGTCACCTGGGCATGCTGGAGGAGCTGGCCGGTCAGATGCACAAACTACACCACGAGATTCTGAAACAGGGTGTCGATACGGCATATAAAGAGGCGTTTGAGAAGGCAAAGTCCAATATCGAAGCCCTCAGGATGCGCTCCGGGCATGGTAAGGAGAACGACATACAGGTGTCCCTGAACGGATTGTACGGCCTGCTGATCCTGAGGCTGAAGAAGACTCCCATCACGGAGGATACCCTCAGGGCCTTCGATACAATTAAGGAGTTGATCGCCGAGCTATCTTCCCGCTACATGGAGAAGTCGAAGTAGCCTCTCCTGAGATCACATGAAGCTTTTCTATCGCAAATATGGTGAAACCGGTCCCCCGCTGATCATTGTACACGGGCTCTATGGTTCGGGCGACAACTGGGTTACCCTTGCCCGGGAGCTTTCGGAACGCTTTGAGGTTTATGTGATCGATCAGCGCAACCACGGATTGTCACCCCATTCTGACGCCTTCGACTACCCCACCATGCGTGATGACCTGAAAATGCTCATGGATGCCGAGGGGATTGAACAGGCCGTGCTCATCGGGCACTCCATGGGAGCCAAGGCCATTATGTATTTTGCGGCTTCCTGGCCCGACCGGGTGTTGTCGCTGGTGTCGGTCGACATGGCTCCAAGGGCTTACCACGATCAGGCCCTGGATTATTCCTCGGCTGCCAATCACGGGAAAATGATCGATGCCATGCTAGAGCTGGAGCTGGATCGTTATTCGAACCGTGAGGAGGTGGGCCGTGCACTGGCCCCGAAGATTGGTTCAGAAAGAGTGCGGGGCTTTCTTTTGAAGAACCTCCGGCGGGAGAAAAACGGGAGCCTTGCCTGGCGCATCAACCTGCCGGTCTTTCGCTCCAACCTGCCACGGATCCTCGACGGACTGCTTGATGGGGAGAATAATGGTCCCGGAGGACTCCAGGAGATTCCCCGGGGTGGATTCACCGGGTTCCCGGCGCTCTTTATTGCAGGGGAGAAGTCGGATTATATCCGGGCTGAAGATCACCAGCTGATACGCACCCTCTTTCCCGGGGCACAGATTGTCACCATCCCCGGTGCCGGTCACTGGATTCATTCCGAACAGCCGCGGCTCCTGTTAAAGAACCTTAATTATTTCCTTGAGGTTTGATCCCGCGTAATTTTCGGATCAGGGTTTCGTTTTATAATAGAAACCCAACTATCCGATTATGAAAAAGAGCTACAACCTGATCCTGGTCCTTGTCAGTGCCGTGGCCATCACATTTCTGTTTCATCGCAGGGCACTGGGAATAAATCTACTGTTATTTGAGAGTGTAATATTTGGCTGGTTCATCATCACCAAGCAGCTAGTGCTTAAAACCCGGCTTCAATTTGTGGTGGCAGCAGCACTCGTGGTTAGTGCTGTTGCAACACTTGTGACTCATTCACTCTTTTCATACATTATGCATTTCACGACTCTTTTTCTCCTGGTGGGAATGATGAGCTATCCGGGGGTGAGGTCCCTTGTGCATGCGGCCGCCCTCTCTTTTATAAACATCGCGGCCTCCCAGGGTCGGTTTCTTGGAGAACTGGGCAACTCGAAGTTTAAGGGGCGAAGAGTCGGAAGCAGGTTAAGGCGGCTGAGGATTTTTCTGATACCGCTGGCCATTATCATCCTTTTTGTGATCCTCTACAGGAACTCCAACCCGGTCTTCGATAAAATGGTGATCGATGCAGGAACCTTTCTGAGCGAAAAGCTGAATATCATCTTCATGGATTTTGACTTTCTGATCCTGCTGACCTTCCTGGTTGGTTTGCTGATCAGTAACCAGATGATAATGAGGGTGACGGGTGAGCGTATCATGAGGATCGATGCGACTTCTTCCGATTATATAATGAGAAGCAGAAGAATTCACAGGAGGAGGTTCCGGGTCAATGCACTGTTGAACGAGTACAGGGCCGGTCTGTTCCTGCTGGCTGTTCTGAATATCTTCCTCCTCATCTTAAATATCATGGATATCAAGCATGTGTGGTTTGTGTTTGAGTGGGAAGGGCAGTACCTGAAGGAGTTTGTTCACAGGGGGACCTACATGCTGATCCTCTCCATATTGATCTCCATTGTGATTGTGCTTTATTACTTCAGGGGTAATATCAATTTCTATCGGAACAACAGGTTACTGAAGCTGTTGTCTTACATCTGGCTGGTTCAGAATGCCATACTGGTTGTTTCGGTGGCCATCCGGAATACGTGGTATATCAAGTACTTTGCACTGGCATATAAACGGATCGGGGTCTACATCTTTCTTCTTCTGGCCCTCTTTGGATTGATTACTGTTCTGTTGAAGGTATGGAAGGGAAAATCGGCCTTTTACCTGTTACGGGTAAATACACTGGCCATCTTCCTGGTGCTGATCCTTGGTTCCGTGCCTGACTGGGATTCCATGATTGCCAGGTACAATTTTGCCCATGCCGACCGTGCGTTTTTGCACCTCGACTACATGTCTACACTCACCGATAAGGCCTTGCCCTTCCTGGATGTGCCACTTGAAGAGCTACAGGAATTGAACAGGCTCCAGACGGAGAAATTCCCCTTCGAATACGAATACATGACACCGGTAGAGTATTATCTTGCCATCATGGACCGCAGGAAAGACTTTGTCGAAGCGTTTGAATCCAGGGGCATCCTGGAGATGAACCTTGCCGAGCACAGGGCGTATAAAGCCTTGGTTGTAGATTGAAGATGGAGCTGACACCCGAAATAATGCAAATCTTTGAATCTTCCGGAGATCGGATCATTGGTGTCGAACTAACCTATCGGAACGGCGGGAAGGTAAAAGGAACCATACGGAAACTGAAGCTCTCCCCTCTACAGCTTAACTTTGAGGATGGTTCGGAGAATGTGTTTCCCTAACCCAGGCTCTTATTGGTATCGTTGATGAAGTTCATGACCTTTTCGCGGCCGGTACCTTTTTCGGCGCTGGTTTCAAAGATCAGTGGAAGCTCGTCCCAGGTCTCGGAGAGTTTCATCTTGAGCAGGTCCAGGTTTTTCGCTTTCCCTGTCTGGTTGATCTTGTCAACCTTGGTGAATACAATGACAAAAGGCAGAGCGCTGTCTCCCAGCCACTCGATAAAATCAAGGTCAATCTGCTGTGGTGGGTGCCGGGCATCCACCAATACGAAGAAGCAGACCAGGTTGGTGCGCTGGGTGGCGTACTTCTCGATCATCTTGCCAAACATTTCCCGTTCCATCTTGGCGACCTTGGCATAGCCGTATCCCGGAAGGTCGCAAAGGAACCACTCTCCGTTGATCTTAAAGTGGTTGATCAGTCGGGTCTTCCCCGGTGTGGAGGAGGTCTTGGCCAGTTTCTTTCGCTGCACCAGCATGTTGATCAGTGAGGATTTGCCCACATTGGAGCGCCCGATAAAGGCATATTCAGGGATTTTCTCCGGCGGACAGAGGGCTACATCGGTGTTGCTGGTGATAAATTCGGCTTTGTTGATCTTCATGGTTATGGTTTATTTAATGTAGACCTCAAGGAGGGTGGTTGGCCTGGTAGGAACAATGGCCAGGTTTTTCAGATCGGCAGGGATCAGGATGGTCTCCCCCTTTTTGATCGTTTCCGCTCCTCCGGGGTATATTATACCCGTTTCGCCCTCCATGCACATATAGATCACAAAAGAGTCGATCAGGTTGTAGTCCTTTTCCACCGGCTGGTCCAGCTTGATCACGCTGGTGGTAAAGAAGGTGGAATCCACAGCGTTTACTGTGCTGTTATTAAGGGGCTGGCAATGTGTCTTGTACTCTTTGTGGAACCGGAAATCGATGGCATCCAGTGCCAGGTCGGTGTGCAGTTCGCGGGGTTTACCGGCATCGTCCACCCGGTCCCAGTCATATATCCGGTAGGTTACATCGGAGGTTTGCTGGATCTCGGCCAGCAATACACCTGCCCCGATGGCGTGTACCCTGCCTGCGGGCATATAGTATATATCTTCCGGGGCCACTGTTTCCCGGTTCATGATCTCCTTCAGGTTACCATTTTTGAAATGCTCAAGGTAGTGCTGTTTGTCAAGCTTCCGGTTGAATCCGGCGATCAGCTCGCCATTGTCGGACTCAACAATGTACCACATCTCGCTCTTCCCGAATGAATTATGGCGCTCCCGGGCCATCTCATCGCCGGGATGAACCTGGATGCTCAGGAAATCGGATGCGTCGATGAATTTGATCAGCAAGGGAAACTCCACTCCAAACTTTTCATAAATCTTATCTCCTACCAGCTCTCCCATGTAGATCTCCACGAGCTCCTCAAGGCTGTTTCCTGCCAGGAATCCGTTTTCGGCCACCGAGATATCGCCTGTGACTCCCGAAAGCTCCCAGCTCTCACCTGCCTTCTCCGATGCCATCTTCCCCAGGGTGTCCCGCAACCTGGGTCCGCCCCAGATTTTGTCTTTGATAATGGGCTTGAATTTCAGTGGGTACAATGACTGCTCCATAAGTGTTTTGATAATTTGCAAGGCAAAGGTATCAGAAAAGTCAGTATGCATTGCAATACAATGCTTCTACCACAAAATATTTCCCTTAAAAATTTGGTTTGTATCTCAAACTTAATTAGGTTTGTATCTCAAACTAGTTTTATAAACTAAACTTATTGTCATGGATACAAATCAAAATACTTCAGATTCTTTGAATGAAACTCAATCATTTCTTGTAATCAAAGAAATGATACAGGTTTCAAAAAATAAACTCAAACGAGACGGAATATTATTCATTGTTTGGGGATGGCTGTTCTTTTGTAACTCGTTTTTTGGATATGTGGAACGGAAACTTGTATTCACATTTCAAATGCAAAAGATAATTAACTACTTAGGTTTTGCATTATTATTAGCCTGTCTGGGATTTACCATTTATTATCTGATAAAACGAAGTAAAAAAGTACAGACCTATATTGGAATCTCGCTCCGATATGTCTGGGTATCATTATTTGCGTGTATGGTTCTGGTGAATCTCATTCAATATAATGTCATGCAAAACATCAACTTTGAACTTCAACACCCAATTTTTATGGTTCTTATGGCTTTTGCTGTAACAATTACAGGAGGAATTTTACGATACCGACTGATTATAATTGGTGGAGTAATTTTTGGATTATTGGCATTAACGGCTTCCTATCTTAAACTTCCAGAGCAATTACTCGTTGAATCTGCTGCCTGGATAGTCGCATTTATTGTCCCTGGACATATTTTATTTGCTAACCGTGAAAAATAGAAAACATGTTCAAAGATTTAGACCCATTATTACATTCACAGGTCAGATTAGCGATTATGTCCATATTGATAGGTGTGAAAAATGCTGAATTCAGTTATTTACTTGACAATATCAAGACCACAAAAGGAAATATAAGCTTTCAAATGAACAAGCTTAAAGAAGCTGGATATCTTAAGGTGAAAAAATCGGTTAAAGGAAATTATCCTTTGACCACCTGTGAGATTACCGAAAAAGGTGTCAATGCCTATGAGACTTATGTCAATTCAATTGATGAATATTTTAAGCATTCTAAAAAATGACAAAAATTAATAACTGCAAAAACTAAAAACATGAAAACTCTATTCTTTTATATATTGATCCCATTGATAGCAATTGTTTCATGCAAAACAGCTGATAGCCAAGCACAAGAAAAAGTGTCATTTGAAATTCATGAAACTCTTGCACAAAAGGAAGTCCCGGCCGATCTGATTGAGGAATTCCGGCAAATGAATATCCGACTAAACACAGACACTCTTTCACCCATAATAGCCTATGTTCCTATTGATTCAACAATACTATTCTCAGAGCTTGCTGATGAAAATGTCAAATTTCTACAAACTGCGCAGTCTGTGGATAAGGATAAAAAATACAGTGCTGTTGTTGCACTTAAAAAACAATCCTATTTAAATAGTTCTCACATAAAAAGGACGAAACCAAATCAGAATAACATTGAGATTTACTTCAATCTTCAAGGAGCGAACAAATGGGCAGACTTTACCAAAATATGTATTGGGAAATTAGTAGCATTTACGGTTGATAATGAAATATATACTCTAACAACTATTAATAGAGAAATCAGAAACGGGACAGCCATTTTAAATGGACTTGAAAATGATGATATGGCAGCAAAGATTTCTAAATCTATTAATTCAAGCCTGTAGGTTCCAGGCTTGAGATAATTATTCTTGAAGTTTTTTAATCTGGATGCTGATATTACCTGTCAAGAAAGGAAGTGTCCAGTCCAGTTAAATTAAGTAATGCACGTAAGGGATTTTACTAACTTTACTACCCTTACTAAATTACTCACTTACTCATTTACTTTTTCACATGTTCACAATCGGAATAGCAGGAGGGACAGGATCTGGAAAGACCACCGTTGTTCGAAAGATTCTTGAGAAAATTCCTCAGGACCGCGTGGCGCTGGTGCCACAGGATTCCTACTACAGGGATAGCAGTCACCTGCCCATGGAGGAGCGTCAGAAAATCAATTTTGACCATCCCGATTCGCTGGAATTCGATCTGCTCACCGAGCATATCAGGCTGCTGAAGGCGGGGAAGCCTGTGGATCAGCCCATATACAGCTATCTGACCTGCACCCGATCCAAGGAGAGTATCCCGGTGGAGCCAAAGGAGGTGATCATTATCGAGGGAATCCTGATTTATACCCACATGCCCCTGGTAAAAGAGATCGATATCAAGGTCTTTGTAGATGCCGATTCGGACGATCGGTTGGGACGTGTCATCGAGCGTGACATGATGGAGCGGGGCCGTGATGTGAAGAAGGTCCTCGATCGCTACCAGGAGACGGTGAAACCCATGCACCTGCAGTTCATCGAGCCATCCAAACGCTATGCCGACATTATAGTTCCCCAGGGAGGGATGAACGAGGTGGCCATTTCCCTCCTCCTCAACACAATTGAAAAGACGTTGCAATTATAACCCTCCGCCCTCCGCCCTGAGCACTGAGTACTGAGTACTGTGCACTGTGTACTGAGTACTGAGTCCTGAGTACTGAGTCCTGAGTCCTGAGTCCTGTTTTGGCGTGGTATTTGTTTTATAAAAGGTAAACCTGTATGTTTAACCCAATGCTTGCAAAAGAACTCATATCAGATATCGTATCGGCGCTGAAGACCTCAGACACCGGCACTCAGGCTCTTGCCTGGATGGAGATATTCCGGGTCAAGCACCTGCCCATTGTGAACCAGCGCGATTTTCTGGGATTGATCTCCGATGCCGATATCTACGACCTGAACAACGCGGACGAGCCTGTGGGTAACCACAACCTCTCACTGGAGAAACCTTATGTGAGAGAGAATCAGCATATTTACGAGGTGATCGAGCTTTTGTCGAGGCTCGAACTGACCCTCGTTCCGGTGCTTGACTATGACAACCATTACCTGGGGGTGATTACCCAGGAGGAGCTGACTCAGCACTTTGCCCACCTGTCGGCCATGCAGCAGCCGGGGGGGATTATCGAACTGGAGATGATGGAGCATGAATACTCGCTGAGCGAGATCTCCCAGATAGTGGAAAGCAATAACGCCCGGATTCTTAGCCTCTATGTCTCCTCAAACGGGGAGCGGGACAAACTGCGGGTGACTCTGAAGATTAATCTGACCGATATGACTTCGGTGATGGAGACCTTTAACCGCTACAACTACATGGTGGTATCGTCTCATATGAATGATGATGACCTGGATGAGTTCTACCAGGAGCGTTTCGATGTCTTTCTTAAATACCTGAATACATAAAGATGCAAGTCGCTGTTTACGGAAGGAATTTTCCGTCCTACGCCCGCGAGAATATTGCCACCATGTTCAGCAAGTTACAGACGCTGAATGCCGATGTGTGGATTTTTGAACCGCTTTACGAATTCCTGCAGAAGAAGACGGGGCTGAGACCGCGGGTGGCGGGCCTCTTTAACGACCAGACCGACCTTCCTCAGGATGTGGACTTCCTCTTCTCATTGGGAGGGGATGGTACCTTCCTGGAGACGGTGAGCCTGGTGAGGGAGAGCGGTATCCCTGTGCTTGGGGTGAACATTGGCCGGCTCGGTTTTCTATCTTACATCTCACAGGAGAACATGGAGGAGTCGCTGGAGAGTGTTTTCAGTGGGAAGTTTGATATCGAGGAGCGCATGCTACTGAAGGTGGAGACCTCCGGCGGGGACCTTAACGGCACCGGTATTGCCCTGAACGAAGTGCGGCTTTATAAGAACAGCGGATCGCTGATCACCATCCATGTGCGTGTGAATGACGAATTCCTGAGTGCTTATTGGGCCGACGGACTTTTGTTATCAACACCCACCGGATCCACAGCTTACAACCTCAGTGTGGGTGGCCCCATTGTGGTGCCCCAGTCCCGCAGCGTGATCCTTTCCCCCATTGCTCCCCACAACCTGACGGTCAGGCCGCTTGTGCTGCCTGATACCGCAGTATTACAGCTCTCAGTGGATTCACGCGATCCCCAATTTCAGCTGTCGATGGACTCGCATTCCATCGATCTGGATGTGGGTACAACGGTCACCATATGCAAGGCGGAGGAGACCCTGAAGATGATCCGGATCGAGAATATAAGCTTCTACAGTACCCTTAGAAATAAACTGATGTGGGGTGCGGATAAGAGAAATTAGAAATAAATACTTATTTTTATCTTTGTCGAATATCTTAACCCTCGTCATGAAAAGAACTTTCTGGATTCTTATTGCTGTTATCCTGACCTTTACGGCCATAGATGCAAACGGACAGCGATGGAAGTTGCGCAGGTACGAGGTGGACTTCGGGGTCTCGTCAGTTTTTTTCCATGGTGACATTGGTCTGGCCGGCAAACCCTTCGCCAATTCGTTCAATGGATTGAGGGCCGGCATAGGGATTACACCCCGCTACCTGCTTGCCAGGAACATGGCGGTGAGCCTTGATCTTTCTTACCTGATGTTCGGCGGACAGGACGAGGGTGAATCATCCCACGGGCGGATCTACTCCTTCAACAGCCACGTATTCCAGCATTTTGCCAGGTTTGAGTATTACATCATGGGAGAGCCGGGCAGCGGAGGCGCGGGCATCTACAACAAGCGAGGGATGGTAAACAACTATAGCCGCATCCATCTTTACCTTTATGCCGGGGCGGGCGGATTGCTCTCCAGTGCGACAGTTAAGGATCAGGACGGGATTGAACCGACGGAGAATCCCGGATACTATCCCGGGGGACAGTATGGATTTGGATTCCCGGTAGGGGGCGGGATGAAGTTTTCCATCGATCCGCGGTGGAGCGTGGGCCTGGAGCTGGGTTACCAGTTTTCCCTCACCGACAAGCTGGACGGTTACTCGCGTGAAGGTGTTTCCCAATATAATGATACCTACTACCTGCTCTCGCTCAAGGCGATCTACCGGATACGCAACGACAAGAATGGCAAGCCCGTTTTCAACAGGTATTACAGGTAGGGTTACCCATTTCGGGTGTTGAAGTCCATGTTTTTTGACCAGATTCTCTTTGTTGAGCTTCTCTCATTTGATGTTTCTCGCTTATCTTGTGGTTAAATGCTATCTTCGCACCGCGAAACCAGATAATAAACCGGTGATGTGGACCGTTCTCAGATGGGGTTTGAATTGATCGCGGAATAGAGCTTATGAGAAAGAGACTAAAATACCTGTTATTGGGAGCAGCACTAATGCTGGTTCTGCCGCTGTTGGGACAGCGCAGGGCCGATATAGGTTTTATGACTGCCATTCCTTGGTACCAGGGGGATATAAGTACCATCGTTCCCCGCCCCAATGCGATTCCGCCGGCCATCGGACCCATATTCCGGTATAACTTCAACCCACGTAATTCGCTCAGGGCACACGCGGTCTTTTATAGCCTGGAATATGCAGGTGAAGTTTTTGACGGACAAGCAGCAGATTTTCAGGCAAGTTTTGTAGATTTGGGCCTTGATTTTGAATTCAACTGGTGGCCCTACAAGACCGCCTGGAGAAAAACAAAATTTTCGCCCTATGTGTCGGCCGGAGTGGGATACAGTCTGAAATATGCAGGTGGATCGGTTTCGCACCTTTACCTGCCTTTTGGGGGAGGGGTGAAAGCAAACCTTGGTAAAAGGCTGAGCGGCGGGGTGGAGCTTTCCATTAGGAAGACCATTACCGATGAGATTGACGGTGTTGAGAACATAGGGCTGGAGGGTGTGAGCCACCCCTTTGGGAATAACGACTGGTACATGTTTACCGGTGTGTTCCTTACTTATAAGATTTTTGAGTACAGGGATTCATGCCCTGCAATGGAATAGGACCACTTAGGTCAAGATAATATAATGAATTTGGTTGGACAGATAGACAGGAACCGGTTACCGAAGCACATTGCCATGATTATGGATGGCAATGGCCGCTGGGCCAGGAAGAAAGGCGGAGAGCGCCTCTTCGGGCACCGTAACGGGGTCGAGTCGGTACGCCAGGTGGTTGAAGCCGCCGGTGAACTGGGAGTGGAGTACCTGACTCTCTATGCTTTTTCGACCGAAAACTGGAACCGTCCCCGGACCGAAATTGACGGACTGATGACGCTTCTGACAAACAGCATTGCCAAAGAGACCCGAAAATTAAACAATAATAATGTCCGCCTGCTAGTGATTGGAAACCTTGCTGACCTTCCAAATAGTGTGCAAAAGAATCTCATGAAATCGGTGAATGCCCTGTCGAAGAACAAGGGGCTCAAACTTGTGCTTGCCCTTAGTTATTCCGGGAGATGGGAAATCACCGATGCGGTTAAAAAGATGTGCCAGGATGCAGTGGCCGGGAAGATAGACCCGGACAGTGTTGATTCCAACATGCTGGAGTCCTACCTGAATGCATCGTTTATGCCCGATCCTGAGTTGCTTATACGCACAAGCGGAGAAAATAGGATCAGTAATTTTCTGCTCTGGCAACTTGCGTATACCGAGCTTTACTTCACCCCGGTATTGTGGCCCGACTATCGCAAGGAGCATTTTTATGAAGCCATTATCGATTATCAGAGACGGGAGCGACGATTCGGTAAGGTTGATGAAAACCCCAGGGCTGTAACACTGAATAATTAAATGCGGGAATGATACAACGGACTTTACTTTTTATTTTGCTCCTGATCGCCTCAGCAGGTCTGACTGCGCAGGAAACATCGGACCAGACTCAGGATACTATTGATTACAGTGCCCTTGAGGTGATGGACTACGATAATGTCACAGAGTATGTCATAGCCGACGTTACGGTAAGTGGCATCGAATATATCCAGAAAGAGGTGCTGATCAGCCTTTCGGGTCTGAAGCCGGGGAACACCGTTAAGCTTCCGGGCGATGAGGTGACCAATATCCTGAAGAAGTTCTGGAGCCAGGGCCTCTTTGCCGATGCCAGGATCACCGCAACCCAAATCCGCAACGACAGTGTCTGGATCGATATCTATCTCACGGAACAATCGCGAATGTCACGCCTCAACATTGTGGGGATCGGTAAATCCGAAACCCAGGATGTGATGGAGAAGATCAACCTGAGGAACGGTCAGCAGGTGACGGCCGATATCATGGACAACACCAAAAGGATTATCCGTGATCACTTCATCGAGAAGGGTTTCCTGAATACGGAAGTGAACATCAACCTCAAGGACGATACCCTGAGGGTGAACATGGTTCAGATGGAGGTGATCGTTGACAAGATGGGCCGGGTGAAGATCAACGAGATCTATTTCAACGGGGTTTCGGCCTTCAAGGAGTCTTTGCTGCGCAGGAAGATGAAGGATACCAAGAAGGTGAACATCAATATTTTCAAAGCCTCCAAGCTGGTATCCGAGACCTTCAAGGATGATAAGAAAAACCTGGTCGCTTTATACAACCAGAACGGTTACCGGGATGCAAAAGTACTCTCCGATTCGGTGGTGAGAAACTCCGAAAAGGATAACCGGCTCGATCTCTATATCAATATCGAAGAGGGGAACAAGTACTACTTCGGGGATGTGGATTGGATCGGGAACACCAAGTACCCCTCCGAATACCTTAATTTGGTACTGGGCATTGAGAAGGGAGATATCTTCGACCAGAAGGTGCTTGATGACAGGATTTTCATCGATGAGGATGCCGTAAATGCTGTATATCTTGACCACGGTTACCTTTTCTTCTCTCTGACCCCGGTTGAGGTGAGCGTAGAGGACGATACCATCGATTTTGAAATGCGTATCTACGAAGGTGAAATTGCCACCATCAACAGGGTGATTATCAGTGGGAACAGCCGAACAAGTGAACACGTTGTGAGGCGTGAGCTGCGCACCCTGCCCGGGGATAAGTTCAGCAAGAGTGAGTTAATCCGTACGGTACGGGAACTGGCCAACCTGGGCCATTTTGACCCGGAGCAGATCGAACCCAATCCCATTCCGAACCAGTCGGACGGGAGTGTGGATATCGAATACAAACTGACCGAACGTGCCACTGACCAGCTGGAGGTATCGGGTGGTTATGGTGCGGGGATGCTGGTGGGAACCATCGGGATCCGTTTCTCCAACTTTGCCATTGGTCGGGTGTTTGACCCCAAGGCGTGGAGGCCTGTTCCATCGGGTTACGGCCAGACCCTCTCGGTGAGGGCACAGACCAATGGTAAATTTTACCAGTCCTACAACTTCTCCTTCGTGGAGCCCTGGTTTGGCGGGAAGAAACCAAACTCACTTTCAGTATCGGTCTACCACTCCAAGATGAACCAGAACATGTACTCTTACTGGAATCCGGGTGATGTACCCGATCAGTATATGAAGGTAACCGGGGCATCGCTTGGACTGGGCCGCAGGCTGAGCTGGCCGGATGACTTCTTTACCCTGTACAATGGCTTTTCATACCAGCGCTACAGGATGAAGGACTACTCCGGATTCCTTGCAGAGAATGGAGAGTTCAACAATTTCAGCTTTACCACCACCATCGGAAGAAACTCACAGACCCAGATCATCTACCCGCGGGGTGGATCCAATATCAGCCTGAGCCTGCAGATTACACCGCCCTACTCTCTGTTCAATCCGGGAATGGACTATGCAGGTGCGCTGGATGAGGATAAGTACAAGTGGGTGGAGTACCACCGCTGGATGTTCAAGGCCGACTGGTACTATGCCCTGGTGGGAGACCTGGTGCTGATGGCCCGGATGCATTACGGTTACCTGGGGCACTACAACAACGACATCGGTCCCTCTCCCTTTGAGAGCTTTGACCTGGGTGGAGACGGGCTTTCGGGTTACAACCTCTACGGACGGGAGACCATTGCCCAGCGGGGATATCCCAACGGGAAGCTGACCCCGACTGTGATCACTGATAAAGGCTATTCGAAAAAGTCTGGTAACGTCTATACCAAATTTACTATGGAACTTCGCTACCCCGTTTCCCTCAATCCGTCGGCCACCATCTTCGTGCTGGGCTTCCTGGAGGGAGGGAACGCATGGTACTCCATCGATCAGTTTAATCCATTTGTTGCCAAACGTGCTGCAGGTGTGGGTGTCCGCGCCTTCCTGCCCATGTTCGGACTGCTGGGAATCGACTGGGGATGGGGATTTGACCCTTATCCGGGGCACAATTCCCCCAGCGGATCGAATTTTCACTTCACAATCGGACAACAATTCTAGAAAGCTATATTTAGTTTGGTACAGTGTTTGATTTGAATAAGACCATAAACGCAGAAAACCATACCATCATGAAAAAGATCATATCCATTGCCCTGGCTCTTTTCCTGTTTGCAGGTATTACCATGGCCCAGAAATTCGCTTTCGTCGACACCGATTATGTTCTTAAGAACATCCCATCCTACAATGCCGCTCAGAAGGAGTTGGATAAGGTTTCGGAGGATTGGGAGGCTGAAGTTGCGGTAGAGTACGAGGCAATCGAGAAGATGTATAAGACCTACCAGAGTGAGCGTGTTCTGCTTACCGACGAGATGAGAAAGCAGCGCGAAGAGGAGATTATGAACAAGGAGCGCCAGGTTAAGGAGCTTCAGAGTAAGTATTTTGGTCCGGACGGCAGCCTCTCCACGAAACGAATGGAGCTGATCAAGCCCATTCAGGATGCCATCTATAAAGCGGTAAAGGAGCTTTCGGCTGAAGGCAGTTATGCAGTCATTTTTGATACCGCATCGGGGGCCTCAATTCTCTACTCAAATCCGCGTTATGATTTGAGCGACGAAGTACTTAAAAAGTTAGGTTATAAGAATTAAAATCTTACATTTGTACGCTCTTTATAGCAAGCAATCAGTTATATACACATACGAATAAAAAAAATGAAGACGATGAAACGAATCACCCTGGCAATTGCCGTTCTCTTTATGGCTTTTGCTGTAAACGCTCAGAAATTTGGTCATATCACCGCCGAGTTGTTACTCCAGGATATGCCCGAGTATGACTCCGCACAGGTTAAATTACAGGAGTTGAATAAGACATATGAACTTGAGATCGAACGGATCCAGGTGGAGATCAATAAGAAAATCGAAGAGTTCCAACAGACCGAAGCAACCATGAGCCAGTTGATCAAGGAGGCCAAAGCCTCCGAGATCCAGGAAATGCAGGCACGCCTTCAGAACTTTGCCCAGACTGCCCAGCAGGACCTGCAGCAGCAGCAGATGGTAATGATCCAGCCTGTGATGGACAAGGCCCGCAAAGCCATTGAAGAGGTAGCCAAGGAGCACGGACTCCTCTACGTATTCGATATGAGCCAGGGCAACCCGGTCTATGCCTCAGAGGAGAGCCTTGATATGCTCCCTCTGGTGAAGACCAAAATGGGACTTTAATTCAGTACTCAGGGGACAGTGCTCAGTACTCAGTACTCAGTGCTCAGGGGACAGTACTCAGTACTCAGTGCACAGTTAAAAAATAGAGATGTGAGGTTCGAAAGGGCCTCGCATTTTTTTTGTAATTTCATTTCAAATTCAAAACATGGGAAAGAGCAGTCCGATAGGCTTATTTGATTCAGGAGTGGGTGGGTTGACAGTGGCCCATGCCTTGCATACCATACTGCCTTCCGAGAAGCTGGTATACTTCGGAGATACTGCCCATCTTCCCTATGGGGACAAGTCTAAAGAGACCATCCTGAACTACTCCCTGGGCATTACAAATTTCATGCTGAAGCAGAAGTGCAAGGTGATCCTGATTGCCTGCAACAGTGCCTCGGCCAACGCATTCGAGGAGGTAAAGGCACATGTGGGATCAAAGGCCGTGGTGATGAATGTGATCGATCCCGTGGTGGAGTTTGTCAGCACCAGGAACTACGGTGCCCCTGAAGGTTCGCAGAATATTGGGATTATTGGCACCAAGGCCACCATCGATTCGGGCACCTATGAGAAAAAGATCATGGAGAGGGCGGCTTCCATTGCAAAGGCCGGAACCCGCATGTGTAAAATCCAGGTAAACTCGCTGGCCACGCCGCTGTTTGTACCCATGATCGAGGAGGGTTTTGTATTTGATGATATCTCCAATGCCATTATCCGCTCCTACCTTTCCCGTAAAGAACTTGTCGGGATCGATTCACTGATCCTGGGATGTACCCACTATCCCATCATAAGGAACCAGATCAGCCGCTTCTTCGATTTCGATGTGAATGTGCTGGATACGGCGAAAATTGTTGCCCAGGCCGTTCAGGGCTATCTCCAGGAAAACAACCTGCTCAATACCGGTCCCGCCGGGGAAAACCAATTCTTTGTCTCCGATCACACCCCCTACTTCGAGGTGATCGCAAACATCTTTTTCAACGAAAAGATCAGCCTGGAGAAGCGGAATATCTGGACCTAATCTCCTAATCCTTTTCCATAAGCATGTACCCCTTGCCCACTTGCTGGCTACTTATACCAGCTGGCATACATCATGTAATCTTTTGCGATGCGTTTGACCATGTTCTCGAACTGTTCGGGTTCAATAGCCTTGATGCGTTTGGCCGGGGTGCCTGCGTAGAGGCTGTTGGGTTCCAGGATTGCTTTGCCGCGTACTACGGATCCGGCTGCTACGATGGTGTTGGAGCGAACCACTGCATGGTCGAGGATGACAGAGCCCATTCCAATGAGGACGTTGGCTTCGATTCTGGCACCATGGATTACCACGTTGTGACCTACCGTTACATCATCGCCTATTTCGGCGACCGACTCTTCAAAGGTGGTGTGAATTGTGCTGTTGTCCTGGATGTTCACCCGGTTGCCCAGTCGGATGGAGTTCACATCGCCGCGGAGTACGGCCCCGAACCAGATGGAGCAGTCATCGCCCATCACCACATCGCCTATAATGGTCGCATTATCAGCCAGGTAGCAGTTTTCTCCAAACACAGGATCGCATCCGCGAACAGATTTTATGAGCGCCATTGTTTTTGTTTTAAAGTTAGCTTCATATTCCGGAATTGAAACCTTATATTTTGCTCTAAACATTTATATCTTTGCATAGATAAATATGGTTGAGGGGCGTGATAATTTTAAAGCATATTTTTTTATGATTACGAATGTTAAAAAATATGGGAAAATTGTTTGGAGGGAAGGAGGGGCGATATTGAAAATACCTAACTTTGAATAAGGAAATTATTGATTTTTGCATAGACGTTTTGAAAACGATCATTGGGATTTTCATGATCGGTTTTTTTATACCTGAATATTGAGACGCCTTTTGAGTTAACTATACTTACGAAACTAACCTTACTAACATATTCTACCCATGGCAAAGAATCACAGGGTTATTGAGCTTGACGAGGTGGTGGTGAAGTTTGCGGGCGATTCCGGGGACGGGATGCAGCTTACCGGCACACAGTTTTCGGATACTTCCGCTTTCATTGGGAATGATCTTTCAACTTTTCCCGATTACCCGTCAGAGATCAGGGCACCACAGGGTACCGTTGCAGGAGTCTCCGGTTTCCAGGTACACATCGGACATAAGGAGGTCTCTACACCGGGCGACCAGGCTGATGTGCTGGTTGCGATGAATCCGGCTGCCCTTAAGGCCAACATGAAGTGGGTGAAGGAGGGTGCCACCATTATTATCGATATTGACAATTTCGATAACAAACACTATAAGAAAGCCGGATATGTTGAGGACCCGCTACACGATGAATCGCTGGTGGGGTATAACGTGGTGAAGGCTCCCATCACTATGCTTTCCAGGAACGTGGCTGTACAACAAGGGCTTGATAACAAGACTGCCGATAAGACCAAGAACCAGTTTGTGGCAGGGTTGCTCTACTGGCTTTTCAACAGGGATATCAAGATTGGCGAGGATTTTCTGAAGGATAAGTTCAGGAAGAAGCCGGAACTGGTGAAGGCCAATATTGCGGTTCTTCACGAGGGTTACAATTATGCTGAGACTATCGAGGCACTCTCCACCACTTTCCATGTGAATCCCATGAAAGGGAAGAAGGGGCTCTTCAGGAACATCACCGGGAACCAGGCCACCGCCTGGGGGCTGATGGCCGGAGCCGAGAAGGCCGGATTGGAGCTCTTCCTTGGATCCTACCCTATTACCCCTGCCACGGAGATTCTGCAGGAAATTATAAAGTATAAGAGTTTGGGGGCTATCGCTTTCCAGGCTGAGGATGAGATTGCCGGGATCTGCTCTGCCATCGGGGCCTCTTTTGCCGGGAAACTCGCGGTCACCAGTACATCGGGGCCTGGCCTGGCTTTGAAGGGCGAAGCAATCGGTCTGGCCGTGATCACCGAACTCCCGCTTGTTATTGTGAATGTACAGCGGGGCGGGCCATCGACGGGACTGCCTACCAAGACGGAGCAGTCGGACCTGATGCAGGCGCTTTACGGCCGCAACGGGGAATCACCGTGTATCGTGATCGCTGCATCCACACCTGCAGGCTGTTTCGATTTCGGGTTCATATCTGCAAAGCTGGCGCTGGAGCACATGACCCCCGTGATCCTGCTTACTGACTCATACCTGGCCAACGGCTCGGAGCTGTGGCAAATCCCGGCCATGAAGGATATGGAGGAGATTAAGCCGCCACTGGTGGCTGACAACGCCGAGGATTACGATCCCTACCGCAGGGATACTGAGAGGCTGAACCGCCTCTGGGCGGTACCGGGACAACCGGGACTGCGGCACAGGATCGGGGGTCTTGAAAAGGCGGATGTGACCGGCGAGGTTTCACACGACCCCATGAACCACCAGATAATGGTTGAGGTACGCGAAGCGAAGGTGCAGAAGGTTGCTGAATTTATTCCGAAACAGGAGATATTTGGCGAAGATAGTGGCGACCTGCTGGTGATTGGCTGGGGCGGTACTTACGGTGCCCTGGTGAGTGCAGTGGGGGATATGAAGGAGGAGGGGAAGAGTATCTCCCTTGCCCAGTTTAACTACATTAACCCGCTGCCTTCCAACACAGAAGAGGTCCTGGCAGGATTTAAGAAGATTGTGATCTGTGAGCTTAACCTGGGGCAGTTTGCCAACTACCTGCGATCGAAATTTCCGCAGTATGAGTACATGCAGTACAATAAAGTGCAGGGATTGCCCCTGTTTATTTCTGAATTGAAGGTGAAGTTTAACAAAGTGCTGGAAACCATATAACTGGAGCTATGGAGACAAAATTCGAACCTGTAAGGATTGCAAACAAACAGGATTTTAAACTGGACGGACCTGTAAAATGGTGTGCCGGATGCGGCGGTCACGCTGTGTTGTCAACCATCATGAATGTGCTGCCTGAAACGGGCGTACCCAAAGAGAAAGTGGTGTTTGTATCCGGAATCGGGTGTTCATCCCGTTTCCCCTATTACATCAATACCTACGGGTTCCATAGTATGCACGGACGGGCCAATGCCATCGCCTCGGGTGTAAAGGCGGCCAATCCCAACCTGAGTGTGTGGATCGTTACCGGCGATGGTGACTCCATGGCTATTGGGGGGAACCACTTCATTCACATCATGCGGAGGAACATCAATGTGAATATCCTGCTGTTTAACAATAAGATTTACGGTCTCACGAAAGGACAGTATTCGCCTACCACACCCAAGGGGAGTGTGACTAAAACCTCACCCGAGGGGACCATTGAAAATGCGTTCAACCCGGGAGAACTTGCCATGGGATCCCAGGGAACCTTTTTTGCCAGGACGGTCGACAGCGATCCCAGGATGATGCGGGAGGTGTTCAGGGCGGCAGCCGAGCATAAAGGGACCAGCGTGGTAGAGATCCTGCTCAACTGTGTGATCTTTGCCAACCAGGTACATAAGGATATTACCGGCAAGGATGTGCGGAAAGATAACCAGATCTTTTTGGAGCATGGCAAACCTATGATTTTCGGGGCTGAGCGGAACCGTGGACTGATGATGAACTGCAACAAGATGAAGGCGGTGACCATCGGGGAGGACGGGGTGACCGAGGATGACCTGATTGTGCACAATGCCCAAGACTATGATGATACCAACCACTACCGGCTGGTGCGTATGGAGCTGCCCGAGTTCCCGGTGGCCATGGGGGTGATCCGTGCCGTGGACTCCTCGGTTTTTGAATCGGACCTGTTCAACCAGGTTCAGCATGCCAAAGCAACTTCGGATATCAAAAACATGGATGACCTGCTGAACAGCGGGAATGTATTCGAAAGCAAAGGGTAAGGAAGTATGTAGGTATGGAAGAAAGTGGGTAAGTAAGAAATTTACTAACTTACTCACTTACTAACTTACTGCCCGCATCACGGGCATTCTAACTGCGAACGTAGTGAGCATAGTCCCCCGATCGGAACAAGATATTCAACGCCTGATAGCCGAGCGCAAGGAGCGGTTGAAGGAGCTTACCTGCATTAACGAGACCACCCAGATTATCAAGGAGAACCGTACGGTGGGTGAGACCCTTATCCAGGTTGCAGAGATTCTTCCCAAGGCCTGGCAATATCCCGAGATGACCGTGGCCAGGATCTGGTTCGAGGGTAAACCTTATGTGAGCAAAGGATTCCGGGAGGGTGACTGGAGGCAGTTGCAGAAGTTTGAGACCATCGATAACCGCAAGGGTTCCATTGAAATTTTCTACCTGAAGGAGTTCCCGGAGCTGGATGAGGGGCCTTTTTTGACTGAAGAGAGACAGCTGATCGATAACCTGGCCAGTATCATCTCTAACTACCTGAATAGCCAGGAGGCAAGAAAGATCCTTCAAAAGAGCGAGGAGAAGGAGTCGGTTCGTGAGGAGATCAACCTGTTCAGGCACCCCAGGGAGGTGAACTCCCGCATGTTGCTGCAGAAATTCCTGAGCAAGCAGAATGCCAACCGGGATATTTTCCACGACCTGATGCGCTACAAGGTGAAGGAGATCATGCTGGTGGCCACCCTCTATGATGCCTTCAGCATTGAGAAAGAGGGGCGTTTCTCGGAACACATACTCGGGGAATACTCGCAGCTGAACCTTACTTCCATGCCGCGGGTGACAGGTGTTTCTAACTATGAAGAGGCGATTGAGCAACTCAATTCGCGCCATTTCGATATAGTGATCCTGATGATCGGGGCCGACAAGGTTACCCCCATGCAGATTTCGACACGCGTGAAGCGCGATTTCCCCTATATCCCGATCTATGTGCTGCTGAACAACGACCGTGAGGTATCCTCCTTCAAGGAGACCAATCCCTCGCTGAGCAATGTGGACCGGCTTTTTGTGTGGAACGGTGATTCCAGCATCTTCTTTGCCATGGTGAAACATCTGGAGGATAAGGTGAACGTGGAGAACGATACGGAGCTTGGACTGGTGAAGGTGATTCTGCTGGTGGAGGATTCGGAGATGTACTATTCCCGTTACCTTCCTCTGCTGTACAGTACGGTGCTGGAGCAGACCAAGCGGATTATTGATGATGTGAGTACCGACGAGCTGTTCAAGGTGCTGAGATTGAGGGCGAGACCGAAAATATTGCTGGCCACAGGGTATGAGGAGGCTGTGGATATGGTGAAGAAGTACAGGGAGTCGTTGCTCTGCCTGATCACCGATGTGAAGTTTGAAAAGGAGGGGATACTGGATGAGAATGCCGGCTTCAGCCTGGCCAGACATACCCGCGAGCTGATCAGCGGCCTTCCCACCGTGATCCAGTCATCCGACATTAAAAACTCACACAGGGCCTTTGAGCTGAAATCGACCTTTATTAATAAGAACAGCGAGACACTTTTGCAGGATATCCGCAACTTTATCATGCACCACCTGGGCTTTGGGAATTTTGTGTATCGCGACTCGGGGGGAAGGAAGATTGCGGAGGCCAAATCACTGAAGGAGTTTGAGAAGCACATAGCCTCCATCCCCGGCGAATCGCTGGTGTACCACGGCAAGCGGAACCACTTTTCGCTGTGGCTCATGGCCCGGGGAGAGATCAAGATTGCCAAGATGATCCACCCGGTGAAGGTGACCGATTTTAATGCTCCCGCCGATTTCCGCAACTACCTGCAGTATGTGATCAAGAAATACCGGAACGAATCCAACACAGGTAAGATTGTTAATTTTGAGGGGTCGGCCCTGCTGGATGAATCTAATATCGTGAGCCTGGGGGCCGGAGCCCTGGGAGGAAAGGGGAGGGGCTGTGCTTTTATCAACACCCTGATCTACAACCTGAATTTCTCGGGAATTGTTCCCGAGATGAATATCCGTACACCCCGCACCTCCATCATCGGGACCGATGAGTTTGATATTTTCATGCAGCGGAACAACCTGCAGGATACAATCCATGTTGAGACCGGATACGAGGAGCTGCGCGCACGCTTCCTGGCGGGCGATCTGTCCTACAATCTGGAGAAGCGGCTGAAGGAGCTGCTGAAACTGGTGAACCGTCCCCTGGCGGTGCGTTCATCCAGTCTGCTGGAAGACTCCACCATGCAGCCCTTTTCTGGGATATTCGAAACCTACCTGATTCCCAATAACCATCCTGACTTCAAGGTGCGCTTCAGGCAACTGTGTGATGCTATTAAGCTGGTCTACTCCTCCATCTATTCGCCCCAGTCGAGGCGCTATTTTGAAGCGATCAACTTCAAGCTGGAGGATGAGAAGATGGCTGTTGTAATCCAGGATGTGGTGGGCACCTACCACAAGGACCATTTTTATCCCCACATGAGCGGTACCGCCCAGTCGCACAACTACTACCCGGTTGCTCACATGGAGCCTGAGGATGGATTTGCCATTGCCGGACTTGGACTGGGCCACTATGTGGTGAACGGTGAGCGGGCCTATCGTTTCTCGCCCAAATACCCAAGCCTTGAGATGAGCTCGCTTCAGAGCCAGGTGCGCGACTCCCAGGTGGAGTTCCTGGCACTGGATATGATCAATTCGGAGGTTGATTTCTGCAGGGATGGTTCTGAGGCCAACCTCAGGCGACTTCCCATCTCCGAGGCCGAATCGCACGGAGTGCTGAAGCACCTGGCTTCGGTCTATGATGCGGATAATGAGCGTGTGGATCCGGGCATATCCATGCCCGGGCCAAGGATCCTGAATTTTGCCAATATCCTGAAGTATGAGTACGTGCCGCTGGCCATGGCACTTCGGCTGATTATGGATGTGGGGAAGGAGGCGCTGGGATCGCCTGTTGAGCTTGAATATTCGGTGGACCTGGACCTGGCCGAGAACGGGAAGCCTTCGTTCTTCATCCTCCAGATCAAGCCCATGCTGGGGACGGGTGGGGAGTATACTTTTGATACAGATGACATGAAGCGGGAGGATATGATCATTTCTGCCGAGCGGAGTATGGGTAACGGGAAGGTGGACAATATCACCGACCTGGTTTATGTGGATCCCGAGTTGTTCGATAAGATGCACACCAGGGAGATGGCTGTTCAGATCGAAAAGCTGAACAAAAAGATGGTGGCGGAGGACAGGAAATACATCCTGATTGGTCCTGGCCGCTGGGGAACCCGTGATCCCTTTATCGGGATCCCGGTGAACTGGTCACAGATCTCGGGTGCGAAGGTGATCGTGGAGACCTCCCTGGAGGATTTTCCCCTGGATGCCTCCCTGGGTTCGCACTTTTTCCACAACGTTACCTCAATGAATGTGGGCTACTTCAGCATTCAGCACGACTCCCATACTTCATTTATCCGTTGGGATGAACTGAGAAAACAGAATTTGATTGAGGAGACCGGTTTCGTGAAACATGTGCGTTTTAAGGAGCCTGTTTGTATAATGATGGACGGGAAGAAAAGAATTTCAATTATATTAAAGAATGCCTGTATCAAAGGGGTTGACCTACCCAACGATTGATTTCAGTCCGACTGCATTCAACATGTTGATGCAGAAGCGGATTCGTACGGTATTAATCATCAGTAGCAACTATGACTTCTTCATGTTGGAAGAGGATGGGCGCATTGATGAGCAGATTTTCAATGAATATGTCTCCCTGAATCTCCGCTACCCTCCTGTTTTTGTAAAGGCAACCACTGCCCAGGAGGCCTTCAGTATTATGGAGGAGGAGGATATCGACCTGGTAATCGAGATGCTGAACCTGGGAGAGGAAGATGCCTTTTCACTGGCCAAGCGGATCCGTAAGAAATATGAGGAGGTTCCCATCGTGGTCCTGACCCACTTCAACCGTGAGGTGAGCCTTCGCCTTCAGGATGAGGATATGTCGGCCATCGATCATGTCTTCTGCTGGTTGGGGAATGCCGATTTGCTGCTGGCGATTATCAAGCTTATTGAGGATAAGATGAACGCGCCCTACGACATCGATACGGTGGGTGTTCAGTGCATCATCCTGGTGGAGGACTCAATCCGCTATACCTCCACCTACCTTCCGGAACTCTATAAAATTGTGATGCAGCAATCACGCAATTTTGTGAAGGAGGCCCTGAACGAGCACCAACGGATGCTCCGTATGCGTGGCCGTCCCAAGATTCTCCTGGCCAAGACCTTTGATGAGGCTATGGGGCTCTATGAGAGCTACAAAGACAGCCTGCTGGGGGTGATCAGCGATGTAAGTTTCAAAAAGGATGAGGGCCGTGATAAGGAGAGCAAGCTGGGTATTGAGCTGGTAGAGCAGATGCGAAAGGATGATCCCTATCTGCCGGCACTGATGCAATCGTCCGACCTGTCCAATGCGAAGCTTGCCAAAAAGATGGGCGTGGGATTCCTGCACAAATACTCCAAGTCGCTCTCCCTGGAGCTGCGTAATTTCATTATCCGGAATTTTGCCTTCGGGGAGTTTATCTTCCGCGACCCGGTGAGCCTGGAGGAGGTGGGCCGTGCCTCTGACCTGAAGGCGCTGCAAAAGAAGATCCGGGAGATTCCCGGCGAGGTACTCACCTTTCATGCCGGACGGAACGATTTTTCCAAGTGGCTCAATGCCCGGGCTATCTTCCCTGTGGCACAGCTCTTCAAAAATATCCGGAACGAAGATTTTAAGGATCCGGATGATATACGGGCTTACCTCTACGAGGCGATTTCAAGCTACCGTATCAGCAAGGGCCGGGGGATCATCGCAAAGTTTGATAAAAAAAGTCACGATACCTATCGTGCTTTTTCGCGGATCGGGAATGAGTCTATCGGTGGAAAGGCGCGTGGATTGGCCTTTATCAATTCGGTGATCGACAAGCATAACCTCTACAGTAAGTTTGATAATGTGGTGATCACTGTGCCCAAGACGGTGGTGATGAGTACCGATGTGTTTGACGAGTTCATGGAGATGAACGACCTCTACCGGATTGGTATATCTGATCTGCGGGACGAGGAGATCCTGGAGCACTTCGTCTCGGCTAAGCTGCCGGGTTGGCTGCACCAGGACCTCTATACGGTGATCTCTGTGAGCGAAGCTCCCATTGCCGTGCGCTCATCCAGTAAACTGGAGGATTCACACTACCAGCCCTTTGCCGGCATTTACTCCACCTATATGATACCGGTGAATAAGGAAGATCCGGCCCAGACCATGGAGCTGCTGTGTAGTGCTATCAAGTCGGTCTACGCTTCTGTATACTTCAAAGAGAGTAAGGCATACATTGAGGCTACTTCCAATGTGATCGACGAGGAGAAGATGGGGATCGTCATCCAGGAGGTGTGCGGCACCCGTAACGGAGACTACTACTTCCCTACCATTTCGGGGGTGGCCCGCTCCATCAACTTTTATCCCATCGCCCCCGAGAAGCCGGAGGACGGCATTGCCAAGGTGGCATTTGGACTGGGTAAGTATATCGTGGATGGCGGGGTCAGCCTACGTTTTTCGCCGGCCTATCCCAAGAAGATCTTGCAGCTCTCCTCCAGCAAGATGATGCTCAGGGATACCCAGAAACAGTTTTACGCCCTCGACCTGCACCATGAAAGCTACCATACCTCCACCGATGACGCGGTGAATCTGGCCCGGCTCAAGCTCTCTGCAGCCGATGGCAACAAGGCCCTGAAACATGTGGCTTCGGTCTATGATTACCAGTCGGACGTGATCCGGGACGGGATTAATTATGAAGGAAAGAGGCTTATCTCCTTTGCAGGAGTACTGCAGCATGAGACTTTCCCGCTTGCTGCCATCCTGAAGGATCTGCTGGAGATCGGTGAGGAGGAGATCAATCTTCCCATTGAAATTGAATTTGCTGTGGACATGGATGTACCCAAGGGCAATCCCTATATTTTTAATTTTCTGCAGATCAGGCCCATTGTGGAGACAGACCAGAGCAGCGTGATCGATATGGAGCACGTAAAACCGGAGGAGACTATCCTATACTCGCAATCGGCCCTGGGCAACGGCGAGTTCACCGGGATCAGAGACATAGTCTACGTAAAACCGGACAATTTTAATTCCTCCAACAGTCGGGAGATCGCCAGTCGCATGGAGATTGTAAACGAAAAGTTCAGGACAGTGAGGCCGGTTGATCACAACTCGGGGGGTGAGTTTGAGCAGGAGGAGGCAGGGAAGGATTGTGGGGATAGTGGAAGTCATAAGGGTAGTGGAAGTGTTAAGGGTAGTGGAAGTGGTGAGGTTAGTAAGGCTAGTGGGAGTAGTGAGGTTAGTGAGGTTAGTGGAGGTAGTGGTTCTGCGGCGGAAGATATTCCCGGTAGGGGATATGTGTTAGTGGGACCCGGACGTTGGGGCTCATCTGACCCGTGGCTGGGAATCCCGGTTACCTGGACCCAGATTTCGGAGGCGCGGCTCATTGTGGAGTCGGGACTGGAGAACTTCCGGATCGATCCAAGCCAGGGAACCCATTTCTTCCAGAACCTCACCTCATTCAGGGTGGGCTATATGACCATCAATCCATTTATCGGGGATGGATTTTACGATCCGGAGTACCTGGACAGCCTGCCGCCTGTCTACGAGGATGAGTACATCAGGCACGTGCGCTTCCCCCGGGAACTGGCGGTACGCATCGACGGGAAAACCAACCGTGGGGCGGTGCTTAAGCCTTTTACGGAGAGCCCGGAGGAGTAGGCAGATTGGCGGTAAACAAAATGCCATTATGGGTGTTTAGATAGGTAAGGATTTGAACTTTAAGTAGTTGAATTAAACCTGAGCACAAATGATGAATAAAAGAGAATTTCTTAGGAATTCAGCCATTCTGGGGGCAGGTACCCTGCTTGCGCCCACAGTGGCCTCCTCATGCATGAACAGTTCAGCGGCACAGGGTGCGACCGCCTCCCTTGTGTCCACCGGCAACGACGGGAAATTCCTTCAGCCGGAACTGGGTTATGCCTTCCATGCCTTGGAGCCGTACATTGATGCTAAAACCATGGAGCTTCACCACGGGAAACACCATGCCGGGTATACAAAAAAGTTCAATGCAGCACTGGAGCATGAGGACCTGCACTCCACCGATATCTACCGGATTTTTGATAATGTCTCCAACTACGGTCCAGGTGTGAGGAACAACGGGGGTGGTTACTTCAACCACAACCTCTACTGGAAATTCATGTCTCCCGATGGTGGTGGAGTACCCACCGGGAAACTGGCACAGGCCATTGAGGCCGATTTTGGGTCCTTCGAAAAATTTAAGGACTTGTTTTCAGCCACCGCTGCCTCCCAGTTTGGCTCAGGATGGGGATGGCTGCTACTGGATGAAGAAGGGAAACTGCAGGTTACTTCCATTGCCAACCAGGACAATCCACTGATGGATGTGGCCGGTGTTCGTGGCACGCCCCTGCTCAATGTGGATGTGTGGGAACACGCCTACTACCTAAATTACCAGAACATGCGTAAAAGCTATCTGGAGGCTTACTGGAACGTAGTGGACTGGGTTTTTATTGGTTCGCTTTTCGAAGAGGCACTTCTGTAGCCGCTATTATCATGCAAATTTATTTTGATGAGTCTGTTTGAATTTTGGTTCTATCATGTCTGCCAGATGACTATTTGGAGGAATCGATCCGTGGTGTTGAGAACCAGGTTAACGTGTTTTCATACAATGAATTCACATGTTCATAAAAATATCTGAGTGATTCATTAAAATAATTTGAGATGGAACAGGCAAGCTGAAAGTGGTTTCTTATCTTGATACGATTTTAAGACTTCCCATCAAACTCTTGCTTCATGAAAAAGGTCATTTTTTTCATTATTATTGTCCTTGGCTCTTATACTGGATTCGGCCAGAATACTGCCCCGGATGTATCTGGAATTCCGGATCAGTCGGTCGGGCCTTGCGGTACCTTTGCAACGATAGACCTTGATATCTATGTGGATGATGTTGAAACTGCCGATGGGGATATTTCATGGACTTATAGCGGAAATTCAGATTTACTTGTTTCAATATCTCTTGGAGTAGCCACGATTACTCTGCCCTCACCCAATTGGTTCGGAAGCGTAACAATTACATTCACTGCAGAGGATGATGATCTAGCGGATCCCCTGACTGGTTTTGATGAGGCCATTTTTGCAGTTGCCCAGCTGGGAGTGCCTTCAGTGGGAGCCATTACTCAGCCTACCTGCAGCGAGGCTACAGGGAGTGTGGTGCTGAACGGACTACCAACGGGTGACTGGACTCTGACCAGGAGTCCGGGTGGTACGAGCACCGGTAACACTACAAGCACGACACTCAGCGGACTTGCAACGGGGAGCTATACTTATACAGTAACCAATAGTGATGGCTGCATTTCCGGATCGTCTTTATCTGTTGTAATCAATACTCAGCCTGCTACCCCGGCTGCACCGGGGGTGGGGACGATCACCCAGCCTACCTGCAGTGCGGGAGGGAGTGTGGTGTTGAACGGACTACCGACGGGTGACTGGACCCTGACCAGGAGTCCTGGTGGTACGAGCACCGGTAACACTACAAGCACGACACTCAGCGGACTTGCAACGGGGAGCTATACTTATAC
>JAAEOI010000212.1 GCA_024244665.1 Bacteroidota bacterium | reverse complement strand
TTCCCGTTCCCCGGATACCACGGATTCACCTGTCATCGATCCAATCTTTAAAACGACATCCATTACAAACGAGGCAGAGAAAAAAGATTATCCATACTTCTGGACGTCAACCACGCACCTGGACGGTCCGAATCCCGGAACAAATGCTGCATATGTTTCGTTCGGAAGGGCGCTCGGAAAAATGCATGGCAGAATCATGGATGTTCACGGTGCCGGTGCACAGCGGAGTGATCCAAAAACCGGAAATCCAATCTCCAGAGGCCCCCAGGGGGATATGATTCGCGTTAATAATTATGTCAGATGTGTAAGGGGAGGTTCGGTTACAATCAGAACCAGCGCGCCTTCACAGGACAAAAACAAGTATCCGGACAATATCAAACGATCCAAGAATATCAGCCCGACAGAAGAAAGAGGTTCAGCCGGTAGATCAAGACCTCCGTCAGGAAGGAGAGGATTTGTTGAACGGCTGGATAGAGACGGGGATGGTAAAATATCCAGATCAGAGTTTGACGGTCCAAAGAATCGTTTCGGTTTTCATGACAAAAATAGTGACGGATATCTTACTGAAGACGAGGCACCCAAAGGCCCGCCTCCAGGAGGAGACAGGCCGCCAAGATCTTAAATGTAAGGACATCGAAAACGAATCGCCAATTTTGCCTAATAAACAGCTATCCCGAAG
>JAAEOI010000211.1 GCA_024244665.1 Bacteroidota bacterium | reverse complement strand
GCAAAGGAGAGATCAATTTTTGGATTTACCTGGATTTGACTGATGCCTTTAATCTGATACTCGATGGGATCTTCAATAGTGATAATATTGATGTTCGGCTTGTTAATCGATTGTAATACGGCATAAAGGGTGGTGGTCTTGCCGCTGCCGGTAGGGCCGGTGACCAGGATGATACCATTGGGAGAGGCTACCAGATCCTGGATCAGTTGGAGCCGCTCCGGACTCAGACCGAGATCCGTCATTTCCAGCAGGGATCCTGATTTATTCAACAACCTGAGGACCACGCGCTCACCGAAGGCGGTGGGAATGGTCGATACCCGCTGGTCGATGCTCTGATCCCCGACCTTGACTTCAAAGCGTCCATCCTGGGGCAGGCGTTTTTCGGCAATATTCATTTTGGCCATGACCTTTATGCGGGAAATCAGGGCGGGCTGGATCCATTTCGGCGGTGTCAGCAGGTCATACAGGATTCCATCAACGCGGTACCGTACCGTGAAACTGTGCTGATAGGGCTCGATATGAATATCACTGGCGCGGGCCTTGATGGATTGGGAAATAATGTGATTCACCAGCTTAATAATCGGAGCCTCACTGGTGTCATCCAACAGATCAGCCGTCTCCTCAATTTCGCTGAGGATAT
>JAAEOI010000210.1 GCA_024244665.1 Bacteroidota bacterium | reverse complement strand
TTGGAAAGCCCAAGGACCAGGTGATCGAGAAGGCCATTCGTATGTACCTGGCGTCGGTGCGTCTTTGTGAGGAGAAAAAGTTTGATACCTTCTCCTACAAGTGTGTGGACGGGGTGGACCTGGAAATGGGACTGACCCATGCGGTACCTTCCTCCCTGATTGCTGATGCGGGCTACCCCTATGTGGACGAGAACGACCTGGGGAATTCAGTATCCCAGCTGATGCTGAAGATTATTTCCGGAAAAACGGTGACCTTCCTGGAGCACTATGAACATCACCCCGAGTGGATCCTTCTGGGTGAAGACGGGTATTGTCCAAGGGATTTCATCGAAGGCAAACCACAGATCAAGGACGTTTCCACCGTGCTGCTTGATGGGATTGCCCATTGCTCCAATATGAAGAAAGGGCGCCTGACACTGGCCTGTCTCTCCGAAGTTGATGGCGGATACCGCATGCACATTGTAACAGGAGAAGGAAAAGAGCGGCCCCAGTGGGTGGAGATGGGGGTTCCCCTTCCTTCCTGGCCCAGTGTCACCTTCTATCCCGACTCCACAGTGCGCAATATACTGGATCATGTCCAGTCACAGCATTTTGCTGCTGTTTACGGGGACTACGTGGATGAGCTGATGGACCTGTGTTACCTGCTGGACATTTAAGTAGTGGCAGACGTATGAACAAAAACTATCTCATAGGGCTGGATGCCGGAACTACTTCCATCAAAGGAATGCTTGTTAGTTCCGATGGCGCACACGAAACCATTGCTCATAAGGAATATTCATTGGAATACAGCGAGGGGGATTTCGTCGAACTTGATCCTGAAATATACTGGGAAACCACCCAGTATATTATCAATCAGCTGTTGAAGCGGAGCGGGATCAATCCGGATCAGATCCGGGCTATCTCTTTTTCCTCCCAGGGAGAAACCCTGATTACCCTGGATGAAGAAGGCAAAGCGCTCAGGAAAGCCATTGTATGGCTTGACAACCGTAGTGGAAAAGAAGCTAAAGTCATAGAACAGTTCTTCTCGCCGCAGACCCTCCTGGAGAAAACGGGCCAGCCCGAGATCCTTCCGCTGTGGCCCGCAACCCGGATTTTATGGATCAGGGAAAATGAGCCTGAAGTTTTCAAGAAGGCAGCAAAGTTTTTGCTCGTTGAGGACTACCTGATCTACAAACTGACCGGTAAATATTATGCTGAAGAATCCCTGGTAAGCTCCACCCTGTATTATGATATTCAAAAAAAGTGCTGGTGGGGAAAGATGTTGGATTTTCTGGGTATAAGTTCTCAGCAGCTACCTGAAGCGGTCCCCTCAGCTACACCTGCAGGCCAGGTTAGCAAGGATGCAGCTCAGGCAAGCGGACTTTCTTCTAAAACCATGGTCATCACAGGAGGATATGATCATGTGGCCGGAGCCATAGGTTCGGGGAATATCAGTGAGGGAATCGTATCAGAAACTACGGGTGCATCCATGGCCATGGCTGTGACCCTGGATAAGCCCGTGCTGGACAAGGACCTTAACCTTCCCTGTCAGTGCCACGCAGTTCCCGGGAAGTACATCCTGCAACCTTATGGACAGACTGCGGGAATGGTTTTGCGTTGGTTCAGGGATGAGTTCTTTGCAGGGAGCAGTTATGATTTTATGACCTCCCTGGCAGAGAAGGTGCCTGCCGGAGCTGAAGGTCTGATCATGCTTCCCCATTTGATGGGAGCAGGTTCACCGGAGTTCGACACACAGGTGAAAGGCGTTTTTGCCGGGATTACCCCTCAGATGGGTAAGGGCCATTTTGTAAGAGCCATCATGGAGTCTGTGGCCTGCATGATCAAAAGGAATATCGATTCCCTAAAGAAACAAGGCATCGAACCCAAGGAGATCCGAACCCTGGGCGGAGGTGCTGAAAGTGAGCTATGGAACCGGATTAAGGCAGATATGACCGGGATTCCCTTTGTAACACTTCAATCCAGGGAATCCCCCTGTCTCGGAGCTGCCATCCTAGCCGGGATCGGGAGTGGATTATTTGAGGATTTTGAAGAAGGTTGCAGCCGACTAGTAAGTTTTAAGAACAGGTACCAGCCGGATCGAAGTAAGCTCGGCCTGTATCAAAATGTGTTTGAAAAATACGTTAAGCTTCATGGTCAATTAAAAGATTACTGGTAAAAATATAAATCATGAAAACTATGAAGAATTTTAAAAACGGATGTATGGTTGCTGGTTTATTCATCATTAGTGGAGCACTTACACTCTTGCTAACTGGTTTCGTTGCGGTAAAAGAGAGTTCAGCAGAAGCAGGGGAGGTGAAAACATGGCGCTGGGAAGAGATGTTCCCAAGTGACATGCGCGAAGCACTGGAAGAGATGCCCATTGCATGGGTGCTTTTCAGCCCCCTGGAATGGCATGGCGAAGCCATGGCCTTCGGCACAGATCCGATCATTGGCCAGCACGTATTGGACAAAGCATGGAAGCAGGTTGGAGGTGTAAGAATTCCAACGGTATATGTCGGTGTCGAAACCGATTTCAAATACTTGGACAAAGGAATTAAGAGCCATTGGGGTCTGGAAGTAATGACAAAAGATCATAACTACGGATCTATATATTCCCGTCCGGTTACACTCCAGCTGGTTATTGAAGATTATCTCTATTTCCTGAAAAGGGAAGGTTTTAAAATGGCCGTTGTTTCTACGGGGCATGGTGGAACTGAGCACCTGATAGTAATGAAAGAGGTATGCGAAAGGTTTAGCGATGAAAGCTTTAAGGTAGTGCTTCCCAGGCGCGGGACGATTCCTGAGGAATTGAGAATTGAATCTTCAGGTGGCCATGCAAGCGTTGGAGAACTAAGTCTGCTGGGATCCATTAACCCAAACCTGGTTGATGTGGATAAGTATGGAGTGACGGAGCAGGACAGGAAAGTAAATTTACTGAAAGAGGAAAAAAGCAAGATAGATTTTGAAAAGGCTGCCAAAGTGATTGAAATTTATGCGAAGGGAATGGCCGAGGCAGTCCAGGAAACATTTGATGAAATGATTAAGGCAGATCAGTAGCGTCATGAAAAGACTGATTCCAGTAATTGTTATTGCATTATTCTTGTCTTCAGCATGCAAGAAAGAAGATGGACCACCCAACATCATTGGCATGCTGACTGATGACAAGCGACTGAATTCACTGAGCTGTTATGAAGACAGTTGGAGAAATCAACAAGGTTCAAACGCAATATAATCAATGGGATAGAGAATCCAATAGTATAAGTGCAATGAATAAAAAGATTACCATCCTCATCATCTGCTTGCTGACCACAGGGGCTTACAGCTTCAGCCAGTCTGCCAGCCAGGATATAGGCTGGAGTGCTTCTGGTACCGGAGGAGCTGTGGCAGGTGAAGGAAAAGCTGCAGTGGCAGCGGGTCTTTCCATGCTGAACCAGGATGGTAATGCCGCAGATGCTGCTGCAACTACCCTCCTGGCATTAAGCATAACAGATTTTGGTGCCTTTGCCTTTGGTGCCGAGGTATCATTGATTATTTATGATGAAAAAAGGAAGCAGGTAAAGGTTCTGAGCGGACTTGGCGGAGCACCTCTTGATCCGGAAGCCATAAAATGGTATTACGAAAACGGGATCCCTGGTAAGGGGAGTTTGAAAACAGCACCGGTCCCGGGTGCCCCCAGCCTGATTTTTTCATTGCTCAGCCTTTACGGAACCATGTCTTTCGAACAGATCGCTGCTCCTTCACTAGTTCTGCTTGATGCCGGGAATCAGGACTGGCACCAGAATATGGCCGTAACCCTGCGAAAATTAATCGAAACTGAAAACAAGGCAGCCGGTACCAGGGAAGAAAAACTTCAGGCTGCACGGGACCGATTCTACAAAGGTGACATTGCCGACGACCTGGAGGCTTTTTATATAAGGGAGGGAGGCTTTCTGCGCAAACAGGATCTTGCGGCCCATACCACACGGATCGAGGATCCTGTATCAGTAGAATACAGGGGATATGATATTTACAAGTGCGGACCATGGACACAGGGACCTTACCTTTGTCAGACCTTGAGACTCCTGGAGGGCTATGACCTGAAGAGTATGGGTAACTTATCAGCAGATTACATCCATTTACTTACAGAGGCCATGAAGCTGGGTTTTGCAGACAGGGACGAATACTACGGTGATCCCAATTTCGTGAATGTGCCGCTTGGAAGGCTGCTCTCGGATCCATATACAGAACTCAGGAGATCTCTCATTGAAATGAACATCGCATCTGAAAAAGCCCGGCCCGGCGATCCCTATAATATGAAAGCCTTAAAACTTCCTTCCAATATTCATTCCGGAACGGGTGGTACAACAACATGCGTGGTATCGGACAGATGGGGCAATATGATCGCTGCAACACCCAGTGGAAACCGTCCATATGCAATTTGTCCTGTAACCGGAGTGGCATTCGGCAACAGGCTCCGTTCACTCAATACGACACCGGGACATCCAAATCGTATTGAACCCGGCAAACGTCCCCGTATAACATTGACGCCGACATTGGTAATGAGGAATGATAAGCCGGTCATGGCGATCAGCGTGGCAGGAGGTGATAAGCAGGATCAGACCACGCTTACCCTTCTGCTGAATTTTATCGAATTTGGTATTTTACCGGAAGAGGCAGTGCAATACCCACGCTTTTATACCCAGCTGCACCAGAATTCATTTGATCCCAACCCAGATCGGAATGATGCGATAAAACAACCTGTAGTCCTGAATGTTGAGGATAAAATTGAATCCGATATCATTGAGGAACTGGAGAAGCGGGGCCATGAAATAAATGTTTTTCAAGGGGCAACCAGCGATCCGGTTATGCTATATGTAGATCCGGAGACAGGCGTTTCGCATGTA
Source organism: Bacteroidota bacterium (assembly GCA_024244665.1). Next base: position 605 of record JAAEOI010000210.1, on the reverse strand, counting down.
GCAGGAGATCCCAGGGTGGGCAGGCATGCCGCTGTTGTATCCGGTAGAAACCATTGAGGAATAGATGCAAGCAGAAATGAGATCTAAACTAATTATATGGCTAAGGTAACTGCCTGTGATCATTCGGCGGGACAGACCAGCGACTGGATGAAACGATTTGAGGATGAAGGTTTTACCATGGATGATTTCGTCAGAATATATAGGGAGCAAAATTTTAACTGGAAAGAGAACAATACACAAAGACCTATTGATGTGCTAAAAAACAAATAGCTATGTACTATAAAAAGAAAATGACAATAACAGAATTAAATTTATTAGTCATTGGGGTAGTATTTTTGTTTGCTTTGACAAGTCCTGTAGTAGCCTTGCCTAAGAGCAATGAGACTATACCTCCTAATATCCTGTTCCTCTTCGCGGATGACTGGGGCTATTATGCAAGCTGTTTTGCTAATCCCGACAAGCCAAGTGTAAATGACTGTTTGTTTACTCCTGCCATTGATGGGCTGGCAAAGGAAGGAATCAATTTCAATCATGCCTATGTGGATGTGCCCTCATGTACACCTTCACGGGCTTCCGTAGCTACAGGATGCCACTTCTGGCGCTCC
>JAAEOI010000209.1 GCA_024244665.1 Bacteroidota bacterium | reverse complement strand
TGACCGGCCCATGTTCATTCTTTTGGCCAGTTCATCCACTGACAAATCCACATTACTTACTTCCTCCTCCAGTATCCGGTTGAAACGGGCCAAAAAGTTGACGACCTCCCCACCTGCTTCAGCATCAGGCAGTATGGGCGCCAAACCCCTGAGATAGCTGGAATGGATCTGCTCTCGAATGCGGAACTGGTTGTGCACAACGGCAAGCAGGTAGTCCAGGTTGAAAGGTTTGGGGATGTAAAGGTCTGCACCCAGCTCCAGACCTTCGATCTGGTAGGAGACCTCGCTGCGTGCCGATAACAGGATGACCAGAACATGGTTCAGGTCTTCATCTCCCTTGATAGCCTGGCAGAGGGCCAGACCGCTCATGCCAGGCATCATGATGTCACTGATTACCAGATCGGGCTGCTGCTTTCTGATCAGTTCCAGGCCCGAGTCACCATCATGTGCCGAGCTTACCCTGTATAAATCAGAAAATGTGTAGGTGAGTAGATTGCAAAGCTCCACATCATCTTCCACGATGACGATGCGCTGTTCGTTAGAGGGTGGTTTGTCCGGATCTGCTTTCTTCTCCGGGAACAGGTATTCTTTGCGGATTTCGTTTGGCTCCTGCAGGTTCAATACCCTGGGTTTGATCTGATCCTCATCATATACCCCATGTTCCAGGGGAAGGATGAAGCTGAATTCAGCGCCTTCCCTGTAGATGCTTTTCACGCGAATGTCCCCCAGGTGTACCCGCACCAGCCTTTGCCCGAAGTGCAGGCCAATTCCTGAACTGGAGTAATCGGCCTGGCCGGAGTCCTCAGCATCCCTGGTGTAGCGATTAAAAACATCACCCAGTTTATCCGGTTTGATACCCCTGCCATTGTCGATGACCGAAATCTCAAGGTAGCCGTCCTTCGACCTCTTGTCTTCACCCAATTCATGAAGGGAATAGGTATCACCGGCATCTTCCGGGGAAAGCAGTCTCCCGCTGACCCGGATACTGCCTCCCGAGGAGGTGTATTTTATGGCATTTGAGATCAGGTTCGAAAGGATCTTATCCACTTTGTCAGCATCACAATAGAACTCCCCCTTCAGGGCCGGGATATGGCTCATCAGGGAGATATCCTTACCCCGTACATACTCTTCAAACGTGCTGCATATCTTGTCCACCAGTTCATTTATCTTTTCCGGGCGGACACTGAGTTTCAGGGTGTCGCTTTCCAGTTCCCTGAAGGTGAGCAGCTGGTTGATCAACCTGATCAGACGGTCCACATTCAGGCGCAGGGTCTGGAACAGCTCCTCTGTTTTCCCCTCGAATTCGACCTGCCTGGAGATCAGTGAGATGATGCCGTTGATGATGGACAAAGGAGTTCTGAATTCATGTGAAATGTTGGTGAAGAAGCGAAGTTTCATCTCGGTAATATCCTGGTCCCTGAGTCTTTCATGCTGTTCCGCTTCAAGGTTGGCACTCATCATGCGGTTCCGGAAGCGCAGGGAAAAGATTAGGAAAACCAGGAGCACAAAGGAAAAGAGGTAAAGGCTGAATGCCCACCAGCTATACCATGGGGAAGTCAAAACCCGGATGCCAATGGAAGAGGGTTCCGACCAGATACCCGAATCCCTGCGGGCTTTTACGTGCAGGGTGTAGAGACCGGGAGGCAGGTTGGAGTAATTCACCCTTTGCGATTTACTGGGTAGTTGCCATCGCGTATCCAGGCCTTCCAGCTTCTGGGTGTAAAGGACCTGGTCGTGGGCATAAAACTCAGTGGCAGAATAGGCAATGGAAAAATTGGTCACCCGGTGGTCAAAGATCAGTTTTTCCGTGAAGGGAAGGGATTGAATTAATATGCCTGACTCATCTCCAGCTTCAATGGCTTTTTCATTGACAATGAGTTCATGGAAAAAAATAGGCTCTTCAAAGGCCTCATTGAGCTTGATTTCATCTGGTTTAAAATAGCTGAGTCCCCTGTTCCCTCCAAAATAAATTGTTCCATTGTCATCCCGGAAGGAGGAACGCCGGTGAAACTGATAGTTCCAGATGCCTTCATGGGAAGAAAAGTTGATGAACTGCCCCGGGGAAAACATGCAGGAGATCCCATCCGAAGTGCTGAGCCACAGCCTGCCCTCATGGTCTTTTTCGATGGCAGTGATATCATTTCCAGGCAGACCATCCGGCGCAAGATAATTAGTGCTTTCCAGGCTGAGCAGGTTGACCCTGATTAGTCCCCATGAGAGTGTTCCTATCCACAAAATGGAATCTGATTCCTGCATCATGCAGACAGCACCCTGGTAGTGAAAGGGTGCACCATCTTTCCGGAGAGTCAGTGGCTCTATTTCCAGGGATTCTCTTTGAATGCTGTAGAGCCCGGATAACTCAGAACAATACAGGGAACTGTCCTGCATGTGGATGACCTGGTTACCTCCATCAACTTTTTCAAGGGGATGGGCCTTCAATTTTCCATCCAGGCTGTAGATGTAAAATCCCTGGTGGGAGGCCAGGTATATGCTTCCTTCCATTTCCGATATGTGCTGGATATGAGACAGGTCGGCATGCACATCCGGAAGGATGATTGTCTCTTTATTCTGATCATAGATAACTAGTTTATCGTATCCTGCGATCCAGATCTTCTCCTCTGAATCAATGAACAGGTTAATCACATTCATCATGTTCATGGATTCCAGATCCCGGTTCAGGCTTTGGTAATAGTCTCCCCGCGTGCTGACAAGTCCCTGAGTCCGAGTTCCCATCAAGAGGTCGCCGGCTCGAGGATTCGAGGTTATGGTGTTGATGAAAATATCCCGGGATAGTAGGTTCAGATCTCTTCGTATGTTGAAAGCCAATCTGTTCCGATGAAAGGCTGCAAGGCCATTGTCAAAGGTGCCTATCCACAGGTTGTCATCCTGGTCCTTGAAAAGGCACTTGATCAGTTCGGACTGAATGCCCCGGATTTCCTGGTCAAGCTTTGTCACCTGACCATTCTCCAAGTCGTAGAGGTGCAAGCCATGCTCAAAAAAGGTAATCAGCATGTGGCTATTATCCAGGGGCTGAACATCCACAAAGACTGACAGGGGGGAGGAAGCAATAAAATCTGAGAGGATCTTTCGATCTTCCCACCTGATTGCCCCTTTTTCATCCATGGGGAGTATGTACAGTCCGGCTTTTGTACTCAGGAATAATGTTTGATTGACCAGGTGGAAAAAAGGCCCGTCTTCCGTTTCTACTCCGAAAAGTGAGCTTGAGCTGTAATCCTCGGATCCCGGACAATAGCTCAACATGGAGTGCCGGTCCTGGGTCAGAACCCTGAGGCAATCGTCATCACTCTGCACAAAGTAGGATAACTCCCTGTTATTAAAAATGGTGTTCTGGATCAGCGCGCGGGTCTTAAAATCAAATTCAAACAGATTCCCCTGGATGATGAAATATGCCCGCGATCCTGAGGCAGTCATATCTGATACTCTGATGTCGGCGGTAATGTCATGCCATTTGCCGTTTTTCAGGTCCAGAGTGGAGGTCCCCAGCCTGGTTTTGACGAAGATATGGTTCCGGCAGTGGAAAATATCTTCCACAAAATCATAGGGGATTCCCCCGGACTGTCCACCCGGAGAAAAGAAAAAGTGTTTGAACTGGAGTCCGTCGTATCTGTTCAGTCCGCGGGCCGTCCCGATCCATAAATAGCCCATGCTGTCCTGGCAGATGGCGGTAATGTTCATATTGGAAAGCCCATGTTCCACGGAGAGGGATTCACTTTCTCCAAGAAAGGGCAGCACACCGGGCTCCAACTGTCCTCCCACATTGAGGCTCCAGAGAATGGACAGGATGGCATATGCATACAGTCGTTTACTCACAGTAGCGATATTGCATTCTGTCCCGAAAATACGATAAAGAAATCTACAAGCAAAGCAAGCCGGGAAATTCATCGTCCATCCTGTTCTTTAGCATGAGGTGGTGCGCTTTGCTTTGGACAATTTTATAATCATTGTGGACAAACATTAAACCGGTTTTGTGCGGATTGCAGTTCCTTTATCAGTAGAATCCTTTCAATGATATCTGACCCTAGTCACCTCATATAATGAAGAGATCCCTCTTGATTGTGATTGTTGTTTATTTACCTATCCAGGTATCAGCACAGGGCTGGAAGGTGAACCGAAACATGTTCGGACCGGTGGAAAAATCAAACATAAGCAACTAAGATGAAACCTGTTAATCTAGAACGATTACTTTTTTCTTTGCTCATTTCGCTTATTGTGGGTTGTTCAAGCCCTGAGCAGAATAATAATGATCTGCCTGAAGACGACCACAGTCATAGTTACCGGGATATCTACCCCGATACCTGGGTGGCCACCGATGCATTAGGATGGTCCATGCCTTCATCTCTGGAAGTTGGTCCGGAAAAAAAAGACCGGCGCCGGGTAACAGGTATCTTCTACATCACATGGCACACACAGGATAAAGCAAAATTATCAAAACCCTATGCTGCAGATGTGACCAAAGCGGATGGATACTGGGATGAGTGGGAAATCATATTTCAAACAATGCCGCAAATGCAGGCCGAAGGCAACAAAGTGCCCCGGTTTTGTTTCTGGGCATTCAACGGGCCTGTAATTACGGTGGTTCAGGATTTGTATGAAAAGATTTATAAAGAAATAAATATTCAATCTTATCAGGTTTCAAAAACGGTTAAGACTTACATCACTGAATATAAAAATGAAAAAACAAATACATCTGTTTCTACTGTTGCTGCTTGGTACAGGCATTGGCATAAACGCCCAAACCTGGGACGAACGTCCAGTAGCAAGTTATGAGGCTGAGTATGTCCAGGCATTTAATCCCACTGAAGGCTGGGACAGGTTCAAGTTTTATGGTCAATGGAACACGCTTATGCCCTCTGTTTTTAATGCGGGTGATATTTCCAGTGGTGCCCTGCAGTTTCAATGGATTGAAAAACGGGTAATCTGCTCAAAAAAGAAATATGGACAGCGGTATGTCTTTGAGGCAGATATTGATTATTTGGTTGGTTCAAACCGTGCAGGTATTGTTATCAGGATTGTGGCTCTTGTTGAAAGCATACAGGAACCCGATCATGATCCCGGTTTTAACAGGGAGGGAATTGCTTTTTATCCAGCCAGTGATGGTTTGTCAATGATTGTTCAGTTTTCGGGGCAGGATAAAGGAGAAGGCGGCGGAACTGAATTTGCACGAATAGAGGTTCCCAAACCCGAAGGTGTAACAAGCCTCTTAGGAAGAGGAACTTTGCGAATTGAAGATTTTGGGACAAGTATTTATCTGTTTTATAATGATGCTCCCTATATCAGAATTGACCTGGATGGATTAAGTGATGATGCTTTTACCTCCGGTACGGTATATGATGCCAATATGCTGGCCATGGGCAGTTTTGCCGGCATGGAAGTGGAGGCATACGGTCACGTGGCCATTGCACAACGGGATGCAACTCTGAGGCTCTACAGTGCATCTATTGATTACAATGAAACAACGGAAGTATTTAATCCGGCCGACACAGTAATTTTCAAAAGCCCTTACAGGGATTTGTATGCCGATAACTGGGTAGCAACAGATGCGCTGGGAAGAGAAATGCCGGATTATGAGGAAATTGGAAATGTAAGCGAAAAAAGGCGAACGGTTGGTATTTTTTATGTCACCTGGCATACCCAGGGGCATCATTCCAATTTTCCAAGCCCGTTTTCTGCTGATGTTACAAAAATCCTGAAGGCTGATCCCGGTGCACGCCTTGATGCCCATCATCCCCTGTGGAATTATGGAAGCTACAGTTACCACTGGGGAGAATCCGAAATGGGGTACTTTCTCAGTCAGGATGAATATGTAATACGCAAAGACATGGCCATGCTGGCCAATGCCGGTGTGGATGTGTTGATTATGGATGTGACCAATGCAGTAAGATACTGGGACGAATGGGAGGTGCTTTTTAAGACGATGCAAAAGATGAAGGCTGAAGGTAACAAAGTGCCAAAATTCTGTTTCTGGGCATTTAATGGTCCTGTTATTTCAGTTGTCCAGGACCTTTACGATGGCTTTTACAGAACTGAGCGTTACAAGGATCTGTGGTTTTACTGGAATGGAAAACCTCTGCTGCTCTACAATGATAAGCCTGCTGTGGATGCTAACGGAGGGGGAGTTCAAAACCCAAATCCAAATTATGATCCTGGTGCAGTTAGCAATCCTGATCATCCTCATTATGGAGATCCCTATTATACTGAAGAATTTTATACGGATTATACCCAGGAAGTAAAAGAGTTCTTCTCGAAGCGAAATATGTGGTGGGGGTATTATCACTGGGCCGGAGAGCGCTTTGTTGGCACGGAGGGCAACTGGAGTTTTGGCTATGCGCTTGAGGATAGCCGGGTGAAAGCTCTGGAACCCGACGAATTAGTTGCCACACATAATGGTATAAATGAACAGGCAGCGGTATGCCCTGCTCAACATCCAAGCTCACTTGTGGGCAAATCATGGAGCCGCGCCAATGGCGAACCGTCACTAAATGAATACGATATGCCTGAATCGGCCTATGTTCCGTGGTTAGACCAGACAGTGGATCATCCGGAGGGCTATGGTATATATTTCCAGGAACGTTGGGACGAAGCCATTATTTCTGATCCTGATTTTATCTACATCAACGACTGGAATGAATGGACTGCCGGAAAATTCCATGATGGTGCAGTGAACCCTTTTATGGGCAGGAGCAGTAATTATTACTTTGTGGATCAATATAATGCCGAATTTAACAGGGCTATTCAACCCATGAAAGATGGGTATACCGATAACTATTACATGCAGATGGCGCAGAATATCAGGAGATATAAGGGTGTTCGTCCCCATACCATCCAGACAGGTATTAGCCACATTAGCATTGACAGTGGTTTCAGTGACTGGAACCTGGTGACCAGCGAGTTTCGGGATGCCATAGGAGATACCCGTCATCGCAATCACAACGGATACGGCGGCCTGAAATATACCAACACCACAGGAAGAAATGATATTATGTGCAGCAAAGTGGCATACGATAATGATAGCATCTATTTCTATGTGAAAACGGTCCGCGATCTTACTTCTCATGACGATCCCAACTGGATGTTGTTATTCATTGATGTCGACAGGACGCAGTCGACCGGATGGGAAGGATACGATTATGTAATCAATAAAGGGAGCCTGTCTGCTACACACACCACAGTCAAACAGTGGACAGGATTAGAATGGAGCAATGAAATCACCATTCCCTATGCGCTGAGTGGGACTGAAATGGAGATCAGTGTACCACGTTCTGCTTTGAGTAAAACAGGCGACATCCCGGAGTTTTATTTCAAATGGGCCGACAATCCACAGCACCTGGATGATATTACTGCATTTTCCACTGATGGAGAATCTGCGCCCGATCGCCGGTTTAATTACAACTACAGTACAACAGCTATTGTCACTACCGAACAGTCTCCCTATACAGAGTTAAATATCCCCGGAACTATAGAATTGGAAGATTTTGACAAGGGGAGTGCGGGAATCGCCTATGCTGATGCGGTTTCAGGCAATAGCGGTGGAGTATATCGAACTGGTGAATCTGTTGATATAAAAGAATCTGCAGACGATGGGTATTATGTTACAGATATATTTAGTAAAGAGTGGCTTGAGTATACGGTTAAGGTAAATTCTGCCGGAATTTATACCGTCAAACTGTTTTATTCTGCCAGTGCGGATGATCAGCGTATTTCCCTGGAAATGAATAATCGAATTGTTTCTACGATTACCTTGCCCAAAACGGGAACTGAAAATGACTGGTCCGGCATAGAAACGGAAGTCAGAATTAATTCTGGAGAACAGATTTTTAAAATAGTCGCTGATTCGGCAGCTGGGGCATTGCACATTGATAAGGTGGTCTTTACCGGAAAAGAGCTGATCTATCCAGACGATGGATCCGGGCTTTTCAGAACCCTATATAGTGGTGATATAGGTGGAAGAAGATGGTTTACGGACTCTATTTGCAGTGGGCTTGATTCTATTATAGATCATAAATGGGACGTGGATGAATCACCCGGATGTGGAACAAGAAGCACATTCTGGAATGCCAGGTGGGAAGGATTTATTGAGCCTCATTTCACGGAAGAATATACCATAGATTTAACTGTAGGTGATATAGGCAGGTTGTGGATTGCTAATGAATTAGTTATAGATGCATGGAAAACATCAGATGCCAATCAAACACATACTGTAAAGATAAACCTGGCAGCAGATGATAGAGTACCTGTTAAAATAGAATATGCCAATAAAACAGGAGATGGAACGATTAAACTCGAATGGGAAAGTGCGAGCCAGTTGAAGGAAGTGATTCCACAGAGCCAGCTTTATCCTGCAAGCAAAACCACGGATATACATGAATATGAATCTGCCACTCCTCAGGTTTACCCAAATCCGGCCAGGGATAAAGTGTATATCGAAGTCCCGGAGTCCTCAGTTGTTGAAATATATACAATGATGGGACAACTGGTTTACTCAAATGATCATCTTCCAGAAAGAATTGAGATAGAGCTAAGCGATTGGGAAACGGGAATTTATCTGGTAAGAATCAAAAGCTGCACAAAGATATACAGTCAAACACTGATTATTGAATAACAATAAATATTATGAACTATAAAAGCATATTTCTACTGGCATTGATAATTTCTCTTGCCTCCTGTAGCGCTGAAAATGAATCCTATAATGCCTTAAAATCATCATTCCAAAATCCTCCTAACTCGGCAAAACCCGGGGTATACTGGTATTTTATGGATGGGAACCAGGATAAACACGAAATGACAGCCGACCTTGAATCCATGAAAGAGGTTGGAATTGAGCATGTTCTGTTCCTGGAAGTAAATGTAGGAGTGCCACAGGGACCTGTTAAGTTCCTGAGCGAAGAGTGGCAGGAGAATTTCGTACATGCTGTTAAAGAGTGTGAGCGCCTGGGCATTGTACTGACACTGGGTTCCGGTCCAGGTTGGACAGGCAGTGGTGGCCCGTGGGTGAAAATGGAAGAATCCATGCAACACCTGGTAGCCACTAAGGCTGAAGTTTCAGGTCCTGCTCAGGTATCAAAGGTGCTTGAAGTTCCAGAAGGCCGCAATCCCTTTTTTGGACTGGGTGGTTTTACTCCCGAACTGCGTGAACGTTGGGAAGGATATTACCAGGATGTGGCAGTTCTTGCTTTTCCACTCATTGAAAATGAAAGCGTAATAGCAGATTCGGATGAGAAAGCATTGTACTACCGTCCGCCTTACAGTTCAAGAGAAGGAGTAATCCAATATTTCCCGGAACCTGCATTGCTGGCTGAAAATTTCAAAGGAGATGCAAGAGGAATAACAGCAAAAGACATTATCGATATTACCGAATATATGGATGAAGATGGCACCCTGAACTGGGAAGTTCCCGATGGAGAGTGGACCATTATGCGATTCGGAAGAAGGAATAATGGTGCAATTACCCGTCCGGCACCCATGCCCGGGCTGGGTTTTGAAGCAGATAAAATGAGCGCTGATGCCATGAAGCACCATTTGGAGCATTTTATGATTCCGCTTATTGAAAAAGTACAACCCGATTCAACCAAACAGGGTGGTTGGAAAATGATCCATATGGACAGCTGGGAGATGGGAGCACAAAACTGGACCGACGATTTCCGGGAAAAGTTTGAAGCGCTTCGCGGCTACGATCCCTTACCTTTCCTGCCGGTGTATACCGGAATGATTGTAGGTGATGTGGAGAAAAGCGAACGCTTTTTATGGGATTTGAGAATGGTCTCACAGGAACTGATCATGAAAAACCATGTGCAGTATTTCAAAGATTTTGGAAGAAAATATGGTATGGGCTTATCCATTGAACCCTACGATATGAATCCAAATACCGATCTGGATCTGGGTTCATACGCCGATGTCCCCATGTGTGAATTCTGGAATAAGGGTTTTGGTTTCAGTACAGGTTTCAGCACTTTTGAGGGAACATCAATTGCTAATTTATATGGTCGTCCGGTGGTGGCAGCCGAAGCATTTACCTCTCACCTGGTAGCCTGGAAAAGTTATCCCGGTTCCATAAAAAATCAGAACGATTGGGCTTTTTGCTCCGGTATCAACCGCCTGGTATATCACACCTTTGCACATAAATCCATTGGAGAGCAATATCGACCCGGTATGACCATGGGACCCTACGGTGTACATTGGGACAGAGGGCAAACGTGGTGGGAAATGTCTGACGCTTACCATAAGTATGTTGCTCGCAGTCAGGCTATGCTGCAAGAAGGAACAGGCGTGGCTGATGTGCTTTATCTTATTGGAGAAGGTGCTCCACATGTATTTCTGCCACCTGCTTCTGCAGTGGAAGGCAATGAATATCTGGATGGATATAAATCCTTTGACTTTGATGCAGAAACAGATCAGATTATCGCCAGTAATTCAAAAAATGCCAAGGAGTTTATGCCCGACAGAAAAGGCTACAATTTTGACGGCTGCAGTCCGAGAATCTTAATGAACCGTGCATCGGTCAAAGATGGAAAAGTGGTCTTTGAGGGCGGTGCCTCTTATGAAATACTGGTATTACCCCAGATCAACTCCATGACACCAGAGCTACTTGAAAAGATAGAATCCCTGATTCTGCAAGGAGCAACCGTTATTGGTCATCCTGCCCTGCAGTCACCAGGGTTGGCCAATTACCCGGCCTGCGATGGTGAGGTAAAAGCATTGAGCGAAAAAATGTGGGATGGCTTTGAAATTCCTTCACAGGAAACAGAAATCGTCTACGGAAAAGGTAAGATTTTATGGGGAGGTGATTATTCAAAAACCGATGGTGATGAGATCTATCCCAACTACCAGACCACTGCAAGTTATTTAAGAAGCATTGGGGTTCACCCTGATTTCACTGCCGATGGAACGGTCCGGTACATACACAAAAAAATGCCGGGAACAGACCTCTATTTTATTTCCAACAGAACCAATGCGAAAACAGAGGTGAATTGTGAATTTCGTGCAGGGAGAGGAGTCCCTGAATTATGGAATCCCATGAACGGAGAAATTCGTGCTCTGCCGGAGTATACCATTAAAGAGGGTATCGTCAGCATTCCTTTGCTGTTTGACGAGTACGAAGCATATGCAATTGTATTCAGTGATAGAAAACAGGCATCTGCTGATAAGGGTGATAAGAACTTCTATCCCCAAAAGACCGTATCAACCATTGATGGCAGCTGGGATGTAGCTTTTGATCCTGCATGGGGCGGACCTGAAATAGTAACATTCGATCAATTGGAAGATTGGATAAACCGTCCGGAAGAAGGGATTAAATACTATTCAGGTAAAGCCACTTACACCAAATCCTTTGATTGCGAGCAGGCTGGAAAAGGTGAAAAGTTATTTCTGAATCTGGGCAAAGTGAATATCATGGCCAGGGTGATGCTGAATGGAAAAGACCTTGGCATCGCCTGGACCAAACCAATGCAGCTGGAAATTACAGAAGCCGTTCAGGAGAAAAACAACAAGCTGGAGATTGAGGTGGTTAACCTCTGGGGCAACCGTTTAATAGGTGATGAGGCTTTTGAAGATGATGGTATTAAGGGTCGACAGTGGCCCGATTGGGTGCTGAATGGCGAAGCCAGGCCAGGCAAGCGACACACCTTTACTTCCTATAGGCACTATACCAAAGATTCACCGCTGCAGAGTTCAGGTTTATTGGGTCCGGTTACCATTCAGGTAGAACAACGCAAATGATTACTATTAATATGAAAATACGAACTTTTGTTACCTTGCTGACCGGTCTTTTAGTATTTCAGAAGATCGGTGCGCAACAAGCAAATCTGCTTTTTGTATTCACAGACCAACAGTCTTATGATATGGTTGGTTATTATGAAGGCAGTCAGGCGATTACGCCTCATGTCGATCAGCTGGCAAGCGAAGGAATTTCATTTAATCATGCCATTTCAAATTCGCCACTTTGCACCCCTCACCGGGGCATGTTGATGACCGGTCAACATCCATTGTACAATGGATGTTTTACCAACGATGTTCCTTTGCTTCCTAACAAAGGAACTAGCTTTGCCCAGGCATTAAATGAAGCTGGATATGAAACAGCTTATGTGGGTAAATGGCATTTATACGGAGGTGGTAACAGAGATACCGGTATACCATCAGGCGAGAACAGGCATGGCTTTAACGGTACCTTCCTTTCTAACAATTGCACCGTTGATTTTAGCCCGGAAGCATGTTTTTATTGGAACGATAACAATGAGAAAGTCTATTTCAAGGATGAATACAAGGATTCACCCTGGGAATTGGAGGGACAAACCAGACAGGCCGAAAAGTGGTTGCGTGATTATGAGGACGACAAACCCTTCGCAATGTTCGTTTCCTGGCATCCGCCACACGATTTTGTAGGAGACGGTTGTGCGGACATTCCTGAAAGGCAATACAATTATGATGTGAGTGAGCTTGATCCGGATCTGATTGACCCATACAAGGATATGGACATTGAGTTGCGAGCCGACTTAAAGAGCAATCCGTCGATGTTTGATTGCAGAAAGAAGCAATACCGGAACTATTTAGCCATGGTAACTGCCTGCGACGAGGCTTTTGGTCGCCTGATTCAAATCTTAAAAGACAAAGACGTGTACGAAAAAACACTTATTGTCTTCACTTCCGATCACGGCGATTTGATTGGCTCACACAGGGCCAGGATACCCAAACTTACACCTCAGGATTATTCGTGCCGGGTGCCCCTGGTAATCAGTGGGAAATATGTCCTCCCTCAAAGCCGAAAGAGTGATTTGCTGATAGGGACCATGGACATTATGCCAACGGTGCTGGGATTTTTGGATGTGGAGATTCCAGAATCCGTTCAGGGAATGGATTTGTCAGAGGAGATTCTGAGTGGTATAGATGATGCGGTTGAGAGTCAGCCCTTATTTATGTATGCAGCCAGGCATTACCGCGGGGTCTATACAAAAGACTGGACCTACACCTTTGCGGTGGATGAAGAATTTCCAGGTGGATCTACAATGCATAATCATGACTCTTTTATTGGTGGTGCAGATATCGAGGTGCTCTATGACCGGGAAAATGATCCTGCCCAGTTACACAACTATTTTGGAGATAAAAAGCATCGAAAAATTCAAAAAGAATTGCACAAGGCCACCTTGGAGTGGATGAATAAATATGGTGACAAGGGATATTCGGAAACTGATTTTTTGGCCGTCTATACTTGGAAAGAGTGGCAGAAGAATTACGATAAAAGACCAATAGATTTGTTAAATAAGAACTAAGCACTAAATAATCAAGCAAGAATTAAAAGGACAAAAGTTGGATTATTTAAAGCTGAATTAATTTGAGATTACCATGAAAGTCAAAATCCATGTTTTAACATCCCTGATCCCTATCCTGAGCCTGGCTCTACTGCTCACTCAATGCGTGGGAAAGAGCCCTAAGGCCGGAAAAGAGGATGCCAACCAAAACAATCAGAGTTGTGTAGAGTTCCCCCTGAAGGGATGGGAACGATTTCATAGCCCGGCATTCAAAGGATTTATGCATGCTTATCAACCCTGTGTAATCGAGGTTCCGGAT